>CAYYWI010000010.1:46619-50586 GCA_964475375.1 uncultured Dehalococcoidia bacterium
TGCTGCTGTCGTCTATCTCAGGCCGGAGACGGCCCAGGGCATCTTCGTCAACTTCCAGAATGTGATGAGCACCTCGCGCCGGAAGCTGCCGCTGGGCATCGCCCAGGTGGGCAAGTCCTTCCGCAATGAGATTACCACCGGCAACTTCATCTTCCGCAGCCGTGAATTCGAGCAGATGGAGATGGAGTACTTCGTCAAGCCCGGCACCGATGATCACTGGTTCCAGCACTGGCTGGAGCAGAGGTTCAACTGGTATGTCAAGCTCGGCATCAAGAAGGACAACCTCCGCCTGCGCTCGCACGCCAAGGAAGAGCTCGCCCACTATGCCAAGGGATGCTACGACGTGGAGTACCTCTTCCCCATGGGCTGGTCGGAGCTGGAGGGCATCGCCAACCGCGGCAGCTATGACCTGGAGCAACACGCCAAGTTCAGCGGCAAAGACCTGAGCGTCTTCGAAGAGGAGACCAAGGAACGCTTCGTGCCTTATGTTATCGAGCCTTCCGCTGGCGTCGACCGCTCCGTGCTGGCCTTTCTGATCGACTCTTACCACGAGGAAGTGGTGGAGAAGGAGAAGAGGGTCGTCCTGCGGCTGCACCCGGCGCTCGCTCCCATCAAAGTGGCTGTACTGCCACTCAGCAGGAATGAGAAGCTTGTGCCCGTGGCAACCGATGTCTATACCAGGATTCGTGGCTGCTTCATGACTCAGTACGACGACTCACAAAGCATCGGCCGGCGCTACCGCCGCCAGGATGAGATCGGCACACCGTATTGCGTCACCATCGACTTCCAGTCTCTGGTGGACAGTCAGGTAACCATCAGAGACAGGGATTCGCTGCACCAGATCCGCATCCCCATAGACATCCTGAAAGCGACGCTGACGGCCAAGCTGGCCGGCGAACCATTTGACGTCCTCCCTCCGGGTGGCACCAGAGTCACGGGCAACTGAGAGCCAACAAGAAACATAGGTTCGACATCTTCTGGCGGCCCAGTCCAGCTCTATCACGAAGAAAGAACCATGTTCGGGAAGTGACTCTACCGACTCAGAGGCAAGTCAGAGCGGTCCTTAAACCCCAGCCCGATCGGGCTGGAGTTTTCTTTTCTGCCGGTAGCGATACCGCCGCCAAGAAACGATACGGAGCATCACTTCCGCGCCCAGAACAGCGCCACACACCCCACCACCTTCACGGAACTCCGCGTAAAACACTCCGCCAAGTTCTGTTTCAGCTCCTCCAGATCATCTTCCTTGTTCGTTAACAGGTGGAAGGCATTCATGTAGTTCAACCACAGTGTAGCCTGCGGGCTGCGCTTAACCCCGCCGTAGAGAATGGTGCATCCAAAGAGTGTTCCTCCTGGATTCAGCACGGCTTTCAGATTTTCGAAGACCGCCCTTTTTGTCCTTATGGTGCCCGGCAGACAGTGAAGCAGATTAGCCAGGCCCACTGAGTCGAAATGCGAAACATCGATCCTTACGGGGTCCAGTGCGTTCTGAATGTAGGTCTCCGGATGGTACCGAGCCAGGCGCTTTGCCGCCACGGCCAGACTATTGGGGTTGAGGTCCATCAAGGCCAGCAAAGCTTGGATACTGGGAATGTACAGCGATTGAGGCTGGCGACTGAGGCCACGCCAACGTTCAGATGGTTGGCAGAGACATGCTCGTTGTACAAAGCCAGTACTTCGCCTGGCGGGCATCTCCAGAGGAACCGGTAGTTGAACCCGATGACCCGATCATATATGGCCAGGAACGGCCTGCTGTATACGGCCTGTCCGGCCTTCACCTGTTCCGGAGAGATCTCTGACATGCACCCAACCTCCTGGATTCACGACAGCGGCAGATCATTGGCCCGTAGCGGATGTGCCTCCAGTGTACTCTATGCAACATTAGACAGGAAGGGCGTCCTCCCAGCTCTGGTGAGTGCCGTCTCCATTTTCGTCCTCACCCCCCACTCGGCGGTTACCGATGCTGCGACCGCACCCAGCCACCCCCAGCCCCAATCTTGCGGACAGTCAGGTTGAGGAACTGCTGTGCCAGCCCGGCTTCCGGATTCACGGGAGCCTAGAACTCACCGGGATGCTGCGCTTCTTTGAACCACTTGTTGGACAGCATGAGCCTGAGATTCAATGGCTTGAGTATCGACCTTATCACCGCCCACATGTCCTTCAAGCTGATGCCGGCCCGTATCTTCCATTTCACCGGCTCCAGGGTCTCCACCTGGAGGATCAGGTAGTCCCCCTGCCGCACGACACCGTTCACCTTCGCCTTGAGTTCCGTCTTCCCCAGCCCAGTCGATCTGAAAAGCATCTTCGCCAACCTCCTTCCGCCAGGTCCGTGAAGGACCCTGAGCGCCTTCCGTCCACCTGCTTCCTGTGTCGGCGCAGCCGTAGTCCCTATTCCCTCATGATCTCAGCATAGCCCTTGCTTCTCCGCCTTCTTGGAGACCAGTTCGTCGATCTTTTCCGGCATCAGGCCGATGTCCCTGGCAATCTCCTCACCATGGATATAAGAAACCTGTAGATTGATATTAGAGAACTATTTGAGGCTGCGGTTTAATTTCCCGACTTGGCTTGAACTTATCTAAAAAGTTTGCCGTAGTGGATTAATTTGCTTCGTGGTAATGATTAGGATCATAATAATATCATCGGATTTTGTCAATACTCCAATGCTCCGGTTGCACGACACGAAAACAAGAGCCGATGACAAAGCCGCCTGACCTGATGATTGGGAGTATGCAATAGCGGATTTACGCAATCGGTTCAACCAGGCCATAGTCGCTCTCTACGAGATCCTTCAGCTTTGCCATCTTGTACTGCTGGCTGCTCTTGCTCCCTTCACTAGTCACCGAAGCACGTACCCACAGAGCGGGCTGTCGCTATCAGCGGATCATTCAGGCTCACTGTCCTTGTCCCCGTGGCCACGTCCTGGAGACTGACCTTGGTCAAGCCACCACCCTTCACCGCCACCATGTACCCGAACTCCCGGTTCTGGATCAGGTCCACCGCAGTGGTTCCCAGCTTGGTTGCCAGCACTCTGTCAAAGGGGGTCGGGGTGCCGCCTCTCTGAAGATGTCCCATCACCACAGTGCGCGTATCAATCCCGGTGATCTTCTCAATCTGAGCACCCACCACAAAACCGATGCCGCCCAGGCGAACAGGCTCTGTGCCGTCTTTAACAATCCTCTTCACCACCACGTCTCCATCCTTCGGCTTAGCGCCCTCAGCGACCACGACTATGCTGAAGCGCTTGCCCCTGCGGTTTCTCTCTTTCACCTTGGCAGCTATGACTTCGGCATCATACGGAATTTCCGGAATCAGAATGATATCCCCTCCCCCTGCCACTCCAGCGTGCAGCGCAATCCACCCGGCATTGCGCCCCATGACTTCCACAATCATGACGCGATGGTGTGATTGGGCTGTGGAGTGAATCCGGTCAATGCCTTCTGTGGCAATGTAGACAGCGGAGTCGAAACCAAAGGTGATATCAGTGCCCATGAGGTCATTGTCTATCGTCTTTGGAACGCCAACAACAGGCACACCATCTCCGAAAAGCCGATTGGTAATGTGCATCGTCCCATCCCCGCCAATGCACACCATGCAGTCGACATCAAGCTTCTTGAGATTCTCAATAGCCGTCCGCGAGAGATCCTGATACTCCAGCTCTTTGCCTCTCTTCACCGGATACCGATAGGGGTTGGCTGAATTGGACGTGCCCAGTATTGTGCCTCCCAGCGTCAATATGCCGGAAACGTCGTTGTATTCCAGTTTCCTCCACTTGTTCCGCACCAGGCCGTCATAGCCGTCTTCAATGCCGATCACTTCCATCTGGTATTCGAGAATCGCCTTCTTGGCTACCGCCCGGATTACCGCGTTTATGCCCGGGCAATCGCCTCCTCCGGTGAGGATTGCAATCCTCTTGCTCTTTGTCATCGACAGACCTCCATGCTGTTTGATCGATCTCGCCCTACAACCATAC
>CAYYWI010000011.1:0-50113 GCA_964475375.1 uncultured Dehalococcoidia bacterium
GCTCCAGCTCCTCACACCAGGCCGAAGGCATGGGCACAGAACCGCCCCTTGTGAATGCGATCGACAATACGATCAGAATCAGGCTCAGCACCACTAGAATCCTCTTGAATTTCAGGGACTCTACACTGGCTCCGCACCGAGTAACCAACGCTCTGCACATTCTCATTCGTGAGGGGTGTGCACCGGTTGTGCACACATCTGATACAACACAAGAATAGCTTCATCATATCATGAGATGGGATAGTAGATATTAGTAGTAATAGTAGAGGTGTGGGGCGCGCTAATTCGAGAAGGTGGAGAGTATCTCGTCGATGTTCCTTTGCATGCTTGGATCTGCGGGGAGCATCGAGGCGATCTTCTGGTGACCACGGAGAATGGTTGAGTGGTCGCGGCCGCCGAGCATGCGCCCGATGTCCTGCAGGCCGCAGGTTGTCTTCTCTCGAACCAGATAAATGGCAATATGGCGCGCCAGTGTGACTTGTTGGTCTCTGCTTCGTCCCTTGAGCGCATCCACACTGACCTGGAAGTGATCAGCCACGGCGTCCAGGATGGAGGCCGGTGTGAGGGCAACAGTCTCGTTTGAGGAAGACAGGCCCTGAAGAGCTTGCTGAGCCAATTCCAGGGTGGGGCTTCGGCGCATGAGATTGGCAAAGGCCATCACCCGGTTGAAGGAGCCCTCCAGCTCTCTCACATTGCGCTGGCACCGCTGGGCGATGTACTCGAATACCGCCTCGTCAATAGAGACCTGCTGCTGCCTGGCTCTGGCACGGAGGATGGCCAGTCTCATATTCAAGTCCGGCGCTTCGACTTCAGTTACCAGTCCACTGCCGAGGCGGGACCAGAGGCTGGTGTCTACTGATGTCAGTGATGCCGGCGTGCGATCACTGGTGACAACGAGTTGACGGCTGGCGTTGTGCAGATCGTTGAAAGTATGGAAGAGCGTCTCCTGTGTCTGGGGCTTGCCGACGATGAACTGGACGTCCTCTATTACCAACAGGTCGGTGTTCCGGAACTTGCTGCGGAACTCCTCGGTGCGCCGCTCCTTCAGGGAGTTGACGAACTCATTGGTAAACTGCTCGCTGCTTGCATAGACAACCCTGAAGCCATTCTGGGAAGCGTCGTTGGCTATGGCATGGGCCAGGTGGGTTTTTCCCACTCCGGGTACTCCGTGGATGAAGAGGGGGTTGTATGACCGCCCCGGTTCTTCGGCGGCCGCCAGGGCGGCTGCGTAGGCCAAGCGATTGGAGGCACCGACGACGAAGTTGTCAAAGGTGTAGCGGGGGTTGATCAGTGGCGGCAGCCGCGAAGAGCCCGAACCCCTGGTTGTCACGACCGACTCCTGGCTGGGGCAGACCTGGAACTTCACTTCGACTTCTTGGCCGATGATGCTGATCAGCACCTTACTCACCAGGGAATAGAGGCGTTTCTCCAGCCACTCCTTGGCGAAGGCACTAGGGGTGCCAACGACGAACTGACTGCCCTGCTGGCTGAGGCCTACGGTGTCTTTGAGCCAGGTATCGAAGTTGGCTTTGCTTATCTGAACCTGAAGGGCTCCTTTGGCTGTCTCCCAGGTCTCTTTGGCTGTCTTCATCCTCCCCTTTTCAAGACCAACAAAATCTTATTCCTTGATATGAGGGCGAGACGCAGAAAAACCCACAGAGCATATAAGCAAGTGAAATCTGCTGACCTAGTTGCGGAATCCCCTCAACAGCTAACCAGACTACAGTATAAGCCAGCCCCTCTCATGAACCGTCAAGGGTTTGGCATTATGTATTTATTGTTGGTCTTCGGAAGCTGTGTCGGTCATACTCGTGATGGCCACCCCCCAAATGAGCTTCCTGGCTGAGTTTACCACGCTCCTGGCTGGGGCCGTCAAGGGTATAAGATTATGTAAATGGCAGGCAGGCCGGTTGTCTTGCATGCTGGCACTGTGCTATAAACCTTTTCGAGCAGTATGGAAGCATGTGCGTACCTGCAGTCCGTGGGTGGTAAAGAGGAGATGCTTTTCAGGAGGAACTTGGCGCGCCTAGAGGGATTCGAACCCACGACCCCCGGTTCCGAAGACCGATGCTCTGATCCGCTGAGCTATAGGCGCTGGGGTGGGTGGAGGGATTCGAACCCTCGATCTCCAGGGCCACAACCTGGCGCCTTTAACCTCTGGGCTACACCCACCAAGATGAGGCCATTCTAGCATCGGAAGGAGACGAATATCAAGGTAAACGAGCTTCCACGCGAACGGGTCGGCGCTGTCATCGCTGCGGGGGGCAGCAGCCGGCGGATGGGTGGGGTGGACAAGATATTTGCCCTGCTCGCTGGCAGGCCCCTTCTTTGGCGTGTGTTGCAGGTCTTCCAATCGTGCAGCGTGGTGGATCAGATCGTGGTGGCGCTGAATGAATCGAGTGTGGAGCGAGGGGCGAAGCTGGTGAAAGATAGCAGCTTCTCCAAGGTGGCGGCAGTGTGCGCCGGCGGCCAGCGGCGGCAGGACTCGGTGAGTGAGGGGCTGAAGAGGCTGGATCGCTGCGATTGGGTGGTGATCCACGATGGGGCGCGGCCCTGTGTCACAGTTGAACTCATCGAGCAGGGGCTGAAGGAGGCTCGCCGGACCGGTGCGGCGATAGCGGCCATGCCTTTGAAGGAGACGGTGAAGATGGTTGGCGCTGAGGGAGTGATCGAGAGCACGCCCCCCAGGGAACACCTCTGGGCTGCCCAGACCCCGCAGGTGTTTCGATTCGATTTAGTTGCCGAGGCGTATAGAAGGGTGGATCAGGAGGTTACAGATGATGCTTCGCTGCTCGAAGCACTGGGGCACAGGGTGAGGGTTTACACGGGCTCCTATGATAATATAAAAGTGACGACACCGGAGGACCTCGCGCTGGCAGAGACTATCCTGAGGATGAGGAATGAGGGTAGGCGTCGGTTATGACGTTCACCCGCTGGTGAGCGGGAGAAGACTGGTGCTGGGAGGGGTGGATATCCCTTTCGACAAGGGGCTTGACGGACACAGCGATGCCGACGTCCTGGTACATGCCATCGTCGATGCCCTTCTCGGAGCAACCGGCCTCGGTGACATCGGCATCCATTTCCCATCCAGTGACTCGCGCTACAAAGACATCTCCAGCGTTTCTCTGCTACGGGAGATAGTGGCGCTGCTGCGGGCGGAGGGATGGTACGTCTGCAACGTCGATGCCAGCATCGTGGCTGAGCAACCGCGCTTGGCCCCGTTCATTTCGCAAATGCGCCAGATCCTCGGTGATGCCATGGGCATCGACACCGACTGTGTGGGGATCAAGAGCTCTACTTCGAAAGGGCTGGGCTTCCTGGGAAAAGGCGAAGGCATAGCGGCGCATGCCGTGGCTCTGGTGGAGAGGACGAAAACATAGCGCCAGGGGCTGACGGGGACTACTCGATGGCTACTGCGCCGAAGGAGATATTGTGAAGGTATATAACACACTTTCAGCACGGGAAGAAGAGTTCGTACCGCAAGGCGACGTGGTGAAGATGTATGTTTGCGGGGTCACTCCATATGCTGAGTGCCACCTCGGCCATGCCATGAGCTACGTGGTCTTTGATATGGTCAGGCGTTATCTGGAGTTCAGGGGCTACAAGGTGAAGCATGTCCAGAACTTCACTGACATCGATGACAAGATCATTGACCGCGCCCGCCAGTCAGGCTCTTCTCCCAGTGATCTGGCCAACAAGTTCATTGCCCAGTTCTTCGTGGACATGGACCGGCTCAATATTCAAAGGGCTCATGTGTATCCCAGAGCCACCGAGGAAATCCCCAAGATCATCGAGGTTGTCCAGGGCCTGATAGACAGGGGTCATGCCTACGAATCCAGGGGCGACGTGTATTTCCGGGTGAAGAGCAAGGCAGACTACGGAAAGCTCAGCCATCAGAGCCTCGATGATCTTCAAGCAGGTGCGCGTGTGGAGGCGGGCGATGAGAAGGAGCATCCACTGGACTTTGCCTTGTGGAAAGCGGCGAAGCCCGGCGAGCCTTGGTGGGACAGCCCGTGGGGGAAGGGGAGACCGGGCTGGCATATCGAATGCAGCGCCATGTCGATGAGGTATCTGGGACAGACTCTGGATATCCACGGTGGTGGGCAGGACCTTATCTTTCCACACCATGAGAACGAGATAGCCCAGTCTGAGGGTTTCACCGGTGTGACGCCCTTCGTCAAGTACTGGATGCATAACGGATTTGTGCAGCTTGGTGGGGAGAAGATGAGCAAGTCCCTGGGCATATTCATCACACTGAAGCAGGCACTCGATCGCTTCAGCCCTGATGCCATCAGGTTGTTTATCCTGAGCTCCCACTACCGCAGCCCGATCAACTTCAGTGAGGAGGGCATGGGGGCTGCTGAGAAAGGTGTGGAACGCCTCCGTCAGGCTGCTTTCGCCGGTTCGCAACGCCAGAGCAGTGATACTGCGCCTCCGCTTCATGCCGAGACATTTCGACAGAGATTCACTGAGGCCATGGACAATGATTTCAACTCTGCGCAAGCCTTGGCCGCACTGTTCGACCTGGCCAGGGAGATCAACCGGGCTATTGACCAGGGTGCAGATGCGAAAGAGGCGCAGCAGATACTGCAGGAACTTGGTGGTGTGCTTGGGTTCACCTTTGAGAAGCCGGAAGTCGACCTGGCAGCCAAACCCTTCATCGATCTCCTGGTTTCACTCCGCACTGAAGCGAGGAAAGAGAAGCAATGGCAGATGGCCGATAAGATCCGCTCGTCGCTGAAAGACCTGGGAGTGATTCTGGAGGATACGCCTCAGGGCACTGTCTGGAAGCATGAGAAGCAATCCATCTGAGCTGTGGCAACAGGGAGCATTCCCATTGCCGCTCGAGTTTCCGACCCCTTAAGACCCCTTAAACCAATGGGATTGCAAGTGGCTTGACATGAATCATATGGGATGTTACAATTCTGTGACATCCAATTAATGGACTACCCCGGCATGACGGAGTCGAGGTAGGGGTTTTTAAGGAGGAAGAAGTGCACAATTGGGAAACGAAGGATCCGTACCTGACGGCGTGGATAAGGCTGCGCCAGGCTTCTGATGCTGCGCTCAGAGCCACTGAGATCGAGCTTGGTAAGCGGCAGACCACGCTGGCCCAGATGGATGTGTTGCTCATCCTCAGCATGAGCAAAGTTCCTCTGAGCCCGGGGGAAATCTCGGCCTATGTGTTTCGAGAGAAACACAGCGTTTCGGCTCTCTTGTCCCGCATGCAGAGGGCCGGTTACGTGAAGAAGGTCAGAAGCAAGAAAGACCAGAGGGTCGTCAAGATCCAGATCCAGCCGAAGGGGAAGGACCTTCTCAATCAGTCGATCGCCGTCATAGTTGGATATGCCAGGGATATGTTGAGGGCGCGCTTCTCTGAGAAAGAGATCAAGCAGTTTGACAGGTACATGAAGGCGCTGAGGGACTTGGCTCTGCGGGAGTTGGGGACCGAGGCGAAGCGCGTTCCGGCCACCATCGAGTGGGAACCGGAGCCCTTGGGCCAGTGGCAGGAAATCATCAGGCAGTACCACGCTGGCGAGGGTGGGATTCGCAAGGTGGCGGTAGCGTCCAAAGCAGACTAGACGCAAATCTAGCAGTCGTTTGCCTCAGCGGGTTTATGCATTTGAATGGGAGAGCCCCGCGGCTCTCCCATTATCCGGTGACAGATTGCTGGGCTTGTTGCCGACATGAATGGCGACAACGCCCCAAGTCAGGAAGCGGAAATAGACTTTCTGTAAACCGGCTCTTTCCATTATTCCCTTCAGTTCCTCCGCACTGGAGAACCCCATAATGGAGCGCGGCAGGTACAGATAGGCATCCCGATCGCCCGATACCAGCCTTCCAATAGTGGGCAGTACACGCAGCAGGTAGAACCTGTGCAGACTTCTGATCACGGGGTAGCGTGGTCGGGAGAACTCCAGGCAAACCACCTTCCCCCCAGACTTTATGACTCTGGTTGTTTCGCGTAGCGTCTTCTCGATATCGGGGACGTTTCGCAGAGCGAAGCCGATGGTTGCACCATCGAAGGTGTTGTCAGCGAAAGGCAGCTTCTCGGATGTCGCCAGCACCAGATGGGTTTCCCGTGCTTGCAGACTGGCCTTGCGCAGCATCGGTTCACAGAAATCTATTCCCACAACTCTGCCTGTTGACCGCACGCCAATCTCTATTTCCCGAGCCAGCTTGCCGGTTCCGGTGGCTATGTCAAGAGTGATCTCGGAACCCTTCAGCCCCAGGGCGGACACCGTTGCTTTGCGCCAATAACTGTCCTGATTGAAGCTCAACAGGGTGTTGAGAAGGTCATAGCGATCAGCGATGGCGGTGAATGCCCTATGAACGTAGTCGGCCTTGTCGTTCATTTGTGCTGGAAACCTCGATCCTAGGTGCATAGTATGTGCACAGCAATGCACTTTGTGCACATCAACGTTGTCTGGCTACCTGGACATCTTTTCGTCTTGACCCTTGCATTTCGAGACACAACTCATCGCCGACTTTGCTGCCGAGCAGACGTACTGCATTGCCGTTCTTCAGGGATATCTCCAGATGTCCGCTGCCGCCGATAATGGCCAGCAGTCCTCGGGCCTGTTCGTAGGACGGACTGAGCGAAGTGATCTTGTGTCCGGCTACCTGGATAATGAACTTGCCGGATGGCAGATCCTGGCTGGTGATGTCGGTGATGACGTTGCCGAAGTGGTCGATATGCAAAACGTGGCCGATCAGATTGCCCTTCGGATCAAGCTGTGGCTGGTCGGGTGGGAAGACCCTGATTGACGTTATGAGCTGGCCGAAGTTGTTCAGAGGTGCGCCGAGGGAAACGTGGGCGGCTACTGGTGCGAAGATGTCCCGACCGTGGAAAGTTGGACTCACAGGTTGATGCCAGTGTCTGGGATTGGTGATCTCGAATGCCTCCATCTCCGACGGGAGTTTCATAAGGCCTGACTTGGATATGCGCTTCTTCGTCGAAGCCTGGATGACATAGCTGAGCACGCCGTTGTCCGGCGCTACGAATATGGCGGTGTCGGTCTCGAGGATGATTGCTCGACGTGAACCGCCCACTCCGGGATCGACCAGGATCAGGTGCACCGTGTCTGATGGAAAGAAGGGGTAGGCTGTGCTGAAGACGAAAGCTGCCTGACGGATGTTCTGGGGCTCGATGGAGTGAGAGATGTCTACTATAGTGACGTGGGGGTTTATGCCCAGGATCACACCCTTCACGGCAGCCACATAGGAATCATTGATGCCAAAATCAGTAGTGAGTGTGATGATGGCCGGTGACAAGGAAGCCGGGATCGGGGGGGTTAGTCTGTCCATCTGGCACTGACGATCGCCAGAGCGATGAACACCACCACCAGCACGATGGTGAACTGGAACAGCGTTTTCTCAAGCCCCCTGCGGGTGCGAAACGTGGTGTCGGCCTGGCCGAAAATGCCACCCAAACCGCCGCCCCTCACTTGGAGCAACAGCACCAGAATCAGTACCACGCCGACTATGATCTGGGCTATGTAGAAATATGTCTGCACTAGCCTGCGCTAAGCTCCTTTCGTATCATCTCGCTCACTGACTTGGGGTTGGCCCTCCCCCTGGTGGCTTTCATCACCTGCCCAACGAGAAATGTCAGCGCTTGCTCTTTTCCTGCCTTGAAGTCTACCACTGCCTGCCTGTTGGATGCAATTATATCTTTAACCGCCGCTTCTATGGCCGAGGCATCGCCGATCTGTGTCAGGCCAAGCTGGGTGGCGATCTCCCTCGGCGGCTTACCGGTCTGGAACATCTCCTCGAAAATCTTCTTTGCTGCGGGTCCGGTGACAGCTCCCTGATCGGCCATATCGATCAGCTCGACCAGATGGGCCGGAGCAACCCTGGCTTGCTGAATTTCTATTCCGGCCGAGTTCAGCCAGCGGGCGAATTCGCCCAGAATCCAGTTACCGATGCTCTTGGCTCTCTTTTGGGATGGGGCACCTTTGGCCAGACTCGTACACGCCTCGAAGTAGTCAGCCACCGGTTTCGAGGCGGTGAGCTGGCTGGCATCGTAAAGCGGCAGGCCGTACTGGGACATGAAACGCTCCCGCCGCGCCTCCGCTAGTTCCGGCAGGCCGGCCTTGATCTGGTTGACGCTGTCCTCCGTCAGCACCAGGGGCGGCAGGTCGGGCTCAGGGAAGTAGCGGTAGTCGTGAGCCGATTCCTTGCTGCGCTGGGATTGGGTGATGCCTTTATCATCCAGCCATCCCCTGGTCTCCTGGTGCAACCGGCCGCCCTCGCTGGCGACTTTTCTCTGGCGTACAGCTTCGTATTCCAGCGCCCGGAATACCGCCTTGAAGCTATTCATGTTCTTGACTTCCACCTTGGGAAGCGTCTCGGGTGAGCCCTCCGGGCGGATGCTGATGTTGGCATCACAGCGGAAGCTGCCCTCCTCCATGTTGCCGGTGGACACTCCGAGATATTGGAGAATGGTGCGCAATTTCATCAGGTACTGCCGGGCTTCTTCGGCAGAGCGCAGGTCCGGCTCGCTGACGATTTCCATCAGGGGAACGCCGGCCCGGTTGACATCGATCAGGGTGTAGGATTCCTTGGATGGGTCGGTCCGGTGCAGCAGTTTAGCGACATCCTCCTCCAGGTGCACTCGCTTGATATTGATGCGCCGGGTTTCACCATTGGCCTCCAGCATTATCCAGCCGCCAACAGCGATCGGCTCGTCATACTGTGATATCTGGTAGCCCTTCATCAGGTCGGGATAAGGATAGTTCTTGCGGTCGAACTTGGTGAATCGCGGGATGGTGCAGTTCAGAGCCAGCGCCGTCATGATGGTGTACTCGATGGCTTTGCGGTTGATGGTGGGCAGGACTCCCGGCATACCCATACAGATGGGGCAGACATGGGTGTTAGGCGGAGCATCGGCGTAGTCCGCGGAGCAGCGGCAGAACATCTTGCTCCGGGTAAGAAGCTGGGCGTGGACTTCCAGCCCGATAATGGTTTCGTAGGTCATGGCTGACATAATATAACACGCACGCACGAACGCGTCCATTCGAAAGCAGCAGATGGCACACCTAACCTTCTGCCAATTTTGATGTTATATTAAGGTGGCAGGGGCTTAAATCCGAGGGTCAGGCTTGAGTGTAGGGCAAGAGGTACATAGCGAAGAAGACTTGGTGCGCCGTGCTCAAAGGCGTGAGCCGGATGCGTTCGGACGCCTCTATGAGGAGCACTTCGACCGGATATACCGCTACGTCGTGCTCCGGGTGAGGAACCAGGCGGATGCCGAGGACATAACCCAGCAGGTTTTCCTCAAGGCCCTGGAGAACATCGGTTCCTATCGCTGGCGGGGGATGCCGTTTTCCTCCTGGCTCTTCCGGATAGCGCACAACCTGGTGGCGGACTACTGGAAGAAGAAGAGCAGGGAGAAGGTGGCGGCTATGGATCCGGAGAGTGTTGACCAGATTGCGGCAGACTCCGCCGATGATCCGGCAACTCTGGCTGAGCTGAAGCTTGACTTGAAGCAACTGTCCTTAGCATGCCAGCAGCTCTCGGATGGACAGCGGGAGATCATATCCCTGCGATTTGCCGGCGGGCTGTCGGTAGCGGAGTCGGCCAAGGTGATGGGGAAGAGTGAGGGCGCGGTCAAGGTCCTGCAGCATGCGGCGCTGGTGAAGCTGCGGCGTATCCTCTGCCCTGGTGACGAGGAAGCCAATGGCTGAGCGTTTTGAGAATATCCTGAATGACTGCATGGAGAGGATGCTCCAGGGAGAGAGCCTGGAGCAGTGCTTGGCACGCTATCCGGAGCAGGCGGCGGAATTGAGGCCCCTGCTGATAGTGGCTGCGGCGGCCCGGAAGGCTTCTTCCGCGGTCGAGCCTCGTGCTGAGTTCAAAGACCGAACCAGGTACGAGATTCAGTCGCTGCTCCGTGACAACAAATCGGGCAAGGTCGCTCCGAAGAAAGGCGGGATCGGCTGGATGCCTCGCTGGGCAGTGGTGGCGGTGTCGCTGGTGCTGATCTTCCTTCTGGCGGGCACCGGCACGGCAGCGGCCGCCAGTTCCAGCATGCCCGATGATACCCTTTATCCGGTGAAGCTGGCGACGGAGCATGTGCGACTGGGGCTGAGCCGGGGAAGCGTCAACAAGGCGAGGGTTCAGGTGAGTCTGGCCGACAAAAGGATCGAGGAGATTGCCTACCTGGCAAAGAAAGGTGACAAAGAGCGTCTGGAGAGGGCGCTGCTCCGCCTGAACGGTCACATGGAGGCGATAGAACGAGTGATAGAAGCGAATGCAGACAGACCGAAAGCCCAGGAGGCAATCATCGCTCTCAAGGCGCTGCTTGAGGAGAGAATCGCTGAAAATGAGGCGGCAATTCAGGAAGCAACCAACAACACAGATGACCCGGGCATCCTTGGCCGGGTTCTGGAGAGATACCGGCAGGGATATAAGGGCGCTCTTGGGTCCGGATGGCGAGGCTCGAACTGATGGACAATCCCGGTGAAGACAGAATAGAAGAGAAGCAGCAGCCCCGGCCGAATCCGAAATGGCCCATCATTGGGGTGGCTATCTTGATTCTGGCCTGTTTCCTCTTTGCGGCTCTATTCGCCTGGCAGTCTGGATTGCTCCCGGATCTGGCCCTGTTCTCAGGTGCCTCAAAGCCGATTGAAATCACCCCGATCCCCACCGCGTCAGGGGGAAAGACCATCGAAAGACAATACAGGTGGATCTACGACGGTCATTCCTGCAGTCTGACTCTGCAGGTTCCCGAGGCGCTTTATGGTTACTACTCCAGGATGGAACGGGCCCCTGTGGAGGATTACTCCATATACGTCACTCATCCGCTGGACGACAATTTCACGGCCAGTATTGCCACTGAGCTTAGAAGGCAGGCTGTCGGGCAGCACTACGACGATGAAGAGACGGTTAACTTCACTGCCAGCTTTGTTCAGAACCTTAAATACGAGACGGAAGTGAATGAATACCCCAAGTATGCGGTTGAGACGCTGGTGGACAGGGGGGGTGATTGCGAGGATATGGCTATATTGACGGCTGCCTTGCTGCACGACATGGGTTATGATGCTGTCTTGTTGAAGTTCGCGCCTCCAAAGGAAGGTGAGGCCGGGCATATGGCAGTAGGCGTGGCTGTGACGGGGATGCTGAAGGGGCAAAGGTACTGGTTCGAAGGCAAGAACTACTACTATCTGGAGACCACGTCGGAGTGGCCGGTGGGCACCATCCCTGATGGCATTCTGTCCAAGTATGATGGAGATGCTGATGCTATCTACAAGCTGGTGCGAACTCCAGCGCCAAGATTCACCGACTTCGCCTGGCGCGTGGAGAGCAGGCTGTTCAGTGATGACAGCTTAAACCTCGAGGTCACGGTAACCAACTGGGGGACAGCCAACGCGGAGGATCTCTACGTCCGCGCCTTCTTCAAGGGTCAGGAAGCCAAGGCCAAATCCAGCTCCTCATTTGATCTCGAATACTGCCACAAGATCTCCGGCATAACCGTAAAGAACCTTACGGTGCCGTCCGGAGTAGGCACACTCTGTGTTGAGCTGATTCTGAATGGCACTAAGATCGATGATTGGTCGAAAGCCATCGCCTAGCTGTATGCCGGGATTGGCTCTAAGCTGACGTCTTCTTCAGGCGGCATCTGCGGCCGGAAGGAAATCCTGTTAAAGCTACCCCCAGGTCGGCCATTGACCTCCGGATACTCACC
This sequence comes from uncultured Dehalococcoidia bacterium, assembly GCA_964475375.1. Lineage (GTDB taxonomy): Bacteria > Chloroflexota > Dehalococcoidia > UBA2247 > RBG-13-53-26 > JAFGCL01. Next base: position 11,690 of record CAYYWI010000011.1, read on the forward strand.
AGACCTGCAGCGGGAGGCATGCCGAACTCCTCTCCGGTCGTCCCGTGTGACCAGATTGTGACGAGCCGGGCCCTAACCTTTGGCATGCTCGTTCGTTATACGGGTTAGAAAGCATTTGGGAGAGAGGAGGTGATCGACTTGAAGAAATGGATGATGATCCTGGGGGTGTTCATTGTGCTCCTTGGAGTGGGGCTGGCGGTTGGCTGCAGCAAGGAAAAGGAGACCGAGGAGCCTGAGGTGGCGGCAATACCTCTGACGGTGTTCGAACCCGCGGACGAAACGACGGTCTACACGTCTGACATCATAGTGAGGGGGCAGACCGATCCCGACGCTGTGGTCAGCGTGAATGAGGCTGTGGTTGATGTGGATGCGGATGGCAAGTTCAGTACTACAGTCGTCCTTGAGGAAGGTCCGAACCTGATCGAGGTGACGGCCAGCAACTTTGAGGGGAATGAGAATAGCTTGGTCCTGACGGTTATCTACGAAAAACAATAGGATTCAAAAATAAGGAGGCGGATGATGAAGAAGATTGTAATGGTGCTTACGGCTCTGGCTCTGGCCTGCGGGCTGATGTTGGGGACGATGGGCAGCGCAATGGCAAGTACGACCCAGAATGGTGAAGGTCGTGGTCTCTTCGGGACAGTGGTCGGCGTGGACATCAGCGACGATGGCACCGGCGTGATCACCCTCAGTAACGTCAAGCCGCTGGGTGCCACCGAGAATGCCACGACTGTGGAGATCAAGGTCACCGACAATACCGTGTATCACATTCCTACCGTTACCATCGCCCCGAAGTGGCAGACATGGCAGCAGCTTACGGACAACAGCCAGGTGCTGGTCGAGGGGGCCAAGAGGGTAGCGGTTCTCCTTGCGAAGCCTGCCGCTGACCGGGTTGCCCAGAAGATCATGATAGTCCCGGCAAAAGGACTCTACTGCTATCGCCACCAGTTGGGTGTGGTAGCCAAGGTGGAAGGCGACACGGCCACCGTCACCAACAAGAAGGGCGAGGAGATCGCAGTGACCCTTGGCGAAGGGGTGGAAGTGGAAGTCGGGCAGGTCGTCATCCTGGTGACCGATAAGACTACCGGCGAGGTACAGCTTCGAGCGGTGAACGCTTACCGATGGGAGCACATGGTGCAGCGATTCGAGGGCTATCTCAATGGATCGCTCAATCAGGGAGACTTCGACAAGGCAACTGCACTGATGCAGCAGTCTCATGAGAGGCACATGAACACCCTTGAGGGGATTCAGACAAGACTGGAACAGCACAATCGTTTGAAGGCGGCGGAAGCCGTCGGCAAGGCCATGCAGTACGCTGAGGCGCGCTATGCTGAAGCACTGCAACTCAGGGAGCAGATACAGAATCGCGTCCAGCAGGGTGGTGGATGGGAGGAGTGGAGGGCCCAGTGGGGTGAGGCTAATGGAACTATAGCCAGTATCAACACTCAGGAAAGAACCATGACCCTGAATACGGACAACGGCACGCTGACTCTGGAAGTGGCGCCCGCTGCCAGGATAATGAAACACGGCAACGTTTTCACTCTCAAGGGCCTGAAGACCGGAGACGTTGTAGACGAAGTGATCTATCGCTCAGACACAAACAAGGCTTGGTACATCGAGGTACAGTAGCACCGCAGTCGGGTAGGTAGTGGTTGAGGCGGCCTGGCTGTCCCAGCCAGGCCGCCGTTGAGACGACAGACAGTGAGGGGTTCAGGTGGCCAGGGAATTCGACGAGATCTTGAATGAATGCCTGGAGGGGATGCTCCACGGGGAGACTGTGGAACAGTGCCTGCAGCGCTATCCTGGACAGGCGGCTGAACTTGAGCCTCTGCTGCGTGTAGCGGCGGTTGCCGGGAGAGCAACTTCTGCTGTTGAGCCGCGACCGGAGTTCAAGGCCCGGGTAAGGTATGAAGTCCGGTCACGTCTCAGCTCCAGAGAGCAGAACACTGCAGCGAAGAAAAGCTCCCTGGTTCGGTGGGTACCCCGCTGGGCGATGGCGGCGGTTTGTATCGCGCTGGTTTTGGTTCTGGCCGGAAGCGGCACGGTGGCCGCTGCTTCTGACAGTGTCCCGGGAGACACGCTGTACTCTGTTAAAACGGCTGCCGAGCAAGTTCACATGAAACTGACCTTTTCTGAAGCAGCCAAAGCCAGGCTGCAAGCCAGGTTTGCTGAGCGGCGCGTCTGGGAGATGGCTCAGTTGGCGAAGCGGGGGCGCACCGAGTCAATGCAGACACTTTCCTCCAAATTCGAGTTACACCTGGCCAAGATCGAGCAACTGGCGGCGCAGATCGAGCAAGCCGATCCGCAGAAAGAACAAGTTTCCCGGCTCAGGCAGGTGCTGGACCGCAACATGGCCAGGGACTTGGCGGTGCTTGATGCTGCCGAGGCAAGAGCGCCTGTGCGCTCCCGATCTGCTGTCGCGGTCGCCAGGTTCAGACTGATGCAGCAGTATGACGAGGCGATAGGAGCCCTTAACGAACTGGAGGGTCAGCGGGAGACGTCCTCCGGTCCTTCAGGGGCAACTGAGGGAGGATCGCCGCCGGGGGGAAGCGGCTCAGAGAGCAGTGGTGCCGGAGCGGTTGGAGATGGATCGAGCGACTCCGGGGGGTATCAGGGGGACGGATCACAGGTCCACGCCAGCGAACCGAACATCCCTCAGCTCGGATACCGCTGCGCCCGGCCATCGTAAGCGGTCACTTCCCGACGCAGAAGTTGGCGAAGATCGTCTCTAGAAGCGCCTCGTGCACAGTCTCGCCGGTGATCTCGCCCAGGGCGTTGAGGGAGTTAGTGAGGCTGATGGTGATGAAGTCATCGGCCATCCCGGAGTCCAGGTCCTGCAGTGCTTGAGTCAGGCTTCTTTCCGCTCTCTCCAGAGCATCTTTGTGACGGGGATTGTTTATCATCAGGGAATCAGATACGACCACCTTTCCTCCCAGAGCCACCTCAGCCATCCTCTCTTCAAGGCGGCCGATACCCTCGCCGGAAAGCGCCGATATGTATACAATCTCGCGTCCCAGTTCCTCGGGTCTTGCCTGGCGAGGCAGGTCGCACTTGTTGGCCACCAGCAGTGAGGCCTTGTCCCCGATGAGGCCGAGAATCTCCCGGTCGGAGTCTGCAATCGGTTGACTGGCATCGATCAAGGCCAGCACCAGGTCGGCCTGTTCTATGGCGCGACGACTGCGCTCGACGCCCATAGACTCCACCAAGTCCTTGCTGTGGATGATGCCGGCGGTGTCCACCAGGATGAAGGGAATGCCTTTGAGATTGGCTGTCTCCTCGATCGTGTCCCGGGTGGTCCCCGGAATTGGAGTGACGATTGACCGGTCCTCGCGCAGGAGTTGGTTCAGGAGGCTGGACTTGCCGACGTTGGGTCGTCCCACGATGGCAGTCTTCACGCCGAAGCGATAGACGATCCCGGCATCGGCGGTGGCTATCAGCTCTCGCAGTTCCTCCAGGACTCTGTTCAATGGCTGGTCAAGTTGATGCGGCGGCATCTCGTCTTGCGGGAAATCTATCCTGGCCGTAAGGTAGGCCAGCGCGGCCAGCAAATCCTGACGGAGATCTTTGATGGCGGATGAGAGCCGGCCGTCGAGACCCTGCACGGCCACTCTCAGACCGGCTTCGGTTCTGGCGCGGATTACGTCAAGCACGGATTCTGCCTGGGCCAGATCGATGCGACCATTAAGGAAGGCCCGAAGGGTAAACTCACCGGGCTGCGCCAAGCGTGCACCATGTCGCAGCGTTAGCTGGAGGATTTGCTGCAGGGGCAGCGGACCGCCATGGCAGTTGATCTCGACTATGTCCTCTCTGGTGTATGTGTGGGGTGCGGCCATGTAAGAGACCAGTACTTCATCAAGCAGCTCGCCGGTCTCGGGGTCCGTAATGCGCCCGTGGCTGAGGCGGCGATCTGACAACCTGCCTCGAAAGATGGCCCTGGCAATGGTCAGAGCGTCAAAGCCGCTGAGGCGCACAATCCCGATGCCTCCCTCGCCCAGAGGTGTGGATATGGCCGCGATGGTGTCCTGGTACATTATGCTTCTAATATAGCACCCGGTGGAACGGGCATGTAGCCGGTGGCTCGATGGGAGTGCCTCGGAATCTGCTGGAGTGTCCTGTAAATCGCGAAACGTGAAGGGCGAGGCGTTCAGGGAGGCAATCCGGACTCTGGGGCGATATCTGGCCGCTAGTCGATCTTCTCGATCTTGTAGAGCATCTCCCCGGCCGGGGCGACTACCTTGACTACATCGCCTTCGTGCTGGTTGAGGACGGCTTTGCCCAGGGGGGAGACGATCGATATCTTACCGTTGGCCGGACTGGCTTCGTTCTTGGTGGATAAAGTGTAGGTGTGCTTCTCGCCTGTAGCCTGGTTCGTCAGAGTGACTTTGGAGCCAAGCTTGGCTGCCAGGGTCTCCACCTGTTTCTCGGGGTCTACGACCACACCTACGGCCAGGGCGCTCTGGATCTCCTTCATTCGACCCTCTATGTATGATGCGCGCTCCCGAGCCGCCTGCAGTGGGGAGTTCTCGCGGAAGTCCTTGTCAGCGGCGGCGATGCGCATCTCTTCAGCCACCTTCACCCGCTCTTCTTCCAGGGCGGCGAGTTGGGACTTCAGCTCGGCATGGTCATTGGCTGTCAGAGCGGTCTGGTTCTTTGGCTTGCGTGACACCATCCCCTTGGTCTGGATCTGCTTTATGCGAAGATGCGGAGCCAGGTTGACCTTGAGCAGTCTCTCTTTCTTGGCGTAGGTGAGCATGGCCCTGACCGGCTCAAGCTTCTTGTTGACATCGCCGGTGGACGCAGCCGTCCATAGAGCGTACGTCTCGACTTCGGTGGGTGTGATCTGAGAAATAGAACGTTCCTTGCCGTACCACTGGACAAGCCGGTTTATTTCCTGTTGCTTGTCAGCCCGTTCTTCAATTGGCAACGAGGTGAGGAACCTGAGGGCTAAGTCTTCCAGACTTAGAGCTTCTTCCGACATATTACAGAAATTGATTTTAGCACAGATGAAGGGCAGTTTACCAGCCAACGCTCAGGCGGCTGGCCAGGCGCACCGGCAGGTCCGCATCCAGAATCTTCTCCTGGGTCGTCTTGTAGTCATATTTGACGCGGTAGTGCCGGAGGATTCCCTCGTCGGTATCGATGACGGCATAGCCGGCTCGGGGGTCGCCGTCCCGCGGTTGTCCCACGCTGCCGCAGTTGATGATGAAGCGGCTCTTCGTCTTCAGCGATAGCTCTTCAGGGAGACGGTGGTCGCGGCAAGTGCCGTTTTGATCAAGCTCGAAGAGCAGCGGCGAGTGAGAGTGGCCTATGAGGCAGAATGGCGAGTCGAAGTGGCCGAAGTTGGCCTTGGCCGACTGGATGGTAAAAATGTACTCCCAGATCGGCTCCCTCGGGCTGCCGTGCACCAGGGTGAAGTCGCCCTGGCGGAGAGTCAATGGCAACTTGTTGAGATAGTCTACATCCCCTTCTGTCAGCCTCTCCGAGGTCCAGTGGCAGGCGGCGGCTGCTTCCGGATTGAAGGCCGAGGTATCCATCTTGCCGATGGCGGCCCAGTCGTGGTTGCCGGCGACGCAGACGTGACGATGCCGGCGCAGAAGGCTGATGCATTCGTGCGGATCGGGACCGTAGCCCACGATGTCACCGAGGCACCAGATCTCTTCGGCCCCGCCCCTCTGCTGAAGGTCGTCGAGCACCGCCTGGAAGGCTTCCAGGTTGCCGTGGATATCAGCAATGACTGCGCTGCGCATGTCGAATCTGGGTTAATATAGCAGGTTTTTGGATGGTGGACCATGCAGGAAAGAGTGCGGGGACTCGTCACTGCCGGGGGTTTGGGGGTGTCCCCCAATTTCTCTCACCCGTGGCTGTCGGGTCTGTGACCCGACGCCGCTTCATTCGTGCAGCGAGACTTGGTCAGGTCGGGGACCTGACACTCACTAGAGAGGGCGACCACGGGGGGGCCCCCTACGAGTTCGGGGTGCCCCCGAGATTTCCAGGGAGTTTGGGGCTGCATATTTCTGATTGAGGATGGGACCGTGAACTACTATAATCTGGCCCATGAAGGTCTCGGAGCTTGGCGAGTTCGGGCTGATCGAGCTGCTGGCCAGGATAGCCCCACAGGGCGGGCCGGAGCACCGCATGCTGGTGGGCATCGGCGACGATGCGGCGGCCTGGCGAGGCAATGACTTCTCAGTACTGGCTACCACTGATGCCATGGTCGAGGGCGTTCACTTTGCCACCGGCACCCCGTGGTGGGAACTGGGCTGGAAGGCACTGGCGGTGAACCTGAGCGACATCGCAGCCATGGGCGGCGTGCCCGAGCATGCGCTGGCGAACCTGTCGCTTCCGGGAGATACCGAAGTGGAGGATGTGGTGCAACTGTACAGGGGCATGGCTGAACTGGCTAACCGGCACAACGTAGCCATCGTCGGCGGAAACATCACCAGCGCACCGGTGATCATGATCGCCATCACGGTGATCGGGTGCGGGCTCAAGGAAGGCCTTTTGCTCAGATCGGCGGCAGTCCCCGGCGATCTGGTGGCTGTCACTGGGCATCCGGGTTCTTCAGCAGCGGGACTGAGAATGTTGACCGGTAACATGAAGCTCCATCCGGAGACAGCGGCTCTTTTGAGGAAGGCTCACCTCCAGCCCCAGCCGAGGATTTCCCAAGGTCAGACGCTGGTGAAACAAGGAGTGCGGGCGGCGATCGACATCAGCGATGGGCTTCTGGTTGACCTGGGCCATGTCTGCGAGGCCAGCAAGGTGGGAGCCGTGGTGAAGGTCAAGGATGTTCCAGTTCATGCTTTGATGAAAGAGGCTTTCGGGAAGGATGCCCTCCACTTGGCGCTGACCGGCGGCGAAGACTACGAGTTGTTGTTCACGGCCGGCGGGCCGATCATGGAGGGTGTCAGAACCTCCATCGGTGCAGATTGCCCGGTGACGGTCATCGGCGAGATTACTGAGGGGGCCGGCGTATCTTTGCTAGGAGAGGATGGCAAGCCCTATCATATAGAAAATCAGGGATGGGACCATTTCAAGAAAGGGGCGTAGAGAGTGGTACAGAGGACTCTAGTTCTGGTTAAGCCGGACGGCTTCAGGAGACGACTGACAGGAGAAATCATCTCCCGCCTGGAGAGGAAGGGCTTGAATATCGCGGCCATGAGGATGCTTCAGATGGACAAGGCTCTGGCCAAGCGCCACTATGCTGTCCATGACGGCAAGCCGTTCTTCGCTGGGTTGGTGGATTTCATTACCTCCGGGCCGATTGTGGCCATTGTCATTGAAGGGGAGAAGGCGGTGGAGGTGGTGCGGAAGCTGATGGGCGAGACCGATCCCGTCAAGGCAGCCCCCGGAACGATAAGAGGAGACTATGGCCTCGATATCGGCGAGAACCTGATCCACGGGTCAGATTCAGAGGAGAACGCCCGGAAGGAGATCGCTCTCTTCTTCCCCGACCTGAAGGCCTAGGGCGGACCCAACGGTGCAGCAGAATGCTGTCGGGGTTCGGGGTGTCCCCGAGATTCTTTTCTCTACCCCCGAGATTGGGGGCCAGGGGGTTGAAATGCTTCATCAGGACGACTACGCCGCACTGGACAAGCCGGAGCTCGTCCGATTCGTATTCTATCCCCGGAAGTGGCACACCAAGCTGAAGCCCAATTCCAGCGACCATGTTGTGCCGGTAGCTGAGGGCATCTCCATCACCTGCCGGTTCTATGTTCAAGATCGCGCCGCACCCAACATCCTGTACTTCCACGGCAACGGTGAGGTGGTCGCCGACCACGACTACCTGGCTCCCGTCTACGCCAACTATGGCATCAACCTTTTTGTGGCTGACTACCGGGGCTACGGCACCAGCACCGGCTCGCCGAACTTCAGCAACATGGTGAAGGATGCCCATCCCATATTCGAGGCGTTCCTGGGCGTCCTGCGCGATGGCGGGTACAGCGGCAGGGTCTTCGTCATGGGGCGCTCTCTGGGCAGCGTGTCGGCCATCGAGCTGGCTTCGAGCTATCCGGACAAGATCAGCGGCCTGATCATTGAGAGCGGGTTTGCCAGCACCGTCCGGCTCATGTCGCGGCTGGGCTACCCGCAGGGATATCTCGGCATCAAGGATTTCGGCTTCCCCAACCTGACCAAGATACGCACCGTCTCGTTGCCCACGCTTATCATCCACGGCGAGTGCGACAGCATCATCCCCTTCGAAGAAGGCAAGGACCTTTACGAGAATGTGGCGGCCAGGGACAAGCGCATCCTCGTCATCCCCGATGGCGATCACAACACGCTGATGATGGAGGGGATGGCCGAGTACTTCAAGGCGATCGAGGATCTGGTCTCGATGAAGTAGCCCACTCCTATGGAGTAAACTCATCACTTTTGAGTTGTTTAACTCAGCATGATAAACTGTCTTGAGCGAGCCGGACGTGAAGACAATAGTGCTCTGGCTCCAGTGTTCGGAAGGGGGAGAGATGCACCAGTCGGCTGAAGCGAACGATAACCCGGCGAAACAACACAGGACCAGTCCTTTGTGCTGGGCTGCCAGGCTTCTGGCATTGGTCTATGGCCTTCTGATAGCGTTGTTTATGTTCGGCGTCTGGATGCTGGCGTTGATAGGGCATCTATCTCGTGGTGAGACAAAGCTGGCAATGCTTGGTTTCTTGAGCCTGCTCCCATTCTTCGTTCCTCTGATACTGGCCGTGATTGCCTGGAGATGGCACTTCGTCGGTGGGACGCTGATTATCCTAGGTAGTGCGGCAGTTTACCTGTGCTTAATAATCGGGGGTGATATGCAGTGGGGGATTCATCTCTACATGGTTCCTCTGCTGGCTGGCGGCCTTCTCCACCTTCTGGCTTGGCACAAGGAAAAGAGGTCTGACCAAGTGCCGCAGCCGATGTAGGTTCTCAACTGCACCCTCCACAAGCTCGGCGCGATCATTCACGATGGCGAGTTCCGTAGGGTGGGCTTGGCCCACCAATTCCCTACGGGCGTGGCCCACTCAGCTTTGATTCTTAAGCTGCCCTAAAGCACTCAAGAAAGTCGCCACGTCCTCATGGCTCCATGACTCATCATCCAAATTCAATTCAGGGCACTTCTTGCTCCACTTGCCCTTGACTGCGGCGATAACAGCTAGTCGGGACCAGAAGTCTGCGTTCGTCTTCTCATTGAGGAATCCCGGTGGGTTGCTCGGCCCAAACCCCATACTAAGGCAGTCCGGGCGCAGCAGGAGGACATGGCTTGGGGTTGCCCCGTTACTGTATCGGAGCGTATATCCGCTCTTTGTGAACGCGCTACGACCAAATGCTTCTGATTGCGCGAGGTTCTTCAGTCCGGAATAGAATTCCTTACACCTGTCACAGCTCTTTTCCAGTAGCGCCGACTCACTCATGGGTGATTTGCCGGACTTGGAATCGGGCTTGGGTAATTCCATACTTGGCGAGGCATGGTTTTCCGGCTGAACCGGAAACTGACCGGGAAATTGGGCTATGAGCCTCGATTCTTGCCAATTGCTCGCTCCGTCGACTAGATAGCAGTACCACTTGGCCTCGGAGCCAAAGCGGATGGGGGCGGTGATCAATACCGATGGCTTCCTCCAGTCAGTTGGCCAGTCCTTTGCATCCTTCAACAGGGGATTGATGAACTTGCTTTGCACATGATCCTCTGGCTGCGCTCTGGCCAAGTTGTCCAGTACGCAGGCAAAAAACAGCGGCACTTCGCTGTTGTGATTGGCCGCGTTCATGATCAACCCCAGTTTCAGGATATCTTCATAGACCTTTCCATACTGTGTTCCGGTTGCGTGCTTTGTGGTTGTCGCCACCTTCAGTTCTGTGATGACAACAATCTCGCTAATGATCCAGGAGAAATCCTGTGCATTCTTGGACCGATTGGAGGTGTGTCTGGTATCCAGACTGGGTAGCCTCGTTACGCAGACATCAGGAAGCAACTCGTTCTTTCCCGCCTTGACAGTCCTATAGAGTTCAGGAAACAAGATCATCAGTCCAGGAGGATTGAACCGGGCAATCATTTGAGGTTTGTCCAGATGAACCTCTCTATATACCCTTGCAAGCCCGAAGTGCTGAATCAGACAAGATGCAAACCAAGCTTGGAAAGACTTCTCGTTTGACTGCAGAGTTGCTGTAGACATACAGAAATTGACCCAGGCAGTTATGAATCGGTCAGTCAGGATGGCTCGCTCGTTTGACTCCATTGGGTTGCGATGTCCTTCGGTCATCCGCTTTACTCCTCTCGCGACGCGTGATGGTTTGTGAGTTGGAAATTCCCATCAGCAGCTTTGAAAAGCGTATGGCAGACGATCCAATCATGTCAATATTTGCTGTTGTGGAGCATACGAGGCCATGGTGGATAATAGGTGACAAGATCGTGGTGGGTTGTGCATAGCGGCACAACCCACCTTACCCTACTCTCTCAGCTTCGCCGCATACTTCTGCCGGAACTTGGACAGCTTGGGCGCAATCACCACCTGGCAATAGCCCTGTTCAGGATTCCGGCGAAAGTACTCCCGATGGTGCTCCTCGGCCGGATAGAACTCGGTCAACGGCTTGACCTCGGTCACGATCGGCCGCGGCCACACACCTGACGCTGTCAGCTCCGCGATTGTCCGCTCGGCCTCGGCCTTCTGTTCGGGGGTGTGATAGAAGATGGCCGAGCGGTACTGAGTGCCGTAGTCGGCTCCCTGGTAGTTGAGGGTGGTGGGGTCGTGAATGGAGAAGAAGACCTCCAGCAGTTCGCGGAAGGAGATGACGCCGGGGTCGAAGGCGATCTGGACTCCCTCAGCGTGACCGGTGGTTCCGGTGCAGACCTGGCGGTAGGAGGGATTGGCCGAGTGTCCTCCGGTGTATCCGGGTGTCACGCTTACCACGCCCTGCAGGCGCTCGAAAGTAGCCTCCAGGCACCAGAAGCAGCCGCCGGCCAGAGTCGCAGTCTCGGTTCTCGCTTCCATGCTCTTGATTATGATCTTGGCATCAGGCAGTTAATGTGACCTGTGTCGCAGGAGAGCAAGAGTCCGCCGCTGGATTGCTACCCACTTCGCGGGACAGGCTGCGCGGGCAGTCAAGCGCTTCAGGCCAGTTCCCGCGGAAATGCCACCACCTCGTCGATAGAGGCGGCGTCGCAGAGCAGCATGACCAGGCGGTCTACCCCCAGAGCGATACCACCGCACATGGGCAGGTTGGCCATGGCCTTGAGGAATCTTCGGGGCAGAGGTCGGTGACCTTCGGTGTCACCGGTCTCAGCGATTACTTCCCGGAAACGCTTTTCCAGTTCGGCGGCGTCGGCGAGCTCGGTGTAAGCATTGACCAGTTCCAGCCCCGCGATGAACGCCTCGGCCCTCTCAGCTACCTTGCTGTCCCCTGATTTCAACTTGGACATGGCTGCGCCGGCGGCCGGATAGTCCATGAGAACGGTGGGCCTGTTCGGGGCGAAAGCCGGCACCACCTTGTCCACCAAGTCGAGGTCGAAGCGCTCCGGATTGTGCTGGAGCACGGGGTCCCATCCAGCAGACTTGCGGAAAGCCTGGCTCACGGTTACCCTGGGCCACGGCCGAGCGATGTCGATCTCCTGGCCCTGGTAGCGGATGGTCGATCCCAGGCCGAGGTCGCCTGCCACGGCCAGCACCAGCTTCTCGGTGTCCTCGATTATCCGCAGGTAATCGGCGTCGACACGGTACCATTCGAGCATGGTGAACTCCGGGTTGTGCAACTGGCCGCGTTCGCCTTTGCGGAAGCAGTGGCAGATTTGGAACATGTTCCCGTATCCGGCAGCCAGCAACCTTTTCATGTGCATTTCCGGTGAAGTGGACAAGAACCAGCCGTTGACGGCGAAGGGCGTAATGAATGGCTCCGGGGCAATATGAGGCAGCAGCAGTGGGGTCTCAACTTCCAGGAAGCCTTCTTTGCGAAAGAAGGCGCGGATGCTGTCCAGGATAATGGCGCGGCGCTCAAGATTGGCCTTGATCTGTTTGAGCCGCGAGATCTCTGCCCGGCTCATGGCCTACTTCTTGGTGACGCGTTCCACATAGGTACCGGTGCGCGTGTCTATTTTGAGGACGTCCCCCTCTTTGACGAAGGTGGGCACATTTACGGTAGCGCCAGTCTCCAGCTTAACCACCTTCATCTGGGCGGTGACGGTATCTGTTTTGGTGGATACTGCGCTCTCCACTACCTTAAGTTCAACGAACTTGGGCAGGTCAATGCCGATGATCCGGTTTCCCATCATGACGGCTGAAACCACCATGCTTTCCTTGAGAAACTGGGACCTGGTGCCGAGCAGGTCTTTACTCACAGGGTGCTGCTCGTAGCTTTCGGTGTCCATGAAGACGTAGTGGTCGCCTTCCTCGTAGAGGTACTGCATGTCGTGGGCGACGATGCTGACTTCCTCCACTCTGTCGCCGGAGTGATAGGTGATCTCCCGGCTGGTGCCGTCAAAAAGGTTGCGCATCTTGATGCGATAAATGGCGCGACCCTTTCCGGGCTTCACAAAATTGACGTCCTCTACGGCAAACGGAACGCCGTCTATCAGGAGCTTCGTGTTTCGAGAGACCTCCGAAATTTCAATTGACATTTCCGGTGTACTCCTTACCCTCTAGCGATCAGCACCCGCTCCGCCTGCCGGAGCCTGAATACAGCGACCCATATTATCTTAATACTTTCAATCAACTTTGCCAGTCGGCTGTCAAGAGAGTCTTCCCGTCCACGACGCCCAGGATGTGGCATCATGCCCGGAATGTTGTCGTTCTTGTGGATGATGCCGGTGATGGATGAAGGATGATGCAGTCAGGTCTCTCGATGCCAGAGCGGGCCGGGGCGGGACCTTGTCCGGTACATGATAGAAATCCCTGTCGCTCCATGTGGCAGGGGAAACGATCAAGCCGAACTTCAACTTCTTGCTCTAGTGAGTCAGTGGGACGGCGACCATGCTATGGTCGCCATTCTCTTCAAGTGGCAGTGCAAAGCGGACGGTTGGAAGGAATCGGCTAGCCAGCGAGCAGCTCCGTTACCACGGCATTTATGTCGGCACCCTGGGCCTTGCCCTTAAGTTGGGGCATGAGCTTGGACATGACCTTGCCCTTTTCGCCGGGGCCCCGAGCTCCAACTTCTTCAATCACCTTGCGAGCGACAACCGCGATCTCCTCCCTGGACATCTGCTGTGGCAGATATTCCAGGAGGACAGCCAGTTCAGCCTCTTCCTTCTTCACCAAGTCAGTGCGATCACCCTTGCGGAAGGAATCGATGCTCTCCCGGTGCTGTTTGGCCTGCTTGTTTATAACGGCAATAACATCACCATCATCAACAGGAGCGCCCTTGGAAATCTGGGCGTTGTTGATGTTGGAGATAAGCAAACGGATAGCCGAAAGGCGGGTCTTATCCCCCTTTCGGAGAGCCTGGTTGAGGTCTTCTCTCAACCTGTCTATCAGGGCCATCTTAATCTCTCGATGAAGCGGCACTTCTCGGGCCCCTGCCGCTCTTGCGTCTCTTGGTTGCTTCCTTTTTCTTGCGTTTCACGCTGGGCTTCTCATAGGATCCACGCCGCCTGATTTCGGCGAGGACACCCTCCTGCTGCACTTTCCGGTTGAACCGGCGGAGCATGCTGTCGAAGCTTTCGCTGTCGCCAAGGATCACATCAGCCACAAATCATCCCCTCCTCCCATCGGGTTTTTGTCGATGAACATAGACACACGCTATGTATTGTATCTTTCAAGATGGTGGACGTCAACACAAGTGTCAGCAAGCTGATTCTCAGGTGGCGTCCTTCAGTATCCCCCGGGCGGCGACCACGCCGGAGGCGGAAGCCTGAACCAGGCCGCGGCTGACACCTGCACCGTCGCCGATGGCGAACATACCCGGTATCTCTGTTTCCATGTTGTAGCCCAGCTTGAGCCGGCAGGAGTAGAACTTGACTTCGACGCCGTAAAGAAGGGTGTGGCGCGAGGCTACGCCGGGGCAGAGCTTGTCCATGGCCTGCAGCATCTCGACGATGTCTTTGAGGTGGCGGTAGGGTAGCACGAAGCTCAGGTCTCCCGGAGTAGCGCTCTTCAGTGTGGGCTGGACAATGCTTCGCTCCAGCCGCTGCTGGGTGGACCTGCGACCGCCGAGAAGATCGCCCAGCCGCTGCACGATCACGCCGCCGGCGAGCATGTTGGCCAGGCGGGCCAGGTACTTGCCATAGGCTATCGGCTCCCGGAACGGCTCGGTGAAGGACGTGCTCACCAGAAGTGCGAAGTTGGTGTTGGCTGTCCTGTGGTGGGCATAGCTGTGACCATTCACCGTGATCACCGGGTCGGTAGCGCCGGTCGATTCCAGGGTCACCTGTCCGCCGGGACACATGCAGAAAGTCCTCACTCGATCGTCAAAGGTGGGAGTGAAGTACTCCAGTTTCGGTTCATAAAGTACATCGGTCAGTTCTGCAAGTACGGCGCTGGGAACCTCTACTCGCACACCAACATCGACCGGGTTGTTGCTCAGGGTGAGCTTCAATCGCGTGGCTTCTTCGATCAGCCAGTCTGCGCCCTCTCTACCTGGAGCCAGCACCAGGTAGTCGCATTCCAGGCGCTCGCCATCCGCGGTCTCGACGCCTTTGACGCCGGTGCTGTCCGCCAGAATGGTTGAAGCCGCCTTTGCCACTTCAATTTCCACTCGTGTAGACAGGAAGTTCTCCATGGCTCTGAGTATGGCGCGGCAGTGCTCCGTGCCGACGTGGCGAAGAGGCACCGGGACCAGGTTGAGTTTGACCAGACTGGCTCGCCGGGCGAACTCCTCCACCTTCTCGCCGATACCGTAGAGTGTGTCCGTAGCGCCGAAGCGGAGGTAAACGCTGTCTACGTAGCGGATGAGGTCACAGGTTTCTTTCTCCCCCAGGTACTCCTTCAGGCGACCGCCGACCTGGGGTGAGAGAGTCATCTTTCCATCGCTATACGCGCCGGCCCCACCCAGCCCGCTCACCATGTTGCACGGCGAGCAGGATATGCAGTTGGTCTTCCTGTCCGAGGCTGGGCAATGGCGCTTGTCCAGGTCTTTGCCCCGCTCCAGAAGGAGGATCTTCAAATTGGAGGCCTGGGAAAGCTCCAGCGCGGCAAAGATGCCTGCCGGCCCGGCGCCAACAATGATGACGTCGTACTTCTTGGCCATTTGTTCTCCGCCGCACAAGATAGCATAGCGATTCCTGAAGCGCAAGCCCACGTGGTAGTATGTAGACCCAACGCATGCGTTGGGTCTAGGGGCGTTGCGTCTGCCACGCCGCGACCGTCACGAAATACGACCCCATGACAATCGTAGGGGCGATCCTGGTGATCGCCCGAATCGGACCGACGGGAATTGTCAGGGCGAATACAAGATTCGCCCCTACCGAGGGCGGATGGAACGGCGGCGGTGTTTGTCCGGGTCGTATCGCATCATACGTTGTCTGTAGAGGCGTGATTCATCACGCCCTGGTTGTGGCCGTGGTCCGGTGGTCACGTGGTAATTGGGCGCAATGAATTGCGCCCCTACGGATACGAAACGCCCCTACAATTCCCCTTTGAATGCCTTGTCGAGGATGGACGGCAGCAGGGCATCCAGTTCGGCGGCGGTCTCGGCCTGCAGCCGCTTGAGCGCGTCCATCTGTCAAAGCACCGGCTGATTGGTTGGCAACGCAATTCTTTCCAGCGCACCCCCTCTATGGTATGATTACACTGAGGTTTTTATGTTCAGTGCAGGCGTGCTGACTGTGAGCGACAAGGGTTCGCGTGGTGACCGGGTTGATGAGAGTGGCAAGGTGATCAAGGCAGCCCTCGTTTCTGTTGGCGCCGCTGAAATCAAGTATGGCATTGTTCCAGACGACAGGAAGGAGATATCCGGCAGGCTCATAGAGTGGGCGGATGCCGGGGTGGACCTGGTGATCACCACTGGAGGCACAGGTTTGACTCCCAGAGACGTGACCCCTGAGGCCACGCTGGATGTGGTGGACAGAGTCGCCCCCGGCTTCGGCGAGGCGATGCGGGCATATGGCATGAAGCAGACACCACAGGCTATGCTCAGCCGGGCGACAGCCGGAGTACGTAAAAGGACACTGATCATCAACATGCCGGGCAGCCCCAAGGCAGTGAAGGAGTGCCTGGAAGCGATACTGCCGGCCCTGCCCCATGCCATCGAAACAGTGCAAGGGCAGGCATCCGAGTGTGCCCGGAAGTAGGCGGGTAGGTTTCATGCGTATCGACATTCTCAGCCTGTTTCCCAGGATGTTTGATGGCCCTTTTGGCGAGAGCATCGTTAAGAGAGCGGCCGATCGCGGCCTGGTGAATATCTTTATTCATGACTTCCGCGATCTGGCGCATGACAAACATCGTACTGTGGACGACTACTCGTTTGGTGGCGGAGAGGGAATGGTGCTGAAACCGGAGCCTCTGTTCGAGGCGGTGGAGTCGCTGAGACAGTCGGCCGGCGAAAGCGCCGGCCCGGTGATTCTACTGACACCGCAGGGGCGGTTGTTCTGCCACCAGATTGCCTTGGAGCTGTCAAAAGTGCAGAATATGGTTCTTATTTGTGGCCACTACGAAGGTGTGGACGAGCGAGTGAGAGAGCATTTGGTGACGGATGAAATCAGCATCGGCGAGTACGTTTTGACCGGTGGAGAGTTGGCGGCCATGGTGGTAGTCGATGCTGTAGTGAGGTTGCTGCCCGGCGTCCTGGGATCGGATCGGGCGGCCGGCGAAGATTCTTATGCCAGGGGTTTCCTGGAGTACCCGCAGTATACTCGACCGCGTGTTTACCGGGGATGGGAAGTGCCTGAGGTGCTGCTTTCAGGGAACCATCAAGAGATCGCCAGGTGGCGAAGCGAGCAGTCTATCGAGCGTACTCTGCAGCGTCGCCCCGACCTCTTGGCAAAGGCGGCTTTGTCTGAAGAGGAGCGGAAGCTGGTGGACAGGATAAAGGCAAGAAAGGGGTTCAATTGAGCAAGGACATCAGTTGGATAGTGGGGACCAAGGCAAAGACCAAGCACCCCGAGGTCCATCCCGGTGACAGAGTGAAGGTGAGCATCAAGACTAAAGAGGGCGAGAAAGAGCGCCTCCAGGCGTTCAGCGGCATCGTTATAAGAGAAAAGAAGGGCAGCACCAGCGCCTGCTTCACCGTGAGACATGTGGCTTATGGCATTGGTGTGGAACGCACCTTCTTCGTCAATTCGCCGTATGTGGAGAAGATAGAAGTCATATCGCTGGGCGATGTGCGCCGGGCCAGGCTTTTCTATCTGCGCGGCCTCAGCAGCCGGGCTAGCCGGGCCAAGCTGAAGACGAAGGCCAAGGCCATGGCCCCGGATCTGGTTGCGGAAGAGCAGCCGGAAGCCGAGGAACAGCCTGCGGAGCCCGCAGAGGCTGCGACAACCACGACAACCTCAGAGTCGAAGGAGTAAACAACCCCCGGACAGAAAGCGAGACATGGGCTACGCGGAAGTCGCCGTTAACTCGCCGGTAGCCCAGTGTCGCACCTTCAGCTACAGCATCCCGCCTTCAATCAGTCTCACCGTCGGGCAGGCCGTGTGGGTGCCTTTTGGCTCAAAGGTTCTTCAAGGCGTTGTCTGCTGGTTGTCCGAACATCCCGAAGTCGAAGAGACGAAGGATATCATTGGCATCATTGACCCTCGCCCCTTTCTAACGCCCGTTCAGATACAACTGGCCCGCTGGATAAGCGAGTACTATCTGGCCCCACTTTTCGATGCCTTGGCGCTTATGCTCCCGCCTGGATTCGAGCGGAAGCTGATCAACTTCTTCGAGCTTTCTCCCGCTCAACCTCCATCGGTCTCTACAGACCTGACGACCGAAGAAACGCAGCTTCTTGACCTCCTGAGCAAAGAGGGGCGGGTCTCTCAGGCCGTGGTGGAAAAGGCCTTGGGCAAGCGGAAAGCCAGGCGGGTGGTGGATGCGCTCATGGTCAGCGGTCTGGTGGTCAAGCGCCAGGAACTGGAGAAAGTGAAGGTCAAGCCAAAGGTGGTGCCCCACGTGCGCCTGACGGTTGAAGCCGGAGCGGCCAGGCAGGAGGCGGAACGCCTCTCCAGCCGGGCACCGAAGCAGGCTGCCCTTCTGCGGCTTCTGGCGGACCGGGCCGAGCCTGTCCCCGTTCGGGAGACAGGCGCTTCACCGGCTGCGCTCAAGGTGCTCCGGGACAAGAGTTTGATCTCGATAGTCGATGTTCAGGTTTGGCGCGATCCGCTGGTGGATCGGGCATTCGCGCCGACCCATCCTCCAATGCTCACAGCAGCCCAGGAAGCCGCCCTGCAACATATCCGGGCCGGCCTGAGTCGGCCAGGCGGCCAGTCCGTCTTCCTGCTCCACGGGGTGACCGGCAGCGGCAAGACGGAAGTCTACATGCGGGCTATGGCCGAAGCAGTCGCCCTTGGCAGGCGTGGAATCGTGCTGGTGCCGGAGATTGCTTTGACCCCGCAGACTATTGGGCGGTTCGCCTCGCGCTTTCCGGGCCGGGTGGCGGTCATGCACAGCGAGCTGTCCCCAGGGGAGCGGTTCGACGAGTGGCAGAGGATTCGGGAAGGCGCTTTTGATGTGGTGATCGGCCCCCGGAGCGCTCTGTTTGCACCGCAGCCTGACCTCGGGCTGATCGTGATCGACGAGGAGCACGAGTGGACCTACAAAGATGAGGAACATGTGCCGCGCTACCATGCCCGCGAAGTTGCCATCAAGCTGGCTGAGCTCACCGGTGCTGTGCTTATCCTGGGCAGCGCCACTCCCGATCTGGAGAGTTACCATCGAGCTGAGACCGGCAGATACCAATTGCTAAAGTTGCCCCAGCGTATCACCGTCCGTGGCGAGTCGCCGCTGCCGGAGGTGGAACTGGTGGACATGCGCGAAGAGCTCAAGTCGGGAAACCGCAGCATCTTCAGCCAGTCTCTGCGGCAGGCTATCAGCGAGACGCTGGCGGCGGGTGAACAGGCCATCATCTTTCTTAATCGGCGGGGCACTTCAACCTTCGTTCAATGCCGGAACTGCGGTTTCGTCATGAGGTGCCACAGTTGCGATCTGCCTCTTACCTATCATGCCAGGGAGGAGAAGCTGGTGTGCCACCAGTGCGGATATCGGCGGACTACGCCGGCTCTCTGTCCACAGTGCTGGAGCCGCCGGATCAGGTATCTGGGCCTGGGGACTGAGAGGGTGGAAGAAGAAGTGAACCGGGTCTTCCCCAAAGCCAGGACGCTACGCTGGGACCGGGATGTCACCAGGGGGAAAAACTCGCACGAGAGGATACTGAACGCCTTCCTGGCCCACGAGGCGGATATCCTGATCGGGACGCAGATGGTAGCCAAGGGGCTGGACTTGCCGCTGGTAACCCTGGTGGGGATCATCCTGGCGGATACCACGCTCCACCTCCCTGACATACGGGCGGGCGAACGCACGTTTCAGCTGCTGAGCCAGGTAGCTGGCAGAGCCGGTCGCGGCGCTAGTCCGGGCCGGGTAGTCGTCCAGACCTATGACCCGGAGCACTATGCCATCGCCGCCGGTGCAAAGCACGACTATGCCTCTTTCTATCAGCAGGAGATCGGTCTGCGAAGGCAGCATAACCAGCCACCATTCATTCGTTTGGTTTCGCTGGTTCACATGCACACCAATCTCGAATCCTGCCGCCGCGGAGCGGAGAAGATGTTCCAGCGGCTGACTGAGAAGAAATCTCTTGAGGGGCTGGACGTAGAGTTGCTTGGCCCCTCACCCATGTTCTTCGGCAGGATACGTGGCCGCTACCGGTGGCAGATCGTGCTGCGCGGTTCCGACCCTGCCCGGCTCCTGGCCGGCCTGCCTTTGCCGCAGGGGTGGTTGGTGAACGTGGACCCGGTAACGCTGCTGTGATCAAAAGCGGAGCAGACACAGATTCCCGCCGGGATTGACACGCGGAATTCCGTGCGGATATCATCTCCTGCGAATGGACTACTGTCGTTGGCTGATGCCTGTTTGAGGTGGTAGCATGGAAGTGATCGATCATTCTTGACAATGAGGGGTCATCCGCTCCAAAGGAGAGACACCATGCAACTTTTGCGGAGATACATTCTTTACCTCATCCGATGGCAACTGTCTACGCCCATCCTGGCACCGGTGGTAGCGTATTTCAACCACTCTCCCAACTTATTCGGGACGTGGGAAAATTGGGTGGGATCGAGCGTGGCCAACCTCATCGGCGGCTTGATCTTCTTCTGGGTGGACCGCTGGATATTCCGGAAGACTGATATCCTGCGCGGCGAGGTGTGGGAGGTGCGGGAGGCCATCGCCTGTGCCGACTGCGGCAAGGTGGCGGACCACGGATATCGCCTGGTCAAAGCATCCAACTACGACAAGAGCAGCGACAAGAGGCCGGAGTTCAGATGCCAGGAATGCTCCCGAACCAAGTATGAGCGTGACCGTGGCAAGCCGGGTGCTGATGTTAATCCGCCCCTCGGCTAGCGGTTGGAGGAGGGCGAATTTGTTTTGCAGCAAGTGTGGCGCACAGTTGAATGAAGGCTCAGTGTTTTGCTCGCGATGCGGCGCGAGAGTGGCTCCGGTTGTTGAGCAAGCGGCGGGTGAAGTATCGCCCAAGTCGCGGCTGGCGGCTTCGCTGCTGGCCATATTCCTCGGTTGGGTGGGTGCGCATCGATTCTATACAGGCAAGATCGGAACGGCCGTAGTCATGCTGATCTTGGGAGTGGCTTCCACGCTCTGCTATTTTGGTGCCATGATAGTTGGCATCGCATCGGCTGAAGAGATCGAAGTACCCCCGCTCCTAATCCTGTTCTGGATTCTCTCCGGGGTATTTGGCCTTGCAGTGGGCATCTGGGCGCTCATCGACTTCATCTTCGCCGTGACCGGCAACTTCAAGGACAGCCAGGGTAAGATCATCAGGAAGTGGTAGCGCTCTTCTCCGGCCTATGGCGGCGAAAGCGTGTTCCTGGCTGTATCGGAGTGATTTGCGACTACCAGGATACGGGCCTATAATTTCCTCGTAAAGTAACGTTCCCCTGGAGGCTTTCCAAATGGCCGTCTTGACGATCCGTTATGTGCCCGAGCCCGTCTTGCGAAGAAAAGCCAGGCGCGTAACTGCCTTGGATGCGAAGATACAGAAACTGATCGATGATATGCTGGAGACCATGCCGGCCTCTTCCGGGGTGGGATTGGCAGCGCCGCAGGTGGGGGTATCATTGAGGCTGATTGTCATCGGCCTGCCGGACGAAGAGCCGATGGCGCTGATCAATCCAGAGATCGTCAAAAGGACTGGTGTGAGAGAGGTGGATGAGGGGTGTCTCAGCGTCCCAGGCTACCGTGGGAAGGTCAAGCGGTCGAATACTGTGACAGTCAAGGCCCGCGACCGAGAATGGAAGGAAGTCCGGATCAAAGGCACCGATCTGCTGGCGCAGGTTCTGGAGCACGAGATAGACCACCTGAACGGGGTTCTGTTCATCGACAACCTGGCAAGCCCGGAAGACCTCTACTCCATCGAGCCTCAGGAAGACCAGGGCCTCTGATGGCGCTTTCCATCGGACCAAGAGAGGCCTCTCTGCTGAGCAAGATCAGAGGGCTGCTCTCGGATGAGGGCTCGAATGCTTACCTGGTGGGCGGCTACGTCCGCGATGCCATCCTGGGGCGGAAGACTCGTGATATCGATATTGCGGTGGGTGCCAGCGCTCTTGACGTGGCACGAAGGGTGGCGGCTGCGCTCGAAGGACATTACGTTCTGCTGGATGAAGCGGAAGGCATAGCGCGGGTGGTGCTCATCGAAGATGATACAGACAAGGCCACCCAGTGGCATTTGGATTTCTCCACTATTCGGGGAACCATCGAGACTGACCTCTCCCGGCGCGATTTCACCATTGATGCCATGGCTGTAGACTTGGCGGATATCGAGAAGAGCTCATCCCCCCGCGTGATCGACCCTTTCCAGGGACGGAAGGACCTCGAAAGCGGCCTGATCCGGGCGGTCAGCGCCTCAGTATTCCAGGACGACCCGGCCCGCCTTGTCCGTGGAGTCAGGCTGGCGGCCGAGTATGGCTTCACCATAGATGCGAACACCGAAGCCGCCATGTGCAGCCAGAGCTCGCTTATCAACCGCGTGGCTGGGGAGAGGGTGAGGGAGGAACTCTGCCGCATACTCTCCGTTGCTAATGCCGGTCATTTCATTTTCTATCTGGACCGCCTGGGGCTGCTCACAGCTATCATCCCGGAACTGACCTTTACCAAAGGCGTGGACCAGCCCAGGGAGCACTATTGGGACGTTTTCAATCATTCGATGCAGACGGTGGTAATGCTGGAACGTCTGCTTGACCGGAAGGAGGGGCCGGAGCTGCTGGTCCTCGCGCCGCACCTGGTGCCCCACATCGGGGATTTTGAGGAAGAGATCAGCATGAGTCTCACCAGGGCCGGGCTGGTCAAAGTAGCTTGCCTGCTTCACGACATCGCCAAGCCGCAGACCAAGACTCTGGAGCCGGACGGCCGAGCTCATTTCTTCGGGCATCCCACGGAAGGGGCGCTGGTAGCAGGCGACATCCTGCAGCGGCTCAAATTCAGCAACAGAGAGATCAAGATGGTGCAGAAGATGATAGAGTCTCACCTGCGCCTGTGGCAGATGGGCGGCGATCAGGGATTACCCACGCGCCGGGCCATATACCGTTACTTCCGGGATACCGCCGATGTCAGCGTGGATATCATGTTCCTGACGCTGGCCGACTTTCTGGCCACCCAGGGACCAAACCTCGAAGTCCCCGAATGGGAGCGGCACAGCCGGCTGATGGAGTATGTCCTGGCGCAGCGGGAGGAAAACGAGACTGTAGCGGCACCGCCCAAGCTGATCGACGGCCATGTCCTCATGAGCGAGTTTGGTCTGAAACCCGGGCCGGGGGTTGGAGAGCTTCTGGAAGCAGTGCGGGAAGCGCAGGGAGCGGGCGAGGTATCCACCAAAGAGGAAGCGCTGGCCTTTGCCCGAAGATACATAATTGAGAGACAACCCCGCTCAAAAGTGATATGATAAACAAAATTCGTGTTGATCCAGTAGGATGAATACTCAGAAAAGGGATAGTCGAACAGCTTCATGATACAGCGCCGGTCGCTGGGTAAGAGACCCAAATTCGGCAGAAATGCCTGGCTGCTGCTCTTCATATTGGCCATCCTCGGTGTTTCTATCTGGGTGATGACGCCCAGCGGGAGCAGTGTACTTCACCGTGACAAGGAGGACTTGGGGCTTCGTCTGGGCCTGGACCTCAAAGGTGGTGTGCTCCTGGCCTACAGAGCGGACCTGTCCGAAATAGATGACCCGTCCGGCATCATAAGTGGCACCATCGATGTCATCGAGAACCGCATCAATGCCCTTGGTGTGAGCGAGCCGGTCATCCGCACGCAGGGCAAGGATCTCATCATCGTGGAACTGGCCGGTGTCACAGACATCGAAGAAGCCAAGAACCTGATCGGCAGCACCGCGGTGCTGGAGTTTCGCAAGCAGGACAGCGAAGGGAACTGGGTCCCGGCAACCGGCACGATCGACAGCGAGGTGAGAGCGCTCACCAGCAGATACTTCAAGACCAACACCCATGTCACTTTTAACCAGAACACCAACGCACCCCTCCTGATTTTCGAATGGGACGAGGAGGGGGCGAAGCTGTCTGAACAAGTCACCACCGAGCTTATAGGCAAGCGGCTGGGCATATTCCTCGGCGATGAGCCTCTGCTGGGTGATGATGGCCAGCCCATAGCCCCTGTTGTCAACGATGTGATCCGTGAAAACGGACAGATAGAGGGGCTGAGCTACAAAGAGGCCAGCAAACTGTCGAAGATACTCAACGCCGGACGCATCCCCGTTCCTCTTGTTCCCGAGTACGAAAAGCCGGTCTCAGCTACCCTGGGAGAGACCTTCACGCGGGACGCCTTCCAGGCGGCCTGGGTCGGTATTCTGGTGGTGGCGCTGTTCATGATACTGTACTATCGCCTGCCTGGTGTTGTGGCTGCCATGGCGCTCATCATCTACGCGATCATAGTGCTGGCCATCTACAAGTTGATACCGGTGACACTGACCCTGGCGGGGATTGCCGGCTTCATAGTGTCACTGGGCATGGCCGTCGATGCCAACGTGCTTATCTTCGAGCGCATGAAGGAAGAGTTGAGGGCGGGGAGAACACTGAAGGCGGCTATCGAAGCCGGATTCAACCGTGCCTGGCCTGCCATCCGCGACAGCAATTTCACCACTTTCATCGCCTGTATCATCCTTTATTGGTTCGGCAGCAGCATCGTGGCCAGCTCTGCCGTCATGGGCTTCTCCGCCACTCTGTTTATCGGCGTGGCGGTCAGCATGTTCACTGCTATCGTGGTCACCAGAACACTTCTGTTGGTCCTTTTCTCCGGTGCCTGGGCGAGCAAGAAGTTGGTGTGGTTCGGTGTGGAAGCAAAATCCAAGCTGGAAGTGAAGTCGGATGTTTAACTTCGCCGGCAAGAGGCACTGGTTCCTGTTTGCTGCGGCTGTTGTCATAATCCTCGGCATCTTGTCGGCTGCCATCCCCGGCGGGCTGAAGATGGGCATCGATTTCAAGCCGGCCACCAAAGTGGAGCTTGGCCCGAAGGAAGGGGAGACTCTCGATATTGACGTTGTTGCCGGTTTGTTGAACGACCTTGGCTACAATCAGGCATCCAGGCGTATCCAGGTCAGCGAGGATAATTTCATCTTCTACCTCCCGGAGATGGACGAGGCTGAGCGCAAGGGTGTCGAGAGCGAGCTGGAGCAGATCGGGCAGGTGGTGGAGCTGGACTTCTCTACTGCTGCGGTAGCCTCCAACACCTTGCGCAATGCGGCCATCGCCACAGCCGTGGCATCCGTGGCCATGCTCCTTTACATCACGTGGGCATTCAGAAAGGTGCCCAACCCCGTGCGATACGGCACTGCCGTCATAGTGGCCCTCATATTCAACCTTGTAGTAACGATCGGCATCTATGCCATCTTTGGGCGGACCCTCGGGTGGGAGATTGACCCCATGTTCATTACGGCTCTCCTGGCCATCATCGGCTACAGTGTGAACGACAGCATAGTGGTGCTCGACCGCATCCGGGAGAACAAGGCCAGGGGCATAGGTGGTGACTTTGACAGCATGGTCAACTTCAGTATCTCTGAGACCCTGGTGCGCTCACTGAATACCGGCATGACTACGCTCTTGGCAATACTGGCGGTCTACCTTATTGTCGGCGGGCCCATCCGCGGCTTCCTCATGGCGCTGTTTGTGGGCATCGTGTCCGGCACCTACAGCTCCATCTTCGTTGCCGGCCAGTTGCTGGTGGTGTGGGAGCATGGAGACTGGATCAAGCTTATCCCCGGCGCATCCCGCCTCCAGAAAAGCAAGGCTTAGAATAAGGGGCAAACCTATGCCCGTCTCCAGGAAGTCCTCGATGAAATCGCCCTAATGAAGCCGTGTATCGGCATGTAGTTCAGTAAATGGGCCCGAGAGCCCACAAAACACTCTGCTGAAGATTCAGGCAGCTCAAGAGGAGGAAGAAATGGGAAAGGAAAGAACGGCTGCGCAAGTGGCGGAAGAACTGGGACTCAGCGCTTACGAGTATGGGAAAATCAGGACGCTTCTGGGGAGAGAGGCCAACTACACGGAGCTGGGGATGTTTTCCGCGATGTGGTCCGAACACTGTTCCTACAAGAATTCAAGGAAGGTGTTACGTCTTCTTCCCACCGAAGGCAAGAACGTCTTTCTCACCGCCGGAGAGAATTCGGGCGCTGTATCGATTGATGACAAATACGCAGTGGTGTTTAAGGTAGAGTCCCACAACCATCCCTCGGCCATCGAGCCATACATAGCGAGCGCCACAGGCGGTGGCGGCTGCATAAGAGACATATTCACGGTGGGTGCTCGTCCCTTGTTTGTCCTGAGTTCGCTGCGTTTCGGATTGCTCAGTGATGACAGGACCAAGTTCCTTTTTAAGGAAGTGGCACGGGGGTTCACCGATTATGCCAACGCGGTTGATCTGCCGGCCATTGCGGGCGAGGTGTATTTTGATTCTTCGTACCAGGGGAATCCTCTGGTCAATGCCATGGTGGTCGGTCTGCTGAAAAAGGGAAACATCATCAAAGCGCGCGCGGAGGGTGTGGGCAATCTGGTGGTCATCGCCGGCGGGGCCACGGGGCGAGACGGTGTCGAAGGGGCCAGCTTTGCGTCATCGGGGCTGGATGAAAGCGCCAAAGAGAGGAAGAGCGCGGTGGCCATCGGTAATCCAAAGATCGGCAAGGCCGTCCGCGAGGCCTGTCTCGATCTTGCCGAGAAGAAGTTGATCGTGGGCATGCAGGATATGGGGGCGGCGGGAATCGTGTGTTCCACAAGCGAAACCGCCTGCAAGGCCGGCACGGGTATCGAGATCGACATTGCGCTTGTGCCGCGCAAGGAAGAGGGGATGACGCCTTATGAGGTTATGCTTTCAGAGTCCCAGGAGAGAATGCTCCTGATCGTCGTTCCTGAGAGACTCGGGGAGGTGAAGGCCGTTTTCGCGAAGTGGGGCGTGGAGTGCAGTGTGATCGGGAAAGTCACCGATGACCGCATCCTGCGGGTGAAAGAAAACGGAAAAGTCGTGGCGGAAGTGCCGGCGGAAGCGCTTGCCAACGGCCCCGAATACACACGAGAGACAGAAGAACCCGCGTACCTGGAAGAGACAAGGCGATTCGATCTGACCGGGATCGGCCAACCGAAGGACTATACGCGGACCCTTTACGAACTCCTCTCCTCACCAACTATTGCGTCCAAGGAATGGATTGCCCGGAAGGTAGACAAGAGGCTGACCGCGCCCTTGCGCATCGCCAGCGGCAATGATGCCGGCGTATATTACTGTAAAGAGATCGATAAAGCCATCGCGGCAACTACCGACGGGA
The DNA here is from genome assembly GCA_964475375.1 of uncultured Dehalococcoidia bacterium. GTDB lineage: Bacteria > Chloroflexota > Dehalococcoidia > UBA2247 > RBG-13-53-26 > JAFGCL01. The sequence continues at coordinate 38,540 of CAYYWI010000011.1, forward strand.
ACGGCCTCTACTGCTATCTCGATCCCTTTGTCGGCGGAGAAATCGCCGTTGCGGAAGCCGCGCGAAACCTGGTCTGCTGTGGCGCAAAGCCGTTGGGAGTCACCGACGGGCTGAATTTCGGAAATCCGTTCAATCCGGAAATCTACTGGCAGTTCTACAATGTGGTCAAGGGAATCACCGAGGCATGCCGGTCTCTTGATCTCCCCGTCGTCAGCGGAAATGTGAGCTTCAACAACGAAAACCCGAAGGGGGCGGTCTATCCCACGCCGGTGATCGGCATGATCGGCCTAGTGGAGGATGTCAGAAACATCACCAGCACTGATTTCAAGAATGAAGGAGATGTGGTTCTTCTCATCGGCGAGAATAAGGAAGAGCTGGGAGGGTCTCAGTATCTCAACATCATTCACGATCTCAGGACAGGAGCACCGCCCGAATTGGATTTGGAGCGGGAAAAGAACGTGCAGCGGGCGGTGTCGGAGGTAATAGCGCAGCGGCTCGCCTCAAACGTCCATGATTGTTCCGACGGAGGTTTGGCCGTTGCCCTGGCGGAATGTTGCATTCTGGGTGGACGCGGCGCGGTGATCAAGCTTGACGATCCGATCCGGCCCGACGCGCTCCTTTTTGGGGAAACACAGTCCAGAATCATCGTCGGCGTGGCTCCCGGGAACCAGGCGAAGGTTGCCGCCCTGTGCAAAAAACATGGTGTCCCTTGCACTGCCATCGGTGTAGTGAAGGGAGATGCGCTTGTCATCAATAACTACGTTAAAGCGTCCGTAGCGGAACTGAAGCGCCTCTATACGCAGGCGATTCCGAAGGCGGTTGAAGCAGCCTGAGGGAGAGGCGGCTCGATCGACGAACCGGAAAAGGGGCGAAAATGAGAAACACCGTGGACCGGGCGGAAGCGCTGGCGGCCATCAGAGCCAGGGTCCAGAATGAAAACCTCATCAAGCACATGCTGGCTACCGAGGCAGTCATGAGGGCTCTCGCCCGCCGATTCAATCAAAACGAGGACGAGTGGGGATTGGTCGGCCTCATCCACGATATCGACGTTGAAATCACCCAGAGCGATCCGAAGAACCACAGCAAGCTGGGTGCTGATCTGGTGAGGCAGATGGGGGGATCTGAAGCTATGTGCCATGCAGTTCTGTGCCACAACGAAGTTCATGGTGTGCCGGCCGAAACACTGCTGGACAAGGCACTCTTTTGTACAGACCCTCTCACCGGGCTGATCACAGCCGCGGCCCTGGTTCGCCAGGATAGGAAGCTGGCCAGCCTGGATGCCGACTCCCTGAAGAAGCGTTTCAAAGAGAAGCGCTTTGCCGCCGGTGCAAACAGGCAGAACATTGCCTCCTGCGATCGGATCGGCCTTGGGCTGGATGAGTTCCTGACTGTGGGGCTGGATGCCATGAAGAGCATTGCCCCTGAACTTGGGCTCTGAGTCACTCAGGGCGATTTGCATCGCCGTGCGATCAGGGTCAGGGTGTCTGCTCGCGGACTCCGGCCAGCCGGTCGGGGTAGGCCCTGTTGAAGTCGATCAGCATTCGGATGGCTGCGGCGGCTCCTCTCATAGACAGGAACAACGGCAGGCCAAAATCGGCGCAGAGCGCGCGCAGATCGGCGGAGGATTTCCAGGCTTGGTCGTTTCCCATTGAGTGGAGAACGACCGCCTTCGGCATCCGGCACTGATTGGCAGCGAGCACCAGCGGCCCAACCGATCCGGCAACTATAAATTCATCCACCGGCATCGGGCTGATGTCGAAGCCATGCTGGAAAACCACCAGGTCCAGTCCGGGCCACTCCTTCAGCACTTCGTTCATCCGGCCCCAACTGCCGCCGAGTTTCTCCGCTGACTTCTCTCTGAGAACATCCACAGCTTTGCGCTTCCCCATATCCATCAGCAACTGAAAGCCGTCTACGCCGGCCACCGGACTGACGTCGATCGGATTGCGCAGCATGCTGTTTGCCAGGTCGATGAACGTCTTTATCTTCTCTCTCACGTCCGGTGGTATGGGCACCAGATGCAATCCTGCTTGCTCAAGTTCATCGGTGGCCATGACGCTGGCCCCTCCACCATGTCCCAGAACGCATGTCCTGTTGCCCTTGGGCGGAGTCATGCGCAGCAATGCCACCAGCATGTCCACCATTTCCTCGACGCTGTACACTCTTATCGCGCCTGCCTGCTTCAGGAGACCGCTCCATACTGCATCGGTTCCGGCCAGAGAGCCGGTGTGAGAGGCGGCGGCCCTCAGCCCACCCGCGGTATAGCCGCCCTTGAAGACCACCACCGGCTTTACAGCCGCAGCCTTCTTCAGCGCCTGAGCGAAACGGCGGCCGTTGCTGACTCCCTCGATGTAAGCTGCGATGACCTTGGTCTCCGGGTCCCAGGCGAAGTAGTCCAGGAGATCGCACTCGTTGATGTCGCTGGCGTTGCCGTAGCTGACCACCTTGCTGAAGTAGAGGCCGCGGGCGGCAGCGTGCCGCACCAAGAAATCGACGTTTCCGCCGCTCTGGCAGAGGTAACCGATGGAGCCGGTCTCTTTCGGGAAATCGGGGCTCAGCCCGATCTTGCCTTTGGGGTAGTACAGGCCGAGGCAGTTGGGACCGATGACGCGAATATTGCCCTTTCGGGCGATCTCAACGATCTTGTTCTGCAACTCTATGCGATCGGGCTCGCCGGTCTCGGCGAAGCCGGAGGAGAACATATGGACGACCTTGACCCCTTTGGCCCGGCATTCTTCCATAAGAGCGGGTGTGAACCTGGCGGGGATGGAAACGACAACATGATCGACAGGGCCTGGAATCTCTGACAGTGTGCGGTAGATGGGGAAGCCTGCCAACTCACCGCCCTTGGGATTAACCAGGTAGATCGGGCCGGGGAAGCCGCTTTGGACCAGAGAGTCGAAATAGAGGCGTCTGATCCAGAGCTTGGGGAGGTCGTTGGAGATGCCGACAATGGCGATGGAACGGGGATAGAAGATGTGGTCGAGGGGATGCCTGTTGGATGTTATAGTGTTCTTCGACACGGTAGCTTCAGTTGGGCTCTCTGTCATTTACCCAAGAATGATAGGCTGGTCATGATTGCCTTGTCAAAAATGCTGTGGATGTTGTGGATCGGCACATAAAGTAACCTTCCCTTTTGTACTGGCACCGACTAAAATGGTTACTTGGACTGGGTTGAGCACAACGGAGTGACGAAGAGTGTTTGATGTACTCTCAGAGAAGATCGGCAACATCTTCAAGAAGCTGAGCGGCAAAGGCGGGCTCACCGAGAAGGATGTTGATGAGGCGTTGCGTCAGGTAAGGCTGGCGCTTCTGGAAGCGGACGTTAACCTGAAGGTGGTGAAGGAGTTTACCTCAAAGGTAAGAGAGCGGGTGCTGACCCAGGAAGTCCTCAAGAGCCTGACTCCCACGCAGCATGTGGTCAAGATTGTTCATGAAGAGCTTACCGCCATCCTTGGCGGCGGCCAGAGCACTCTGACGGCGGCAGGCCGTCCGCCTTCAGTGCTGATGCTGGTTGGCTTGCAGGGCAGCGGCAAGACGACCACGGCGGCCAAGCTGGGCCTCTACCTCAGGCGATCCGGCCAGACTCCGCTGCTGGTGGCCGCAGACACCCGGCGGCCGGCGGCCATCGACCAGTTGGTCATACTGGGCAAACAGTTGGACCTCCCGGTCTACGCTGAGGACCAGAAGGCCAAGCCAACAGATATCTGTAACCACGCTCTTCAGCGGGCCAGGGAACTGGCAGCCACATGGGTCATCGTGGACACCCAGGGCCGTCTCCATATCGATGAGGCGCTCATGAAGGAGCTCCAGGACGTCAAGAAGGTGCTCCAGCCCAACGAGATTCTCCTGGTCGTCGATGCCATGACCGGCCAGGAGTCGGTGCGGGTGGCCGAGGAGTTCAATACCAAGGTTGGCGTGACCGGCTTGATTCTGACCAAAATGGACGGCGACGCGAGAGGCGGGGCGGCACTCTCGATCAAGTCCGTCACCGGTGTGCCCATCAAGTTCGTCGGTATCGGCGAGAAGGTCGATGCCCTGGACGCGTACTATCCTGACCGCATGGCTTCCCGCATCCTTGGCATGGGCGACATGCTCACCCTCATCGAGAAAGCCGAGCAGGTGGTCGACGAGAAGTGGGCCAAGGACATGGAGAAGAAGCTCCGCACTGCCACCTTCACCTTCGAGGATTTCCTGGAGCAGCTTCAGCAAGTCAAGAAGATGGGCTCAATAGGGCAACTGATGGAGATGATCCCGGGATTGAACAAGATGTCGAAGCGGCTGCCCGAAGGGGTGGATGAGAGACAGTTGAAGAAGGTGGAGGCCATTGTCCGCTCCATGACCAAAGAGGAGCGGCAGCGCCCTGAGATAATCGACGGCAGCCGCCGCAGACGGATCGCCAAGGGCAGCGGAACTACCTCCCAGGATGTGAACCAGCTCCTGAACCAATTCCGCCAAGTGCAGAAGATGATGAAGCAGTTGGATTCAGGCAAGGCCAAGCGGCTGATGCAAGGGATGAAGTAGCGCCCTGCGAGGCTATCGCTGGGTCACGCCGGTCCCTGTCTGGAACTCGACCAGCTTGCGGCAGTGGTAGCCATATACGGCCAAGCTCACTGCCAGAGGGAATGAGCGCGGCCGCCGCACCAGTGTAGACGTCAGCAACCGCCAATAGTATCTCCGGCCCTTTTCCCTGATCCCCAGATACCAGAACGAGGTCAGCAGGCCCCGGATGTGGGTTGCCCTCAGACTGCCGCGCCTGCGCCCGACGGGGCGATGTTCCCGGAGAAACGTGGCGATGCGGGCGTAGTAGTTGCGCGGCGAGTATATCGTCGTCAGTACCTGCCTGTAGCCTTCAATGAGAGCTTCGCGTCTCATCTTGGGAACGAAATTGAGAGACAGATCCGTATTGTCACCTGATGCCTCACCGACCAGGCGGTTCTGATCCTTCAGTCGTTTGTACAGTCGCGTTCCCCGCTGTGCGCGGAGAAGGCCGACCATGGCAGTTACTATGCCGCTCTGCTGAATGAAACTGATCTGTCTCTCGAAGATATTGGCCGGATCACTGTCGAAGCCGATAATGAACCCTCCCTGAACCTCCAAGCCATGATTCTGGAGAACCCTCACGGAATCGATCAGTTCACGCTTCGAATTCTGCCCTTTGTGGCATTCCCTCAGGCTTTCTTCGTTTGGGGTCTCGATCCCAACGAATACCCGGTCGAACCCGGCATCCGTCATGAGAGTCATCAGTTCCTCGTCATCGGCAAGATCGATGGATGTCTGGGTAAACAGAGTGAACGGATAATGCTTCTCCTTCATCCATCTTATGATGGCCGGGAGGACTTCAGCTTTGAGCTTCTTCCTATTGCCGATGAAGTTGTCGTCCACAATGAAGACCGTGCCTGAAGAGCCAAGACGGCGGATGGCCTCGAGTTCCTCAATGAGCTGCTGTGGCTCCTTGGTCCGTGGCACGCGACCGTTCAAGAGGGCAATATCACAGAACTCGCAGTCAAAGGGACAGCCGCGCGAATACTGAAGGCTGAGATTGACGTACTTCTTCGCATTGATCAGGCTCCAGGCCGGGAGCGGGCTCTTGCTGATGTCCGGCTTTGACTCCGACATGTAGAATCGCTTCGCCGTGCCGTTCTGGAGATCAGCCACCAACTGCGGCATGACCGCTTCAGCCTCGCCCAGAACAAAATGGTCAACCTCCGGAAATTCGTCGTGCCTTGTGGTGAACAATGGACCGCCAGCCACTATCTTCACCCGGTGCTGATGGCAGCGATCGGTGACTTCGTGGGCGAAACTTGACTGCACGTCCATGGCGCTGATGAACACACAGTCCGCCCAGGCAATGTCCTCGTCTTTCAGAACGTCAACGTTCATGTCTACAAGTTTCCGGTTCCAGTCTGCAGGAAGGAGTGCAGCCACCGTCAGCAGTCCCAGAGGGGGGTAGGCTGCCTTCTTGGCCACGAACTTGAGGGCGTGTCTGAAGCTCCAGAAGGTATCAGGATGGCGCGGGTATACCAGAAGGATCTTCATGGCTTCCTTTCATGCTGAGGGCAGGAACGCTGCCGGCGCGCGAATGGTTACTTTCAATTGTATCAACTGCCGGACAGTGCAGTCCAGAAAAACCACCGAAATAGCCCTCACCGAATCGGGTGGCCACCGCCGGGCATTGCCAAGGGCAGGCGGAACTACCTCTCATGGATGTGAACCAGTTCCGCCAGGTTCAGAAGATGATGAAGCAGTTGGACTCAGGTAAGGCCAAACGGCCATCCGGCTTTCGGGACACGCGACACCCCGGCAGCGTTCCGCTGCACCGTGACGGCAAGATCTGCTATTCCAGATAATCTTTCAGTTTTCTACTACGCGTCGGATGGCGCAGCTTGCGCAGGGCCTTGGCTTCGATCTGCCTGATGCGCTCGCGGGTGACCTTGAATTCCTTACCCACCTCTTCCAGGGTGCGGCTGCGGCCATCCTCCAGACCGAACCTCAGCCTCAGTACTCTCTGCTCCCTCGGGGTGAGCGTATCGAGCACGTCGCTTATCTGGTCCTTCAGCAGCTCATAGGAGGCGGTATCGACCGGCGACATGATCTTCCGGTCTTCGATGAAGTCGCCGAGATGGCTGTCCTCTTCCTCTCCGATCGGAGTCTCCAGCGATATCGGCTCCTGGGAGATCTTCATGATCTCCTCCACCTTCTCCGGAGGCATCTCCATCTCGCGGCTGATTTCCTCGATCGTCGGCTCGCGCCCGAATTCCTGGGCGAGGCGGCGGCTGGTGCGGTAAAGCTTGGTTATGGTCTCCACCATGTGCACCGGGATGCGGATGGTGCGCGCCTGATCCGCGATGGCGCGGGTGATCGACTGGCGAATCCACCAGGTAGCATATGTGCTGAACTTGTAGCCCCGGCGGTAGTCGAACTTCTCCACGGCACGAAGAAGGCCGATATTCCCTTCCTGGATGACGTCCAGGAATGACATTCCTCTCTCGGCATACTTCTTGGCCACGCTGACTACCAGCCTCAGGTTGGCTTCGACCAGGCGTTCCTCTGCCAGACGCCCCTTAAACTCGATGGTGCTCAGATAGCTCTGAAGCTTGTCTTCAAATGGCTTGATCTTTTCGAGGAATTCGGCGTCCTGCAGCAATTGTCCCAGTTCATCCGGTCGGCTCTTGCCGACGATGCTGAGAACTTCCGGTGGCACCAGCGCGCTGGCGAGCGACAGATCTTTGACCATCTGCTCCACGGCGATCGGAGTGTCTTCCATGGCCTGTGACAGCGGCATTATGAACTGCTCGGTGAGCTCCCTGTCGACGGCGCTTCGCAGTTTGGGGTTTGAGAGTCTCTTGGCCAGGCGTTCATCCGGGGATACTTCGAGTTGCTCTTCAACTCGCTTCAGCAGAGGGAGTACCCTAACTAGTCTCTGCAATACGGAGGTGATCACATCTACGGCTGACGCAGGCCTGCCCCATTTTGTGGAGTACTCCTGCTTGATGGTGTTGATGTAGTCCTTTTCCTCTTTGTTGCGGGCCAGGACCTTTTCCTCATCGGCCGTCAGCAAAGGCACCCTGCCGATCTGGCGCAGGTACATACGAACCGGGTCATCGGCTATCTCCAGTTCGTCCACGGCCTTTGCCTCTGCTTCGGCTGGAGCGGGTTCCGGTGTGACTTCCGGAGTCACCTCTTCCGAAGGCAGGATGGCATATATATCTTCTTCGGGCGGCTCTGTTTCCGTCGGTTGAGCCCGCGTATCATCCACGTACCAATGCTCTGATCCAGCAAAGGAAAGTGCCTGGATCTGCTTCCGGTGTTTCGCCTCAGCGGCGGTCTCTTTGACGGCGGCACCTTTGCTCTTCTTCGCGGGTGCCTCAAGCTGTGTCTCAGGTTCAGTTGGCATCTCTTGCTTGGATTTCCTCTCCTTTGCCGGCTTTTCGGCTGCAGGTCTTGTCTCGGCCGCTTTCGCGGTCGCAGGCTTCCTCGTCTTCTTCTCTTCTGTTACTGGCGTTTCCTTTGTTGCCTCCGTTTCAGCGCCCTTTGGGGCCTTCTTGGCTTTCATTTCCTCCTTGGGGTGTGATTCGGCTGCACTGTCTTGAGTCTGAATGACAGCAGACTTCGCTGGCCTCTTAATCTTCTCTGGCGGTGTCTCCATCGCTTCAGTCATCTCCTCGGGCTTCTTGGTCACCGGCTTCCTGGGCCTCCTCTCTTCTAGGGAAACCTTGGCTGCTTCCTGCCTGGGCTGTGTTCTACTGGCTCGTGGCTCTCTTCCTTTTTTGTTTGCCATAGAGGAAGACCTCTCCCAATTCAGCGTTGAGCTTCACGGCTGATTGCTGTATCTCCTGCAGGCCATCGGGCTTACCACCGGCCTCCAGCTCTGAAATCATGATCTGCTCTTTTGCCTTCATATCCTTCAACCATCGTTCCCGCAATCGGTTCATGCACTGGCGTAAGGCGCGTTCCTGTGCTTCTCCCTGGAGCGGCGGTGTGGTCTTGGATAATATGGCGTCCAGATGTTCCTGAAGGCCACTGTCCAGTTGCTGCCTTATTGTATCGACGTCAGTCGCCGTCTGCCAAGCCAGGACTATTTCCCGGTCTGCCGTATTGTGAAAGAAGTCCACTTGAAGATCAGCGGCATGGCTCCTCAGATCGGGATAGGTGAACAGCAGATACAGGCAGTACTCTGCCAGGGAATCGCCCGCAGGCAAATTGGGGATGAGCCTGGAAGGTAGTGACGGCTTGGTTTCCCGACGCGGCCCCAACGGCTTCTGCTTGATCTGGCTGAGCGCCGAAATCAGAGTCTGTTCGTCTACGGCGACCACGCGTGCCAGCTTCTGCAGATAGTGGGCCTGGCGCACGGGGTGCTTGATCTGGGCGATGAGGGGCAGGAGTTGGTCCACCGCCTGAGACTTGTCCTTTGCGCTGGTGACGTCAAGCTTGGATGTGACGAGATCGAAGGTGTAGTCGATCACCGGGGATGCCTGTTTCAGCAGGCGCTCCCATTCCTGTGGGCTTTCCTTGATTATTTCATCCGGGTCTTTGCCTTCCGGCAATACCATGACGCTTATCTCGGCATCGAGCTGCTCCTCGTACTTGACCAGGCCCGCTGACGTGGGCAGCGGCACGACCTTGTGGTCGAATGTATGGCTGGCCACTTCGATCCCCCTGAGTGTCGCCATCTCGCCGGCGGCATCAGGGTCGAGGGCCAAGGTCAGGCGATTGGTCAGCTTCTTCACTATGCCTACCTGTTTCTCTGTGAGCGCTGTTCCCAGCGAGGCCACCACATTAGCAAAGCCGTGCTGGTGGGCCACAACAACATCCATGTAGCCCTCTACTATCACCGCCAGGTTCTCTTTTCGAATAGCTGCCCTGGCAAAATCGATGCCGTACAGGCTGCCGCTCTTGTCGAAAATCAGCGTCTGGGGCGAGTTCAGATATTTGGGCAAAGAATCGTCTAAAGCCCGTGCTCCGAACCCCGTCACTCTTCCGGCCACATCCCGTATGGGGAACATCAGCCTGTTGCGGAAGCGGTCGTAGGTCCCCTCTTTCTCTTTTTCCACCAGCAAGCCGGCAGCAGTCAACTCATCCTCGCCGTAGCCTCTTTTCGTCAATTCCTGACGCAAGAAATCCCAGCCATCCGGACTGTAGCCGATCTGGAACTGGCGCATCGTTTTCTCTGAGACGCCTCGCCGGATCAGGTAATCGCGGGTGCGCTGGCCGCCTTTCGAGTTGAAGAGAAGGTTGTGGTAGAATTCCGCGGCCGCCTCGTGGATGTCTCTGAGCTTGTCGGTCTCCGACTTGCTCTCTGCAGCCGCACTCTCCACGATCGGGACACCGGCTTTCTCTGCCAGGATTCTCAAAGCCTCCTTGAAATCTACCCCTTCTTTTCGCATCACAAAGGCGAACATGTCTCCACCTGTCCCACAGGCTCCGAAGCAATGCCAGCTCTGGCGCTCTGGGAATACAAAGAAAGAAGGTGTCTTCTCTGAATGAAACGGACAGACGGCTTTGAGGTTGCGTCCGCTTTTCTTCAAATCGGGCACATAGCCGGAGATGACCTCCACTATGTCCAGCCGCTGTTTGACCTCATCAACTGTATCCATGCCTGTGCTGATCCCTATGTCTCCTCAGTCAGATCCTTGTGGTTTCTCTTTCCCCAACATACAAATATGGCTGCGTTTCTCATTGGTCTTATGCCTGGGTGATTCCCTTCTCGGCGTCAGCCGAGCAAACCCAAGTCCTCGGCTGATCGGAGGGCATACTGATCCGTCATGCCGGCTACATAATCTACTACCCGCCTGGCTAGTGGCTCATTGGACAGTTTGAGCTCGCTGGGCAGTTGGTCTTCGTATCTCATGAAGTGCTCGTAGAGCAGGCACACCACCCGCCTCGCCTTATCCGCCTCCCGATTGACCAACTCAGAATCGTACACCTTCTCGAAGAGGAAGTCCCTCAACGTATTGACAGCCTCGTTTATCGGGGCGCTTATGCCAATGATGGGTTCTGGCTGCCCGCTTGTCAAGCCCTCCCCTCTGGCATCCCAGGAGGAGTCGATGATGTCGCAGACTATGGCGTTGATGCGCTCAGATCGCGATTGGCCCAGGACGGATGTGGTGGAGTGTGGGATGTCATCCTCAGTGATAGCGCCGGCTCGCAGGGCATCGTCGATGTCATGATTTATGTAGGCGATGACATCGGCCAGCTTGCATATCTGCCCCTCAAGGGATCCTACGGTTTCCCATCCCTCGCCGAAGATCCCCGATCTTGACTTGGAGTGCTTCAATATGCCCTCTCTTACCTCAAAGGTGAGGTTCAGTCCCTTGCCGCCTTTCTCTATCTGGTCAACCACCCTCAGGCTCTGTTCGTTGTGCCTGAAGCCGAAGGGCGAAATCTCATTCAGGATTTCTTCCCCTGTATGGCCGAAGGGGGTATGGCCCAGGTCATGCCCCAGGGCGATTGCCTCTGCCAGATCCTCGTTCAGGTTCAGACCCCGTGCCACGGAACGGGCAATCTGGGACACCTCCAGCGTGTGGGTCAATCTGGTTACGTAGTGGTCTCCCAGAGGGGCGATGAAAACCTGCGTCTTGTGTTTCAGACGGCGGAAGGCTTTGCAGTGGATGATCCTGTCCCGGTCACGCTGGAACGCCGTGCGTGTTGGGGAAGGCTCCTCAGGCTGAAGCCTTCCTTTCGAGAGCCGGCTTTTGGCAGCGAAGGGCGAGAGACTCTCCTCTCTCTCTTCCAGCCAAGCGCGTATACCAAGATGTGGTCGATCCACTCCTCGCCATTTGCTGATAAAATTCTCGACCGTTGACTCAGGGACGAATCGCCAGGTCTTCCTCCGCCTGGGCGATAACGCCTCTGGTGTGCTCAATCATATCCGGGTTGACTGAAACAGAGGTGATGCCCCACTTGACCAGCTTGGTTGTAAGCTCCGGATACACGGAGGGCGCTTGTCCGCAGATGGACGAAGTGACCCTCCTCCTGTTGGTTATGCTGATCGCTCTTTCCAGGGACCACAAAACTGCCTCATCCCGCTCGTCGAACACATCGGCCAGCTTCGGGCTGTCCCTGTCCACACCG
>CAYYWI010000011.1:50123-50339 GCA_964475375.1 uncultured Dehalococcoidia bacterium
TGTGAGTTGGGTCAGGTCGTTGGAGCCGATGGAGATGCCGTCTATACCGGCGTCAATGAACTTGTTCATGAGGATGATGTTGGAAGGCACCTCTACCATCATCCAGAGCTTGAACTCCTTGGATCGAGCCAGACCGAGGGAAGCCAGGCTGTCCCTGGTTTCCTCCAGTTCCTTGACAGTGCGCACGAAAGGTACCATTACCCAGAGGTTGGGGAA
>CAYYWI010000012.1:0-47173 GCA_964475375.1 uncultured Dehalococcoidia bacterium
GACGGGAAGTCATCTATGATCTGAGTCAGGTTAGCAGGTAGAAGATGTGCAGGCCAGGATCAGGTATCCCAAAACCGCATTTTGGCAGCGGCAGCTCGATTTATGGCAACGCCAGGCAGACATGGACCGTGATTGAACCTCAATGAGAGATCCAAACTGATCGTACAGGTTCATTGACATAGCTACTGTGCGGCGCTAACATTTTCAGCATCTCTTGCTCCCCACCATAGTCCCCACCACCTCAAATCCCTGAATCAACCTGTCTGAACCGGAAGGACAATGGTTGAAATTACTGCTTCCAACACTGCTTCTCCAGGCGGCGGACATCCCGCCATCCTGGCTGAAGGCTTGAAGAAGTATTTCGGCGAGATCAAGGCACTCGACGGCATCGACGTAAGCGTGCAGCCCGGTACCATCATGGCCATGCTGGGGCCCAACGGGGCGGGGAAAACCACTTTTGTCCGCATTCTGGCCACTCTGATGCGTCCCGATGCCGGCCGGGCGGAGGTGGCTGGCTATGATGTACTGCGTGAACCGGAAATGGTGCGCTCCGTGATCGGGCTGACGGGGCAGTATGCCGCCGTCGATGAAAACCTCACAGGCCGGGAGAACCTGGAGATGGTCGGCAGGCTGTATCATATCGGCCGCGCGCTGGCGCGAACCAGGGCTGCTGAGTTGTTGGAGCGATTTGAGCTGGCGGACGCCGCAGATCGCAGAGTGCGGACATACTCCGGAGGCATGAGGCGGCGATTGGATCTGGCGGCCAGCCTGGTTGCCCGACCGCCGGTGCTCTTCCTGGACGAGCCGACCTCAGGTCTCGACCCCCGCAGCCGTCTGGCACTCTGGGACATTATCACCAGTCTGGTCAAGGAAGGCACTACGGTGCTGTTGACCACTCAGTATCTGGAAGAGGCGGACCGACTGGCCGATTTCATCGCCGTCATCGACCACGGCCGCATCATCGAGGCCGGCACATCACAGTATCTCAAGGAATGCTGCGGCGGAGATGTTCTGGTTCAACTCCGCCTCTTCGACCGCACACAGACAGCCGCGGCGGAAGAAGTCCTGTCTAGCTTCGGTGATGGTAAGCTTCAGGTTGATGAGAGGGCAGGACAGCTGAGCATACCCGTGGTCGATGGTACTTCAATACTGCCGGAGCTGGTACGACGCCTGGATACCCATGGAATTACGCGTTATGACGTCACACTGAGACAGCCAACTCTGGACGACGTGTTCCTGTCGCTGACGGGCCGTCCTGCCGAAGAAATCGATGCTGAGGGTGCTGCAGCCGATGCTCACCGTCAGAGAAGGAGACGACCGAAATGACGACTGCAGTCGCTTCAAGATTCTCCAGCCTGGCCTGGACCATTCCGGACACTCTGGTCATAACGTGGCGGACCCTCCTGCGCGTCATCCGGCTTCCTCAACTCCTGGTCTTTTCCACCATCCAGCCGGTGATGCTTCTCCTGCTGTTCAACTACGTCTTCGGCGGAGCCATCAGCACCGGCCCCGTGCCCATGAAATACATCCAGTACCTGCTGCCGGGGTTCCTGGTGCAGATCGTAGTGTTCGGATCAACGCAGACCAGCGTCGGTTTGGCAGAGGACCTCTCGCGCGGCATCATGGATCGTTTCCGCTCGCTGCCAATGTCCCGCGCCGCCGTGCTGGCCGGCCGCACGCTGGCAGACACGCTCCGGTTTGCTTTCCTGGTGCTGCTGATGGTCGGCGTCGGATACGCTATCGGCTTCAGATTTGAGAACGGCTTCGTCTGCGCCGTCGGAGCAATCTTTCTGGCGGTCCTGTTCGGATTCGCCTTCAGTTGGATCTCGGCTTTTATCGGCATGTCCGTGAAGGATGTGGAGACGGCCCAGGTCGCGGGCTTCGTCTGGGTCTTCCCCATCGTCTTCGCCAGCTCCATGTTCGTGCCGGTGGAGACCATGCCCGGCTGGCTGCAGGCCTTTGCCAAGGTCAACCCGGTAACAGTGACCACCGACGCCATGAGAGGACTCTGTCTGGGCGGACCGATATGGACGCCCCTCTGGAAGTCGCTGGCCTGGATCGGCGCAATACTGGTGGTTTTCCTGACACTGGCCATCAACCGATACCGGCGCATTGCCTAGAACGAGCGTGTGGGACAACTTGTTTCTCTCCCGCGAATGCAGAGGAGCCGGAGTCACTACACCCCTGGATTCCCCCACTCCACCTTCATGGGAGCAAGCTTCGCAGGAATGACACGGCCAATGGCGGGTTTCAAACCCGCCTACGGGTGGGTACGTGGCTTTCCCCATCAGGCAAACACCAGGTTCGCCTCTACAATGCGACGGAATCAGCCTTGGGGCGTAGAGAGGGGCTTTGCCGCTCTGCTTTCATCCCATATCCCCCTTTGCCAAAGGGGGATTCAGGGGGATTGGTCCGGGGTAGAGGGGAGGGGCGCGCCTTCATGGCCAAGCACGAAGCCGAGAGCGAAAGATTTGAAAATGCGAACAGCTTAGGAATAGAATTATGATCAATGCCTGCAGGGTGACGAGAGATGGCTACTAAGGGATACATTGAAATCGATCAGGTGATATGCAAGGGCTGCGAAGCCTGCATAGCCTTCTGCCCCAGGAAGTCGTTATCCGTATCTGACAAGGTCAATGCCGCCGGCTATTTCCCCGCCGCCTTCGACAAGAATAGCGAGTGCACCGGCTGCGCCATTTGCGCTGTGGTGTGCCCGGAAGCCGCAATCGAGGTATGGCGTGAGTAAGGTCCTCATGGCCGGCAACGCCGTCATCGGCGAGGCCGCTATCCGCGCCGGCTGCCAGTGTTATTTCGGTTACCCTATCACCCCGCAGAATGAGCTCACCGAGTACATGGCGGAGCACTTGGGCCGGAAGAAGGGCTGCACGTTTATTCAGGCCGAGAGCGAGCTTTCCGCCATCAACATGGTCTACGGAGCCAGCCTGGCCGGGGTCAGAACCATGACCTCTTCCTCCAGCCCGGGAATCAGCTTGAAGCAGGAGGGAATTTCGTACCTCGCATCGAACGAGCTCCCGGCGGTCATCGTCAACGTGACCCGCGGCGGTCCCGGACTGGGCAGCATATCCGCCTCCCAGTCCGACTACTTCCAGGCTACCCGCGGCGGCGGCCACGGCGACTACCGGACCATAGTCCTGGGGCCTTCAACCGGTCAGGAATTAGCCGATCTCACTCACCGGGCCTTCGACCTGGCCGACAAGTATCGCATCCCTGTATTGATCCTCGGGGACGGCATGCTGGGACAGATGATGGAACCGGTGGAATTCAAGCACGAAGCCCCCGAAGTTCTGCCCGTCAGACCCGATGCCCTGAGAGGAGCCGTTGGCCGGTCCAGCAAGATCGTCAAGATTCTGTCCTCCAACCCGCGGGACGTGGAAGAGCTCAATTGGAGCCTGTATAGAAGATATCAGTTGATAGCCGAGGAAGAGACCACGAGCGAGTCCTTCCTGGTGGACGACGCCGAGTTCGTTGTGGTGGCCTTTGGCATCGGGGCCCGCATTGCCAGGGGCGCTGTCAAGAACGCCCGGAGCCACGGCCTGAAGGTAGGGCTCTTCCGACCCATCACCCTTTGGCCATTCCCCTCGGAGAGCCTGCAGGCTCTGTCCGAGAAAACGAAGAATTTCCTGGTCTTTGAACTGAACATGGGCCAGATGCTGGAAGATGTGCGGCTGGCGCTGGGAGACAAGGCCGACATCTTCTTCTATGGACGACCCGGCGGGGTAGTTTCCACGCCGGCCGAAGTCCTCCGAGTGATCACAAGACACTATTATCAGAGAGGCTGCAACAGGGCATGAACAAGGTCTACAGCCGGCCCGCACTACTGAAGAGAAAGGCATTCCACCACTGCGCCGGATGCGGCCACTCCGTCATTCACCGCCTGGTAGCCGAAGTGATCGAAGAGATGGGCATCAAGGAGAAGACTGTCGGCGTCGCTCCATGCGGCTGCTCGGTATTTGCCTATGACTACCTGGACATCGACTTCGCCGAATCGGCCCACGGCCGCGGGGCCGCGGTGGCCACCGGACTCAAGAGATCCTGCCCGGAGACCATAGTGTTGAACTATCAAGGCGACGGCGACCTGGCCGCTATCGGCACGGCCGAGACCATCCACGCCGCCAACAGGGGTGAGCGCATCACCACCATTTTCGTCAACAACGCCGTTTATGGCATGACCGGGGGGCAGATGGCGCCTACCACGCTGGTGGGCCAGACCACCACCACCAGCCCCTTCGGGCGCGACGCCAGGACGGAAGGCCACCCGCTCAAGATCAGCGAGATGCTGGCCCTTCTCAGCGGCGTGGTCTATATCGAACGGACGGCGGTGAATTCCCCGGCCAACATCAGGAAGACCAAGAAGGCTATCCAGAAAGCCTTCCGGATTCAGATGGATGACGTCGGTTACGCCATGGTCGAGATACTGTCTCCCTGCCCTGTCAACTGGAAGATGAGCGTGTTGGAAGCCTGGCAGTGGATCGACAAGGAGATGGTGAAAGAGTTTCCGCTGGGGATAATCAAGGACACGACGGGAGATCGCTATGCTCATTAAGACGGTCTTCGCCGGATTCGGTGGTCAGGGTGTCCTTTCCATGGGCCTGAATCTGGCCCAGGCAGCCATGCTGGAAGGAAAGCACGTGACCTACCTGCCATCTTATGGCGTTGAGGTCCGGGGCGGCACGGCCAACTGCACCGTGGCCATCTCCGACGAAGAGATCGCTTCGCCGGTGGCCTCATCGCCGGAGTTCATCGTAGTCATGAGCCAGCCTTCCCTGGCCAGATTCCAGAACCAGGTGGAGTCCGGGGGAGTGCTTCTCTACAACTCTTCCCTGGTCAAGGCCGATATTCCCAGGGGCGACATTGAATTACTGGCCGTGCCGGCGACGCGCATGGCTGAAGAGATGGGCAACCCCAGATCGGCCAACATGGTCATGCTGGGCGCGTTCATAAAGAAAACCAACCTGGTGTCCATGGACACCATCTTTGAGACACTGAAAGAGACTTTCAAGACCAAGACCAAGCTGATTGCCACCAACAAGAAAGCCCTGATGGCTGGGTACGATCTCGCCCTTCCCAAGAGGCAGGGTGATGCCTCTGTGAGTGCTTCGTCTGGGTGAGCAGGTCCAAGGCACACAGGGGGTTGAGGAGTAGAGAATGTTCATCAAACAAATCTCGGTGAGCCTGGATAATGTCCCCGGCAAGCTCATGGACATCAGCGAGCGCCTGGGGATCGAAGGGATAAATATACGTGCCATCTCCGTGGCCGACACCGCCGACATGAGCACCACCAGATTCGTGACGGACAACCCTCAGAAGACCATCAACGTCCTGCGGAGCCAGGGCTATTCAGTAAGGGAAACGGATGTCATCGCCGTGGAAGTGCCTGACCACCCCGGCGGCCTCCTGGCCGTGCTCAAGCCTCTCAAGGCGGCCAAGATCAACGTGCACTACCTCTATCCCTTCCTGGGCAGAGGGGAGAGCGGCCAGCCCATCATCATCGTGGGCGTGGACAAGACCCAGGATGCCATCGACGTCCTGAACAGGAACTGGGTCCGCACCTTCGGCAAAGAGATCTACGCGCTGTAGAGAGGGCTACGGGGACAATTAACCGTTGTCGCCCGTTATCTGCTCACATTGCGCTTCATCCTTTCAGAAATGCCTCCCAATCAAGGCTGCTCCAACTTGAAGACGCGAGCGGCGTAAGTTGGAGGAAGCGGTGGCAAAGGTTGCGTGATCCCGAATTCTCCAGACGGGGGTCGGACTTTAGTAGTGATACCGCGCCTGGAGGAAGTGGATTTGTTCCTCTTTGACCAGATAGACAATGCGGTGCTCCTGCGTCAGACGACGGGACCACGTCCCGGCAGGAAGGTACTTGAGATGCTCCGGCTTGCCGATTCCGGAGAAGGGATCGCGCAGTGTGTCTTCCACCATATCCAGAGCCCGAAGCGCGGTCTTGCGGTCGATCTTGACCCAATAGCGCATATCCTCGATGAACTCAGGATGGAAGACTGCGCTCCATGAGGCCGGTTGCTTCGGAGCCTTCTCTTTACTCAAGCCCCAACTCTCGGCGAAGCTCTTTGACGGTAGTGGGCTTCGTTTCCTCGGTCTGCGCCCGAGCCAGAGCGTTCAGCAGCCTCTCAGCATTCTTGGGAGAGCGCAGCAGGTGAGCCGTCTCGATAAGACTGGCCAGTTCCTCCGCCGACACCAGGGCCACATCCTCACCACCCCGGCGCCGGATAATGACAGGCTCACGGGTTGAGGCGACCTGGTCGCAGAGTTTGGCAAATGTGGCTCGGGCGTTGGTATAGGTAGTAACAGTAGACATGTGCTTCACTTCCTTCACTGAGTTGTACAGCCATAATGTACAACTGTCCCTGCCCACTGTCAACGCGTCTGTGCAAGTCGCACTGCTGGCACGCAAGCCTAGCTCACTTCAGCAACTTTGACCGCAATCGGGAAAATGGTCACTGAAACCGCTGGTGTTGACCGGCTTGCTCATTCCGCCGAAGGGGATTGGTTTGGGGTAATCCCCTTTGTCAACCATCTCGGGAAACCGCACGATGCCCACCGAGTTCTCCAGCACCTTGATAGGGACGTTCCTCTTGAGTATGTTGTCATTTGCCAGGAACTGGTCGAAGACATTGGGAAGGTTGTCGTAGTAGTACGTTCCGACACTCTGCCCCATCAGCGGCCACATCAGATTCAGGAAGTGAGGCATGCGCGCATTGACCACCTTGGCCCGGCTTCTGAGGGCCAGAGCATAGTCGACCAGCGATGGGTCAAACGGCTCGTCATTGAAGTCGCCCATGGCCAGCACCGGTGTATCCTGCCCCTCTTCCTCCATGATCCGCTGGTGGAAGTAGGCCAGCGTCTCGCCGGCGATCGCCCGGTAGCCGGCGGACCTCACCACGACGACTAGGCTTTGCCCGCCTGCAACTCAAGGTGAGCCTTCTCCAGAGCCAGAATGTAACTTCTGATCTCCTCCAGATACAGCTCCAGGAACCTGCGAGCCTTCTCATCCGAGAAACAGGAGGATCTGTAGGTGAGGCCCAGGTGCAGCCTGCTGTCAAACACTCCGGTGACGACACTCATTCCCCAGGGGGTCACCACCGGCGTGACACCGCAAACGTCGGTTATCCTGGCGCTGCCCAGTCTGATTTCCTTTCCGTTGCCCAGCCTGATTCGCCCCACGTTTGTCAGCAGAGTAGTGTCGATGTACACCCGTGTGACTATGAACAGCGTTCCCACCAGCTTCATGACGGCGAAGGAGAGACGGCTCAAGAAGTGGGTGAAGTGGACCATGGAGAAGGCGTTCCCATTCCTGATGATGCACCCTGTACGCTGACTGACCTTCTTCAACAGGGAGAGATGATCAGTCCTGTCTTCCGGCATGGTTGCAGGCGAAACGTACGATATCTGGTTGGAGACGATATATTGAGATTCTCTGCGCCCGATATCCACCGGCACCATGATGCTTATCTTTCTGCTCGGCTTGCCATGCAGCCGGTTCCACTTCTCTATCGCCTTGAAGAAAGCTGCCAGGAGCACATCATTGACCGTCGCTCCCAGCATTCTGGATTTGGCATCGATCTGGCCCAGTTCGATGGAGTTCAGCCAGGCTCTGGTGAAGGAGACATCCCCCGACTTGCCTGACCGGTCATGAAAGATTCGCGAAGGGGGTGTAAAAGGCGAAACAACGAAGCGGTGAAAGAGGCTTGATGCTATCTTCGGGTAGTAACGCCGTATTCTGCTCTTGGGGCGATCCAGCAGTCCGAGGAGCTCGTTTCCCCCGTGGAAGCTGGTGTCGTCCTCCCGTAAAGCATGACCCGCAGTCACCTCCTTGATTTGCGTGCTGTCGCTTCCGTTGTATTCCCCGATCACCTCATTGAGAAAACGAAGGGCGCGCAAGGCATCCGTAGCGTAGTGGTGGAAGGTGAATGCCAGCCAGTATTTGTTATCGCCTCTCTTCAGTAGAAGGGACCTGAAGGGCAGCTCCTTCTTGGGATCCAATGGACGGTTGATCCATTCGACCAGAAAAGGGTTACCTTGCATTTCGTCAACAGCGTCGCTCCCGCCCTGTGTGGGAGGGCTCTTGGAAAAATCATGCACCTCCAGGATCTGGGGTTCAAGATCATCCTTGACCTCGCGGTAATGCCTCAGAAAACTTCGGCGAAGGACCGACCTCAGAGCCGGGTGCCGCTGAACCACAGTGAGAAGTGAATCATTCAACTTGGCAGGGTCAACACTGCCTTCGACAACCAGGATTGCATGGAATAATATGCGCTCGTTGACACTGTCCAGAGCCAACCACGTCATGTCGATGCAGTTCATCGGCACGACTCCGTTCCGCCTCAGCATTTTCCCACCCCCCTTTTGGAAATAGCCAGGATACTAATCCAGATCGATGAATCTGTCAAGCTTCGCCGCGGAGGGGTTCGCGACCCCCCGATTCCTTCATAGTCTGAACTCCCACTGACAGCAGCAATCGTTGTAGGTCTTCCGGGGCGGAACTTTGAGGCCGGTCACCTTGATCTTGGGGTTGAAGTAGTGGGCTATCTTGCTGAACAGGCTGGTGGTCAGGTCCTCACATATCAGCTTCTCGCGCCCGTTTCCTTCCTTCTCGATGGCTGATAAGGTCGGGCAGTTGTGGATGGTGAGTGTGGCATGGTTGCTGTCCTTGATATCTATCTGCCGTTCTCCGACTGATGCCCAGGGCGTGGCCTGCATGTATTTCATGACGGCCACCACATCGTCGCCGTGTATGTTCAGAGCGCCGGTCATGAGCTTCAGTTCATAGGCCTGGAGCTTCTTCTCCCAGACATGGCGATCACAGGCGAAAGCCTCGTCGTTGCCCAGCCTGTTCTTAACCGTCACGTACCAACTGGCGTCAAGCCGGTAGATGTAATCGCTGTAGGCCTTGACCAGCTTGAGCAGAACCCCTTTCGAGAGCTTCTCGGGGCTCCATTGCGGGTCGAACGGGCCGCTGTAGTCATTCATTTCTGACACTGGTATGCCTCCTGTTTTCTTTTGTCATTCCCGGCGGGTAGTGAAAGAGACGCAGAGGGGCTGCGCCCCTTCTGCACGCCCTGATGGTTGTATAGGGAAGCAAAGATGCAGTGGGTGTCCAGGTCCGAGACCTGACCCGGTAGTATCAAGAACCAAGCATCTCAAAGCCTTTTCAACCCCCTGGCCCCGAACTCCCTCAGTCCCCCTTTGTCAAAGAGGGATTCCAGGGAGTTGAGTCTGGGGATCGTTGGAAAAGCGCAGATGATATCCATCTCTCTGCCTACCCCGACACGTAGCACGGCTACTCCAGCTCTAACTCCCACTCGCAGTCAACGTCGTCGTATTCATTGCGCGGCGGCACCCGCAGCGGCGTCACCTTGATCCTGGGATTGACCAGGTACTTCTGCAGTATTGGCGCTCCGCCCGCGTGGTACATGGGCGGCGTTCTCTGAAGGTTAGGCTTCTCCATGAAGTCGGGCCAGATTCCCCTGGTGATCTTCATCACGACGTGGTTGGGGCTCTTGATATCGTACTTCGTGGGGAAGTAGCCCATGGTGCTGTCCATTGCCATCTGCAGCATCTTGAGAGAGTCCGTGACCGTCTCCAGCTTGAACTCGCCCACCGGCGCGAAGCGCTTGTTGGTGCGCTCGGCCACCCTGAGCCAGGCCGCGATCTCGCATTCGTCGGCCATCTCGCGCCCGAACCGCCGCATGACGGCGAAGTAGTAGCCCTCGTTCATCACTAGCCAGGCATACTGCCAGGCGGTCATCATCCGGAGCAAAAAGGCCTTGGAGAAATTGGCGTGGGTCATGTTCGGGTAATAGGGACCGCTGAGATCATCCACCTGCGGCGGGCTGGTGGTCTCGTCGACCACCTCCTCCTTGCTCTTGACTCTGACCCCCTTCTGCGCCGGGAGGCTGTATACCCACTGGCAGGCGATGTCATCAGCGCTCTTCCGGGGCGGAAGCTTGGTGGCGGCCAATATGACGTCGGTATTGACCTTGTACCAGTGGATCAGATGGGGCTCCATGATGACACACATGGGCACCACCCGCTCCGGGGCGCTTCTCTCGCAGAACTCCAGGTTGGGGCACTTCTGGACGGTGATCGTGGCGTAGTTCTCGTCCCTGATCACCTTCGTGGTAGGATAGACGGCCCCCATGGTGTTGTCCAGCGGCAGTTGCAGGACCTTCAGGCAGTCCACCGCGCTCTTGTTGGGGATCTTGGCAATCTTGGCGTATCGCGTATTGCAGCGCTCTGCGCACCGTAGCCACATCTCCAGGTCGCAGCCATGGGCGACCTCTCCACCCTTTCTCTCCCTCAATGGCTCGTACCAGGCCGCGTCCAACTGGATCCAGGCCCACTGCCAGACCCGGATTGTCTTCAGCAAGAAGTCCTTGGAGAGATCGTTGAAAGTGAGATTGGGATTGAAGGGGCCGCTGTAGTCATTGATTTCCGGCATTTGGATACCTCCTATTCCTTGTTGGCATGGATCGCGGCATCTATTTCCCCTTGGGGCCTGGCATCCTCATGCCTTCCGCACCGCCATCGACTTCCAGTATCTTGCCCGTGATCCAACTGGACGCGGGCGACGCCAGGAACAGTGCCGCGAGGGCTATGTCTCTTCCCTGGCCCACCCTCTTCATAGGTATCGAGACGTTCATCTTATCCAGCGCCGCCTTATCGAAGAAGCCCCGGATCGAGTCAGTGAGTATCGTCCCGGGAGCAATGGCGTTTACCCTGACCTCCGGCGCCAGCTCAGCAGCCATTTCCCTGGTCATAAAGGTGAGTGCTGCTTTAGCCGTACCGTAGTTGATATTGTAGGGCGATACCAGCCGCCCCGCCGCAGAGCTGATGTTGATGACGCAGCCACGGCTCTCTCTCAATTGCGGCAGGCACATGCGTGTGAGAGAGAAGGCTGAGCCCGCATTGAAGTCGAAATCCTCAAGAAGTTGCTGGCGCGTGATTTTGGCGATCTCGTCAGGCCAGGCCCCTCCGGCGTTGTTCACCAGAATATCGATCTTGCCGAAAGCGGCTATGGTCTTCTCGACCAGACTCTGCAGTTGGCTGTCATCCTTGACGTCGCACGTCACTGCCATGGCTTTGACACCGAATTTCTTCGCCTCTTTTACACCTGTCTCTATATCCTTCTCCGTTCTGGCGGCGAATACCACATTGGCCCCGGCTTCGGCAAAGGCAATACCGATGGATTGACCTATGCCTTTTCCAGCGCCCGTTACGATGGCGACTTTGCCAGTCAGTTTGAA
Organism: uncultured Dehalococcoidia bacterium; assembly: GCA_964475375.1. Classification (GTDB taxonomy): domain Bacteria; phylum Chloroflexota; class Dehalococcoidia; order UBA2247; family RBG-13-53-26; genus JAFGCL01. The sequence continues at coordinate 11,286 of CAYYWI010000012.1, forward strand.
CTCGTCGGTGATCATTTCTTCTCCTCTATCCGGGATTGCCTCGGCCGTACTACACACTTCGGCCGGCGGTGACCTGGGTAGGGTCCAGCGGCACAAACTCCAAGCCTCCATCGACCTCAATCTTCCTGCCGGTGATGAAGTCTGAGGCAGGAGATGCCAGGAATATGGCTGCCAGGGCTATGTCACGGGGAGTCCCCAACCGTTTGCGCGGGGTGCCCGCCACCAGCTTGTCCTTTACCGGCAATAGAACAGTTCCGCTGCCCTCCGTCTCGATAGCACCCGGCAGGATGCAGTTGACCCGGACATGCGGCGCGAGTTCCCAGGCAAGAGTTTTGGTGATTGAGTTGATGCCGGCTTTGGCGGCTGCATAGGCAACCATGCCGGGGGCCGGCAGTTGTGAATTGCCGGAGGAGATGTTAATGATCGAGCCTGATTTCTGCTCCAGCATGTGCCTGGCTACTGCCCTGCTGCAGAGGAAAGCCGCCGTCAGATTCAGGCGGACTACCCCATCCCAGCGTTTGTCGCTGTATTTCATCGCCGGGCAGTAGGTGGCACCACCTGCGTTGTTCACCAGGACATCTATATGCCCTGCCTCATGGATTGTCCGGGCAACCATGCTTTCCACTTGCTGACTGTCTGTCACATCGCAGGCCACAGCCAGAGCCTTGCGCCCGAAGCTTCGAGCCTCAGCCGCTGCAGCTTCAGCGCCGGGCAGTGTGATGTCGACACAGACAACATCGGCTCCTGCCTCCGCGAAGGCCAGAGCGATGCCCTTGCCGATGCCGCGGCCCGACCCGGTGATGATGGCTGCTTTGCCTTGTAGCGAGAACGCATCAAGGATCATCATATCGTGCCTCCTACTCAAACGACCTCAAGCAGGCCTGTAGCTTCAAGCGTATTTTGCGATAGTATTAGTATACTAGTTAGTATACTAATTAGTGTACTAACTGGTCAATATCAATATATAATATCTATCTATATAATATCTCCTGGAGCGTCAACCCCGGAGGTGCCTCACAGCAGGGTTCTGGTACGAGCGGAAATGCACAATCGGCCCTTCTGTGAGTGTAATGGCTGATATATCCAGAGAGAGGTTAGATGAATGAACCAGGAAGGCACATCAGAAACCCCTGCGGCATCCGGCGAATCTCGAGAGTCTGGCTATCTTAGCCCTGAAGAAGAGCTTGAGTTCTGGGATCTCCTGAGCCAAGTGCGGGACGCGATGATTCGCTTGAGAGACAGGGAGGTAAGATATCTGGGCATCACATCAATGCAGGGAGGGGTACTCTGGATTTTGCGGATGTTGGAGAAGGAGGGCATTCCACCCACACCGGCCGAGATATCCCGCCGACTGTTCCGCCAGCCTCCAACGACGCTGGCACTGCTGAATCGGATGGTGAAGCTGGGGCTGATTACCACGGAGAATGTCGAAGGCCGCAGACAGGTTCTGGTGGCGCTGACTGACAAGGGCAGAGACACATGTCGTGCATTTGTCAACAAACGCGAGGTCATCCCGAGGGTCATCGGATCGCTTTCCCCTGAGGAAAGGCTTCAGTTGAGATCAAGCTTGGTCAAGTTGCGCCAGAAAGCTCGTGAAGAGATGGTTTCGCCTCCGTATTCATGATGGAGCGGCTGCGCCGCCAGCTTCTGCGGTTTGACCTTTGGGGGTGAAATGGCCAAGAAAGACAAGTACGACGTTATTGTGGTTGGGGCCGGGCCGGAGGAATTACCTGCGCTGCATTGTTGGCCAAGAAGGGTATCGACGTCCTGGTCTGGACAAGAACGAGCACATCGGCGGCAAGCAGATGACCGTCTCGTCAAGGCGGCTGATGGGGCAACCGCTCGGGGGATGAGTAGACACAGAGGAGCAAAGCCCCTTTGCACGCCCCCATGCGCGGAGCGTACCACTGTAAGGCAGGTCACACGGGGTCGGGAGACGGCATGGTCCGGGGGGCGGTGGAAGTCACCAGGGGAAAGAAAGGTTACGCTCAGCTTCGCGATAGAACTCAGCCACCAGCGAACCCGCTTCATCGTAGCTACCCTTGTCGAAGGCATCCAGTGCCGCCCGGAGGAGTTGGGCTTCCGCATGCAATCCGGGAGACATGGACAGCCGGACAGAAACCGACGGCGGTGCCTCAGCTCGCCAGGACAGGACTTCCTTGATCTCCAGCATCTTTTCCAACTCGCTCCGGCAGCGTACGGCTTCAACAGGGTCCTGCAACTTCCGGATGAGGGTCTGCACTCCTTCTCTGGAGATAACGTACATTTCTGATCTTCCCTCGTCTTCGATGGCCGCTCCGAGTCCGCCAATCGGGTCGTGTTGATAGACTACCCCATTCCGCTCACCAGTGTACAGTCCGTCGGGGCTGTTGCCACCCCCCACCTCATCCCCCTTCGGGAAGGGGGACGAAAAAGAACACAGAGGGGCTGCGCCCCTCTGCACGCCCCGTGACCACATCCGTGGGGCGGACCTTGTGTTCGCCCTGATCCTGTCGTTCCTGCGAAAGCAGGAATCCAGGCCGTAGGTGTGCTGTGCCCACCAAACCGGTCAGGTCCCGGACCTGACACCCACAAGAAGACCAATCCCCCTGTGTCCCCCTTTGGTAAAGGGGGAAATGAATAATAACGCAGAGGGCCTTCGGCCCTCTGCACGCCCCGTGGGCGAACACGTAGGGGCGAACCTTGTGTTCGCCCGATAAAGAACGCCCACAGATCACGCCGCCTTCTTTTGCCCCAACCCCATGGCCGTGAAGAAGTGCGAAATCCGCTCCTTGATGATATCCGGGCTGGCGTACCGCTTGTCGAACTGGTCCATGCCGATCTGCAGGAAGGGCACGTTCATCTCCCGGCACAGCTCCCGCATCAGGCTGACGCTGGCCGCCCCGTCCTTATGGCCGATATGCCCCGGCCAGATCACGCAGTCGATCTGGTAGTCCCGCACGATGCGGCTGATGTCCGCCAGGAAATTGTCCGCCAGCCCCCGGGCCTGCCGCACCATCGGCGGGTCCATCAGCAGCCGCTTGGCCAGGCCCCGGAACATGCTCTCCTCGGTGGTCGTGTCGATCACCGTGTACGGGCAGTAGCTCACCATGTCCATCACCACGCTGACGCCCCACTCCTGCTCCATCCACGGCGCGATCAGGTTGAAGTAGATCGGCTGCAGGTCGAACCAGAGCACCCGGATTCTCTGGTTCGGCACCTCGGGCTTGTTCTCCCGCACCCGCCTCTCGGCGTCGGCCACCAAGTCCCGGAACCACGGCGTGTGCTCCGGGCGCCCCGCCCCTTCGAAGTTCGTCATCAGGAAACACGACTGCGCCAGCAGGTAGTTGTGCGGCGAGGGCTTGCACCGCCGCAGGTCGTTGTACTCCTGCCACAGCCGGTAGTGCTCGTTGGACTCGGTGATCACCTCGCGCAGGCGGTTTATGTCAAGTGTCTTGCCCGTGTGCTTGCTGACAAACTCCACCATGCGCTTCAGCTCGCCGGCCACGTGGTCGATGCTGTGGTCGTCGCTCCAGTACGGCGGGTCGATGGCAAACGCCGGCACGTTCCGCCATTCCCGGTGGGTCCGCAGCGCCTCGTGCACGCCGGCCAGGCCGTCGCACGGCTCGGTCAAACCGAGGTACGCCGCGGGCAGGGGCAGCAGCCCGCTGTCCAGGTAGTACAGCCCCAGCCGGATGAGGCTGCAGACATCGCCGGGCACCGGCATCCTGTCCATCGCCGCCACGTCCTCGTCGATGTGCTGGTTCAGGAGTCCGCCGGCGAACGCCTGGCTGAAAACGAAATACCAGTGGACGCCCATGGCCGTCAGGATCTCCGGCGGGTTGCTGAACGTGCTGCCAGGAATGGTTCGCCGGTCTCGACGCACTCCATTGTCTTCTTGTTGATGCGCATGATGTTGCGGATCGGCGGCAGGTGGATATGCGTCATCTCGCCGGGGTTGAGCGCCAAGCCGGCTTCGAGCAGGCTGTAGACCTCGTACTCCTCGCGCACGCGGGATATTCGTCTCTCATTCACTGCGTCCATCGCCTACCTCCCCATCCTCTCCAGGAACGCCTGCACCCGCGTCCGCAACTGCCCCTGGCCACCCAGCGTGTACTCCCGATCCAGCATCAGGAGCGGCACTCCCCACTCCTTGAAGGTGCGCTCGAACCGGTACTGCTCCCACCCCCAGGAGTCGCAGAACATCAGCCTCTCCAGGATGACCCCGTCGACGGCGAAGTCATCGATCATCTTCTTGACGTAGGCCGCCCGGCCTTCGAACGCGTCGAACACGCGGGGGCACGTGGGGCGGTCCGCCACGTAGTAGCGCACCAGGGCCATCAGGGGGTCATCCGCCTCTTCATCCACGTCCTGCCAGAACAGGCGGGAGCCGAAGCAGGTGGAGTCGGCCACGATGAGGCCGCCGCGCTCCTCGACAACTTCCAGATACTCCGGGTCGTCCAGTATCCCGCCGAGGAGCATCAGCCGCGCCCGGTGGCCGCTGTGCCCGGGTGCATCGCTCAGGTCATTCAGCAGGGCGATAAGGTCCGTATTGAACCGCGGCTTGGGCAGGGCCGTGCCGGCCACGGTCACCGCCAGCGACTGCGCGCCGGTGATGGGCGGGGCCTTGGCCTTCCGCAGCTCATAGAGCTCGCGCTGCAGCCGTCTCGATTTGTTGTGCACCCGGATGGCCTCCCGCAGGCGGTCGTCGGTCAGGGTCACGCCGAAGTGCGGCTCCATCCTGGCCTTCAGCGTCAGCAGCTCGTTGTGGTACCAGGCCACCTGCGCCGCCTCCGTCCTCCGGGGCAGGCTCATGAAGTGCACGAAGGGGGTGATCTTCTGGCGCGTCCAGTGGTCATAGATGCGGCGGACATTGTCGCAACTGTTCCCCAGGACCAGGCCGTCGAGAAAGGCGTACTTCCCCCGCAGGACCTGGTTGAAGCAGTGGCGGGGGAAGCTGCAGTTGATGCTGGAGAAGTAGACGTCGGCCTTGTCGGTGCTGGTGCTGCCGGTGCCCCGCAGCCGGAAGGGCATCAGGCCGGCGGCGGTGAACATCTCCTCCGGGATAGTGGAGCAGAGGTAGCCCATCACCCGGCCACCCTGCTTCTTCCACTCGCGGACCTCATCGTTCTCCAGGGTGCCGGTGATGGCCATCAGGCGCTGCAGGGTATCAGTCTTGGTAGCTGTCTTCATGGTCCCCCCTTGGTGCTCGAGTCTCGGCGAGCCTTTCAGGCCGCCAAACGCCAACGATCATATCGGCGGGAGGGGAGGATGTCAAAGGGGAGCTGAACGGAGAGGCAGTCTTGGCAGCTAGCCGGGCCTGCGAATCCGTTCAGGATGGTTTCGCACAAGATGGCCTGCACATCCCGCAGCTACCGTAAGTGGTGGTAGTAGCAGCCTCAGATTGTGGTATATACTATCAGCCAACGAAGATGAGCACGTCAGTATCAGCAGTAGACTTGTTCTGCGGCATCGGAGGTCTGACTCATGGTCTGGCAAAGGCCGGAATACCAGTTGTTGCCGGCATTGACGTTGATGAACGCTGCCGCTTCGCCTACGAGAAGAACAACCGTTCTCGCTTTATCCAGGCAGACATCAGGGACCTCTCTGCTGACGAAGTTCTTAAGCTCTACCGCGATGGCGAAATCAGAGTACTCGTCGGCTGTGCACCCTGCCAGCCGTTCTCAAGGCATACTCAAAAGAACAAGGATCGAACGGAAGACTCCAAGTGGAAACTATTGTATTCCTTCGCTAGGTTGGTAAGTGAGGTATTGCCTGACATTGTCTCGATGGAGAACGTCCCTGAGACCACAAAACATGCAGTGTTCACCGACTTCGTTGCGACACTAGAGACCCTCGGCTATCACGTATGGCACAAATCAATCTACTGCCCGAACTACGGAATCCCCCAGACGCGCACCCGCTTGGTCCTCCTGGCCTCCAAACTGGGCAAGATCGAGATTGTCCCCCGGACACACGACCGCAACCATCACCCGACCACTTGGGACGCGATCCACAAGCTCGACCCCATCAAGGACGGCGAAGTCAGTCAAAGAGATCCATTACACAGGGCATATCGTCTGTCCCCATTGAATAGGGCGCGCATTCGCCAGTCGCGCCCCGGTGGGACATGGAGCGATTGGGACGAGAACTTGCGGGCTCCCTGCCACAGGAAAGACTCAGGCAAGACATACAGCGCCGTCTATGCGCGGATGGCGTGGAATAAGCCCGCTCCTACAGTGACGACTCAGTTCTACTCTTTTGGCACGGGGCGCTTTGGGCATCCCGAGCAGGACAGAGCGCTGTCGTTGAGAGAGGGCGCACTGCTCCAGACTTTCCCTGAGTACTACGAGTTCCTTGAACCGGGCTCGCCTCCTTCCTTTGAGCGGATCGGCATTCACATAGGCAACGCGGTTCCAGTTCGTCTTGGAACAGTCATAGGTGAGAGCATAATGAAGCATCTGGAGAGTACTGCACATGACCGATGAGAAGTACACGATGACTCTCGGCTTGAATGTGCTGAACCACCTTGGGCTCGGGCTGTACAGCAACATTCCTGCCGTCCTGTCGGAGGTAGTGGCAAACGCTTGGGATGCCGATGCCGAGAATGTTGATGTCTCGATCGCCGATGGGAAGATAGTTGTCACTGACGATGGCCATGGAATGACGGAGAAGGACATCAACGAGAAGTATCTGTTGGTAGGATACGAGAGGCGAAAAGAGAAGGGGCGCGAAACCACGCCGAACCATCACAGGCCCGTCATGGGACGAAAGGGCATAGGCAAACTGTCGTTGTTCTCGATCGCCGATATGATTGAGGTTCGGACGATGAAAGACGGACAGAAGAGCGGGTTCCTAATGTCCGCTAAGAAGATCAAGGAACAACTGGAGGGCCAAGACAACTCTCCGTACCATCCCGATCCAATATCGGAGTCTGAGATCCAGTTGAACTCACACGGAACCCAGATAACTCTGAGCGAACTCAAGAAAGGAACGGGGGAGACAGCGGCCAAGCTTAGAAAACGACTCGCTCGTCGTTTCAGCATCATCGGAAGTGAGTACAAGTTCCTTGTTACAGTGGATGGCACGCCGATAAGCGTAGATGATCGTGACTACTTTCATAAGCTTCAGTATCTGTGGTACTACGGCAACGACAGTGCGAAATACGAGGGTTACTGCAAGAAAGGCAAGCTCGCTCAGAAACTGGAGAGAGATGCCAAAATAGAAGGGACCGACTACGTGGTGTCCGGCTGGATTGGAACCGCAGAAAAATCGGGGGATCTGCAGGACGGCGAGGACAACCTGAACAAGATCGTCATCATAGTCAGAGGGAAGCTGGCGCAGGAGGACATACTACAGGAGTTTGGGGAGGGCGGCCTATACACCAAGTATCTGATCGGCGAGATACACGCCGATTTCCTTGATGTCAACGATAAGGATGACAGTGCCACAAGCAGCCGACAAGAGATCATGAAGGATGACCCAAGGTACGTTGCCCTGAAAGAATGGGTGAAGGGCGAATTGAAGTTCGTCCAGAGCTCTTGGACGGGCCTTCGGAACGAAGGTGGAACACAGCAGGCGCTTATTATTCCGGCGATCAACCAGTGGTTCAGCGAACTTGGCAAGGACGACAAGAGCCGAGCGAAGTCCTTGTTCGGGAAGATAAACCAGCTTCCTGTGGATTCGGACGATCAGAGGAGAGAGTTGTTCAAACACGGCGTGTTGGCCTTCGAAAGCTTCAAGTACAAAAGGAACCTTGATGCCCTTGACAAGGTCGCGCCAGAGAACATCCAAGCCATAACAGAGGTGTTCGCAGAGCTAGACGATATTGAGGCGACACTGTACTACCAGATCGTGAAGGAGAGACTGCAGGTTATAAAGACGCTTCAAGACAAGACCAAGGAGAACGCGCTCGAGAAAGTTGTCCAGCAGCATCTATACGACCACCTTTGGTTGCTTGATCCATCATGGGACAGAGCAACAGAAACGCCTCTGCTGGAGCAACAGGTCAAGAAGGCCTTCGACGAGCTTGACGCCAAACTCTCGGATGAAGAGAAGTTGGGCAGGTTTGACATCAAGTACAAGACCACCTCGGGAAAACACGTAATCATTGAACTGAAACGTGCAGAGCGGGCGGTCAACAGTTTTGACCTTGGGAAGCAGGTCACTAAGTACTATACCGCGCTGGAGAAAGAACTCAAGATGGCGGGAAAGGCGCATGAGCCTATTGAGGTTGTCTGTTTGGTAGGCAAGAAATGCAGCGATTGGGTAGACGAGAAGAACGAGGAAGCCTCAAGGAAGATGCTGGACACGAGACACGTCCGTGTCGTCACCTATCAGCAGCTTATTGAAGACGCCTATCGAGCATACGCAGCCTTCCTCAAGAAGACGGAGGAAGCTGGTCGTGTGCAGAGGCTAATCCAGAGTATTGAAGGAGATGGGTCAGCGCCAGAGTAGGACGGTGCCTCAGTTCACAGGCCTGCTCCAATCCTGAAGTGCGGCTTTTCCCCTCTCGCTCCGTACATGGCGCGTCGCAAGTGGTGGACTACGTGATCTTGGGCAATCGATTCATTGCCTCGGGCTGAGTTTCTCACACGGAATCTCAAACCACTTCTCCCTGGACACTATCCACCCACACAGAGCGTCAACGGTTCGCGGTAGTTGGTCTGTGTCAACCAGGGCACATTCCCAGACTACTGCGACTCGCCATCCGGCCCCAGATAGGTCGGTGATCTTCCGACTATCCCGCTCCTGGTTGGCTCTAGCCTTGTCGTGCCAGAACTCGGCTCGCGTGGTAGGAAGACGGCTTCTTCTGCAACCCGAGTGGCAGTGCCAGAAGCACCCGTGTACGAAGATGGCCACTTTATGTTTTGCGAGTACGATATCGGGGCGGCCCGGGAGGCCTTTCACATTCTTCCTGAAACGGAACCCCCTTCGGTGGAGCAGTGATCGCAGGCACCTCTCTATTTCGGTATCCTTCCCATGAACCTTGGACATGAGCGCGCTTCTTTGTTCGCTACTCATGAAATCGGCCATTCCATTGTCTCCACTCCGGCCAGCCGATGACCTCACATATCTTGGATCACCTGCCGTAGGGATGCCGGTGCCCAACCCCAAACGATTCTACCACTCAGTGTGTGGGGTGGATACAGTGAAACTGAACCCACCGATCGTAATGCCCAAACGAATCCATGGCGGGTTTTGCTAGGCTCTAACCCACTCTACTGAACTCGGCGAGTGAAGCCAAATCACGAGTGCCCGGACAGGCCTTCAGTGTTTCTTCTGCCTACTGCAGAACTGCTCGACCCGTGGCCATAGAGGATGTAGCAGACCGGGCAATGCGGAGAACAGCAAGACGACAGGGATGAAGAGGAGATACACGAAACCCTCGTACTTGTTGTGTGAACAGGTGAGTCTGTAAATGCCCAAACCGGTGAAGACTAAGTAGATAACCTTCAGGAGCACGCCTCGAAAACCGGGCACTGCGCCTTTCAGCATCTGAACCAGAATGAGCACAAACAATGCCGACCCAATATAGAACATGGCCAAGCCTTTGGGGTCCAAGGACGGAAGGAGAGTCGTGATCATATTCAGCCACAGCCCAAATATCGTCAGCACGAAAGCGATGGACACAACTGCACTGTGGAGCCACTGCCGAATCCGTGGCATCCTGAGCGTGCTGAGTCTTGGCTCCAATAGTACGACAAGCGTCATGATAGTGGATATCAAGAGGGCAAGTCCCCACAGCCCCCAGAATAGAATGCCGCCAGGCGTCTTCAACGAGATCTTCAGCGTGTAGCCAATGCTTAGAGCAAGTGCTGCGTAGCCATAGAATAGAAGTACCATTGGCAGAGGACGGTCATCGACGATGCCACAGACCTCTTCGGCTCGCGGAGCAGGATCCATGCCGTAGAACAGAAACGCCATCGGGAGAGGATCACCATCCAAAACGTCGGAGGTCTGTCGGGGTGGCGCAAGGGGATACACCCACTCCGGCTTCAGGACCAGCAGCAAACTGACGAGTTCAACCCCGACGAGGAGGTCTAGACCAATAGCGACAAGTAGTCCTAACAACACTGTCTAGTGCGTAGGGTGGGCACAGTGAAACTGAACCCACCGATCAGAATGCCAAAATCAATCCGTGGTGGGTTTCGCTCCGCTCTAGCTCACCCTATCGGAATTCGGTTCTTGCCACATCTCCTCGGGCTTGCCCATGAACCGGTCCCATGCCTCTGGTCCAGCCAGGTGCGTCAGCTTTGCTCCCATCGTGGCCACGTCCCTGAGATCGTGCACCAGCTTGTGGAAATCATCCCCCGAGGTCGTCCGGAACTTGGATAACCAGGTAGTTGACAATATAGCCAACGTCCTTCTTGTCCAACGCTTGCGATAACCGCGCCTTGTCTGCTACTTCGGCTTCTGACATTCCCTTGGCGCGGAACCGCAACTTCAAGAAATCCCGTATATCGGTCAGCATCGCCCCGTACATTGCGGCGTACATCCTATCGAGACTGATTCCTTTACCAATGTCCCGAAAAGCCGGCCCCGCCTTGCCTTGCTCAGGCGTGAAGTGCAGAGCCTGAGCGACTCCAACCAAGACGGTGCTAGGTGGAGCCTTGTAGAGCTCCAGCAACTGTTGGGCGCGCTGCCATGACTGGAGTTCCGGCACGATGAGCTTGATCATCTTCTTGCCAGGTATCGTAGAGCCACCCCATATCGTCTTCGGGCGAAGATCGACGCTATAATCCACGTCCAGGACTATATCATCAGAACAGATGTGTCGCAAGTTCCCAGTGACGTAGGGTGGGCTGCGCCCACCTCCGCTTCGCCTGCTGCGCTTTGGGAAGATTCGGCCGGCATTGCCCCGTTCAATGGCTGCCAGTTCCCCGGCCCCGAAACCGTCGTAGGACTGAAGTCCCTTCGTGGCTGTCGGGTCGCCGACCCGACGCCGGGTCAGGTCAGGAGACCTGACCCCCACAAACCCAATCTGTCATTGCTTTGAAAATAGACCATTTTCATCCTTCGTGGTGCTGATGGCAATCAGCATGGCCGATTCCTGCGAAAGCAGGAATCCAGACGTACCCCCTCCCTCTGGAGGGCGCGATGAATCGCGCCCCTACAGCGTCCCACCGGGGGAGAGACGACTCTCCTCGCCCTCGATGGGAGAGGATGAAGGAGAGGGTGATAAACACAGGGCGGAGATCAGGTTTGTCAGCCCCGAATGGAACGCCTATCCTGTTAATGGCGAGGCGGGCAAAGCCGCCCCCGGAAAGCAATCATCAGGAGGACAGCATGGATTTGAATCTTAAGGGCAAAGTGGCCATAGTCACCGGGGCGGGCGGTGGCGGGATCGGCACGGCCGTGGCGTACGAACTGGCCGGTGAAGGGGCCGTCGTGGTGGCCAACGACATCGACCGGGGCTGGGCGGACAGAGCAGCCAGGCAGATCAACGGGCAAGGCGGGAAATCCATCGCCACCTATGCCGATGTAGCCAGCTTCAAAGACTGCACCGCCATGGTCGACAAGGCGCTGGCCGAATTCAAGCGGGTCGACATCCTGGTCACCATACCCGCGTACATGGGCGCCGGGGGTTTCGCCGACAGCAGCATGGATAATCTGCACCGCGTGGTCGATGTCACCTTCTGGGGCACGCTGAACGCGATCAAGGCGGCGCTCAAGCCCATGCTGGCGCAGCGGGACGGCAGCATCGTTTGCATGGGGTCGGATTCGGCCCGGATGATGCCACGCGGAGAGAGCATGTACGCCGCATCCAAGTCTGCGATCATGACCTTCACTACCTGCCTGGCCAAGGAGGTGGGATCGTCCCGCGTGCGCATCAACGTGGTGAACGCCGCGCTGGTGAGCACTCCGGGGCAGGAAGGCCTGGCCAGCCACTATGCCCGCCACTACCCGCTGGGAAGGTTCCCCACTTCGAACGAGGTAGCCGAGACCATCGCCTTCCTGGCCTCCGACCGGGCCGCGATGATCACCGGGCAGTCAATCAGTGTAAACAGCGGGCTGCTGTGAAGTCATCGTGGCTGTCGGGTCGCAGAAGGTGAGGTCAGGTCAGAAGACCTGACACTCACCCACCCTGTCATTGCTTTGAAAATAGACCATTTTCATCCTTCGTGGTGCTGATGGCAATCAGCATGGCCGATTCCTGTGAAAGCAGATTCCAGAACAACCTGCGGTGGACCAGTCCGCCCACCCTGACGCCAGCTGATGACTGACAGCTCGTCGCCAGCTTTGCCCCTTGCACGCCCCTGTGGCACCTCTGAGACGCCCATTGTTTGCCGTGCGTGCCAGTCAGGGACGATGTTATAATTGACGCAATGACAGTATCCGTGCTCCAGCCCAAGTGGTTGGAGTGACAGGAAGGAGGTGAGAGCGATGACACGTATCTGTCGGCCAATGATCACCTGAAACTGAGCCGCGATCAGGCTGGGCGCAGGTTCTGCGTCCGTCATCTGCTCGAGACACCTCCCTCCCGAAGGAGGTCCGGCGACAGGCTAGGCTGAGTCCATGGTAGTCCCATGGCTGAGAGTTCTTCCAATTCTGAGGAAGAACGCGAGGCGATGGTGCGGAGGTTTTCCTCGCAGATCACCATCGCCCTTTTTGTTATCAAGAAGAACTGAAAGGAGCACAAATCATATGACAACCGACAACCGCGAAATGTGGAGCGAATTGGGAATTGACCTGAAGCAGCATGACCTGCTCATGAACGCTCTGCCCCCTATATACAAAGAGACATACCTCTCCCAGAGGAATCGCCCCAGGGGAATGGATTTCTTCGATTTCGTGGTGGGCGACATCCACGGCATCAGGGTACGGGAGCTGCGGGAACACGCTAAGAACGGCGCGAAGGTGGTGGCCACCTACTGCGTGTTTGTTCCCGACGAGATCATTCTGGCTGCAGGCGCGGTCCCGGTGGGTCTTTGCGCCGGAACCAGTTTCTCAATACCAACCGCCGAGCGCGTGCTGCCGCGCAATACCTGCGACCTGATCAAGTCTTCCTTTGGCTTCAAACTTGGCCGCACCTGCCCATACGTTCAGGCAAGCCATCTCATCGTGGGTGAGACCACCTGCGATGGCAAGAAGAAGATGTTTGAAATTCTGTCTGAGTACCAGCCGGTGCACGTGATGGAGGTGCCCAATAAGAAGAACAAGGTCAGCCGCGAGCTGTGGCTGTCTGAAGTGGTAGCGTTCAAAGCGGTCGTTGAGAAGCTGACCGGCAACAAGATCACGGAGCAGAAGCTGGCCGAGGCCATCAAACTCGTGAATGGAAAACGCCGCGCTCTGCAGCGGCTGTACCAAGCCCGCAAGGCCGTTCCACCCCCCATCAGCGGAAAGGACGCCCTGCTGGTGATTCAGGTTTCCTTTTACGATGACGTTGTCCGCGACACCCAGCAGATCAATGCCCTCTGCGATGAGCTGGAGAAACGAATTGCCAGCAGAGAGGGAGTCTTCCCGCCCAAATCCCCCCGTATCCTCGTCTCAGGCTGTCCCATGGCTATCCCAAACTGGAAGCTGCACCACATTCTGGAGACGTCGGGCGCTGCCGTGGTCTGTGAAGAGTCATGCATCGGCACGCGGGGTTTCAGCGACCTGGTAGCAGACGACAAGCTAACCATGGACGACCAGCTGAAGGCCATCGCTGATCGTTACATGCAGATCCACTGCGCCTGTTTCACGCCCAACACCGAACGCATCGAAGACATCGTCAGGCTGGCCAAGGAGTACAATGTCGACGGTGTGGTGCACTACAACCTCCTCTTCTGCCATACCTATGCCAACGAAGCGGTGCTGGTAGGCAAGGCGCTGGAGAAAGAAGGCATACCCTTTCTACGCGTGGAGACCGACTACGGTGATGATTCGGGACAATTGAGGACCAGAATTGACGCCTTCCTGGAGATGATACAAGGGTAGGGGATCAGTGGGAGCAGAGGGGCTGCGCCCCTCTGCACACCCTCGTCCGCTCGCTGCGGTCTATTCTATCTTGTACTCAAACTGGCAGAAGATGTCGTCTTTGGTCTTTCGCGGGGGTTTCTTCAGGCAGGTGACCTTGATCGCCGGATTGAAGAGCTTCGAATGCTTCACCCGCATCTGCGCACAGGCCGCATCACAGTGAATGGCGTCTCTTCCCTGGCCTTCCTTCTCCATCGCCACTATCGTGGGGCAGTAGGTAACGGTCCGGATGGCATCATTCCGGTTCAACACCTCTACCCTTTCCTCGAGAACAAGGCCTTCCGGCCGGGGGTGCATCACCCTCATGTAGTCAGCAACATCCCTCTCCTGGACGCCCAGCAGATCAGCCAGTTCGTCTACATAGAACTTCATGACCTTCTCCCAGACCCAATTGTCAACATCCAGGGCTTTGTCATTGCCGGCCAGTTCCTTGACGGAAAGGTACCAGAAGCCGTCCAAAGCCAGTATCATTCTGGAGGACAGCTTCACCAGATCAATCAACTCTTTCTTGGAGAGACTCTCCAGCTTAACATCGGCAGCGCTTGCGGGCCTTTTGTCCAATGATGTCACCTCGCCTTTCTGGAATTTATTCACTATTCAATGATGATATCAAGGCTATTGAGCAGGGCCAGGGCCTCGGGAAGTGAGAATCGTGAGTTTCTGAGAGTAGTGTTCTTCACATCGATGAAGTAGTTCCTGGCTCCCCTGAAATCAGCTTCGGAGAGGTTTGCTTTTATGAAGCGGCTCCCTTCGAAGTCAGTGTTCCTGAAGTCTCCGCCACTCAAGTCGGTCTCGATGAATTCTACCTCTTTTGCCACACAATTCGTCATCTTGATCTTGGGAATTCTCAGTAGCCTGAAGTTGGAGTAGTCAATCTGGCAACTGTCAAATACCAGACCCTGCAGCTTTTGAGCTTTCGCCCAGTCAATACCGATGGCCTTGGATTTTGCGAATGTAACTCCGATGAACCGTGAATCGAGCGGAACGATGGCACTTAAGACGCAGCCGTTGAATCTGCAGTTGATGAAGCTGCATCTCTCGAACTTGCAGTCGACAAAAATGCAACCGTTGAATTCACATTCCTCAAAGCGCCTTGATTTGACGGTCTCCTTTTCAGAAGAGAGTCTGGAAAACTCTTGCCCATAGTAGTCGCTCTCACCGAGACTCATGTGAACATGATACCGCAGAGCGACGGACTTTGTTCACAACCCGGCATCCCGTCTTTGCCGCGCCAGTCAATGCCCTTCCGCTCGACTTGTTGTATCTTTACCAGCGTCATCAAATATAATGGACATCCAAAGACCTGTTGAGGAAAGGAAGAATGAAAGACGACAGACTGCCGGTTTTTGACCATGAGAAGGGCCAGTTACTGAGGGGTGGCATGGCGCTCATGACCAGGCACCATCCCTTCCTCGAGCTTATGGGGGTCACTGTTGAGCCGACCGAGGATAACAACGTGCGCATCAGGTTCTCCATGCGCGACAACCTGTGCGGGCATCCGGGCTTGTACATCCTCCAAGGGGGAGTGGTCTCCTGCATGATCGACATCCTGGGCGGCGCGGTTGCCTCCTGGCACCAGATAAAGGACATCCAGGATCATCCTGTTGAGGAACAGCTCAAGAGGATGGGCGCTGTAAGGACCATTGACATGCGCGTCGATTACCTGCGGCCGGGCAAGGGCAAGGAGTTCATAGTCACCGGCTCCGTCCTGCGCGACGGCAAAAAGGTGTTGGTTATTCGCATGGAGCTGAAGAACGAGGAGCAGAGCCTGATTGCCACCGGCATTGGCACGTTCCTTGTCGCCTGAAGGTCAGTTTGTTGGCGTGCGGTTGCGTCACCGCGTCAGTCGGGAGAAAAGGGACTTTGCCCGTCTGCTCACCAGTCCGCCTCGGAACGGACCAAACCCGTCGCCAGCGTCACCGTAGGTGCATGGCTTGCCGTGCCATGCACCCCTCCCTTCAGTTCCCTGGGGTTATGGTGATATCCGCCGCCAGCATCGGCGCGGCTGCCTCCGCACCCTCTGTTCAACCCTCTTTGCCTCTTGCCTTGGTGGATGTATCCTGGGCTGACGCCGGGCGGGTGTATAATCTGCGCAGGATCGGACTTCCTATCCAGATGACATCATGAAGAAGGGAAAACCCAGTCTGACAGCAGAGATGACCACATTCGCCAGAGCTGCGGAATCGGCGAAATCCGAGGCCGGTCGGCTGTGCTACGATCCCTTGGCCAGAGAGTTCCTCAATCTACCATTGAGGATGCTCGCCGTAAGCCGGAGGCTGGCAGGGCTCGCGGTCTGGTGGGCCGAGCGCCTGGCACCCGGCGTCCCGGGGGAGGTGCTTGGCCGCACAAAGTATATTGATGACTGTCTGAAGGCGCGCATCAGTGAAGGAATCGAACAGTTGGTTATTCTCGGCGCCGGGTACGACTCAAGGGCCTACCGGTTTGACGGGCTGAACCCGGGAGTGAAGGTCTTTGAGGTAGACCATCCGGCCACCCAGCGGGTGAAGATGAAACGTGTACGAAGGCTCCTGGGCCGCCTGCCCGACCACGTCATCTTCGTGCCCGTTGACTTCGAGGAGGACAAGCTCCACCAGAAGCTGTCGGAGAAAGGCTACGACAGGAACAGGAAGACCTTCTTCATCTGGGAGGGGATGACCTACTACCTGACAGCGAAGGCCGTTGATGAGACGCTGGCCTTTGTGGTGGAGAACTCGGGAGCCGGCAGCTCCATTATCTTCGACTACGCCTTCGCCAAAGTCCTCAGAGGGGCTGCCGATGCGAAGCAGGTGAACAGAATTCTGAGGGCCTGGGAACGGATTGGCGCACCCCTTACTACCGACGAGCACTTCATCTTCGGAGTGAAAGAGGGCACTATTCAGGAATTTCTGTTGGCAAGAGGCTTCTGTCAGATAGAAAACATGAACGGCGACTCATTCAGGTCGGCCTACTTCAGAGGCATGAAGCAGAGCGCAGACGTCTCGCATATATGCGGATTCGTTCGGGCGACTGTCACTACTCATTAGCTACCCGAGCCATTCAAGTGCTGTTCGCAGCACCATCCGAGTTGTCAGAATGCGATAGCGCGCCGCCCTGGACAGCCCTCTCAATGGCGGCGTCAAGCTCACCATCATCAAGCAGTTTGACCAGATAGGCCACCGGCTTGGTGGCAATGGCACGCTTCCGGGTATCTTCGTCATCGAAAGCGGAGAGATAGATCACGGGAGTCTGGAAACGCTCCTGAATCCGTCTGGCAGTCTCGATACCGTCCATGTTCCCTATCAAAATAATGTCCATGAGCACCACATCCGGCTGCTTCTCCTCTGTCAGCTTGATGGCTTTTTCGCCGGTAGACGCCATACCGCAGACTGAGTGCCCCATCCCCTCAACCTTATCCCGGATTACTGCGCCGATTATGCTCTCATCTTCAACAACAAGTATCTTCGCCATGCCATTAACCTCGCTAAGCTACTGAAACCACGCCACATATCTCTGGGGCCGGGGAGTCATCATCACGCACCACTTGCTCTTTGAAACGAATAGTGTACCGCGTACCGCCCCGGGTCTCGACTTCCACCGAACCCCCAAGCTGGTCCACCAGGGTCACCACCAGCTGCAAGCCGAGTGTTTCGGTCTTTCGGAAATCCACCCCCTCTGGCAGGCCGACTCCATTGTCTCCCACAACTATGGTCAAGTTATCAGTATCGTCAGAATGCAGCGAAATAAATATCTCACCCTGGCGATCTTCCGGGAACGCGTGTTTAAGGGAATTGGACACCAGTTCGTTGACAATGAGGCCGCAGGGTACCGCCGAGTCCAGCCCGATGGCCAGGTTACTCTCAAGATCGAGGTCGAGCTTGACCAATGCGGCATCCCGGTCACGCGAGTGCAACAAGACAGCGGTCAGGTCACGGACGTATTCGCTGAGGTTTACCGACACCTTGTCCCTGGATTGATACAGCCTCTGGTGGATCAACGCCACAGACTTGACCCGGTTGTTGCTCTCGTTCAGCATTTCCATGACTCTCTTGTCGTCGGTGCGCCTGGCCTGGAGGTACAGCAGGCCGGAAATCACCTGAAGGTTGTTCTTCACGCGATGGTGAATCTCCTTCAAGAGCAGGCTCTTCTGCCGGGCCTCTTCCTCGTGCTTGCGTTCGGTGATATCGCGCACCATCACCAGGGCTTCATCCTCACTCCCCGCCAGAACCCTGGCCTCGTAGTGAGATACTTGGTCACCTAACATCAGTTGGAATTCAAATACCTGCATTCGTCTGGACTCGAGGGCCTTCTGCACGTATGGCACGGCCATCTGTCGAATGTCCGTTGGCAGCAGATTGATCAGCTCATCCGGTATGCTCGCGTGATGCAGATGTCCGGAGCCGTCCGAAGACTTCACTTCCTGAGGTCTTCTTGTCTCAAGGATTCTGCCGTCCTTGTTCATGCGGAGCATCAGGTCCGGTATGGCATCCAGGAGGGCTCGGTTCTTGGCCTCACTCTCCAGCAGGTCACGTTGGGCCTGTTCCAGAGACGCCAGGGTCCGGTTTATAGCTTCGGCCACAGCCGCCAGTTCATCCTTCTTCCCGTCAACCGGCAAGCGCTCAGACAGGCTGCGGGTTGTACCCAGCTTCTCAACATTGCTGCTGAGCCGGCGCAACCTGGACAAAACCAGTCTGTCTATCCAGAAGACGAAACACACGCTGAACACCGTGCCAAGGCCCAGGAGCAGGAGAAGAACGTATCTGGCAGTGTGCTGACCTTGGGCGTAGATATCCCTCGGCTCATCGATCCTCAGCACGGCGGTCGGGTTCCCTTTTATGTCGTTCAGGAGCATGTAGGCGGCAATCGTTTGCTTGTCCAGCACGCGAACCAGCGTTGTCTCTTCCTCAGAAAGCAATCCGCCGGCCGTCTTGAAATCGGCCGGCAGGTCTGATTCATCAGTGCGATGGAGCTCGAGAGAGAGAGCCGTAAACTCAGAGAGCTTCTGCAGTTCCTGCGAGTCCAGGAAACGGCCCATGATCAGCGAGCCCGCGATCGGCCCCTCGCTTCGACTGGTCAGAATGGGCTGTGAAGCTACAAGCACCGGGCATTCAGAGAAGGCTAGTATGCCCGCTATGCTGCTCGTTTCACTGTTGTGTCGAGCAAGCGGTGCTTCGCCGGTCACATACTGATCGAGGCCGGCAGGAAGCGCCACCTCGGCCTTATTCGTCAGATCAATGGCCTTCGAATAGACTACCTCGCCGGCCGGATTGACAAAGACGATGAAATTGATACCCAGGTTGGCGAGGGTTGAAGTTTCGAGATTGCTGGCAATATACGTATCGTTGCCGTCTTGCACGAAACTGTAGGTGTCGTCCCAGACCGCCCAATCCCCAACGGCCATCTTTAAGGTGGCAATATTCTGGTTGAGGGCATTCGACGCACGCTGAAGGTCCTGATTCGCCTTCTGTCTCTCCAGCGAGGTGAAACGAGCAGACAGAATACCCTGCATTGTGAAAAAGAATATGATCGCCACAACGGCGCAACCTATGATAATAGCCAGTGCTGTCCGAATGCGCAGTGTCATTGCTGAATCCTACAGATGAAGTGTCCACCTTGAACGTCACACTGCAGTCTCACGGTTCTGCGCCTTTGTCACCGAATTGTCTCATCCTGACCTGCAGGCGAGGGCTATCCCCGTACCGTAACGACATGCCCGGACGGGGGATACTGAGACAAGTGTGGCACCGACGCTGAGACGGAAATCACATGCAGCGTCTCATCAACCCATCACAATATCGAGTGACAGTAGTGATATGAGGGAGGATCATGGACAGGATTGTGAAAAGCGAGAAGGAATGGCGCTCTTTGCTGACACCTCAGCAGTACGAAGTGACTCGGAAAAAGGGGACAGAGCCTCCGTTCACGGGGAAGTACTGGGATTTTCACGAGAAGGGCACTTACCGGTGTGTTTGTTGTGGCAACAGCCTCTTCGATTCAGAGGCAAAGTTCGATTCCGGTACGGGCTGGCCCAGCTTCCGGGCTCCGGCTAAGGATGAAAACGTAAGCACAGCCATAGATAGCTCGCACGGAATGACCAGGACAGAAGTAAAATGCGCACGGTGCGACGCCCATCTTGGACATTTGTTTGATGATGGACCACCTCCCACCGGCCGGCGTTACTGCATCAACTCGGCAGCGCTTGACTTCGTGGAATAGCCAGCCCTTGCGGCCCGTCTCTGGCAAGCTGCGAACTGCCGATCAGGCAGCTACCTTTTGCCTTTTGCGGCGCACTCTGGGTGTGACAGGTGTGGACGTCTGAGGCACACCCGGCGATTCATCAACGCGGACAATCTGGTGTTTATTGATGGCCACGAAGCTGAATGTCCATTCACCTGTGGGCAAGGGAGGCGAGATGAAAACATCCGTCATCGGCAGAAACATCTCTTCCTGATCGATGACATGCACCAGTCCCTGATGCAAGTCAGCGTGCATCTTGCCCACGAGGGTAAAGGGCGGTATGTCCACCTTTGCAGACACCGCTTTCTTCGCCCTCAAGGGATAGGTATCTGTTCCAGGCTTGTCGCTCCTATCGGGCTGCCCCCCGCTTCTTTCGGCAATGAAAAGAATGCTTGACTTGTTGACATGGGTGGATGCCAGACGCTCCTTCTCCCCACTGTAGAAGAATGCCTCGACGTCGGTCAGCGGCACAAACTCCTTCCCGATCCTATGGGAGTTGGCCACAAAGCTGCCATTAAGGACGTCCAGAAGACGCTGTTGATAGCTGCGATACGTGGTCCCGGCAAGTGTACAGCCGGCGATAATCACCACTGCGTTCACCCGCCTCAGCGTAGTATCGCTCCACCAGTTGCTGTCAGCGCGGCTTGGGGATTCAAGCTCCATGCATTCCTCCCTGACCCTGCCTGTATGATCAACTGTCTCCCACCGGCATATACAGTGACCAGGACAAGATCACGATTCACGATTATAGACATCTCTCATAACCTGATTGTCATAATAGCGCCGGGTTCCATCACAGATTCCTTTCGAGTGATTCGTGCCTCCCTCATAGATGGCCGGAGGAATCGGATCTGATGGGCACTTGAGGCACGCAGAATACGGTTGCCGGCGGGAGAAAATCGGGGAACAAAAAAGTTCTCGGGTAACCTTTCCAACCTCCCTGGTCCTGCTCCGCCTTTGAGCTTTCTGCTTCTACTCGCTACTTGAGTTAGCTGATATAGGTGACAACCCTACCTGTTTTGCTCTGGCGGATATAGCCACTTCTGGCTGGGTCGACCACCCGAGAACACTTCTTATCATAGTCCGCCCGAGTGCCTTGTCAAGCCTCTTCAAAGACATCCGCAAAGAGTGTCTTGTTCTTCATGAAAGTGGATTGGAGTATGGGAGTTCTCCCATTCGCCCATATCTGTGATGGATCCCGGAACAGCAACTGCAGCCCACGCATGCTATCCTGTGACAGTCACTCTTAGAATAAGATTGCCTGAAAGGAGCTGTGCAATGCGAGTCTACCTTGCCGGGCCGGACGTGTTCTTCCCCAACGCTATTGAGATCGGGCAGGCCAAGAAAGGAATCTGTGCCCGGTTCGGCTTTGAAGGAGTCTACCCTTTGGATGCCGACTTCTCGGGCCTCCCCGAACTGAGCCGCCCGGCTGACGTCGGATACGCCACTTTTCGCCTCATGGTTGGGCTGATGGATAGTTGCGACCTGGTGATCGCCAACATGACCCCGTTTCGCGGACCAAGCATGGACGTCGGTACGGCCGTGGAGATAGGCTACATGCATGGACGGGGAAAACCTGTCTTGGGCTATACCAATGTGGTCGAAGACTACGCGGACCGCGTTTCGCCCGATGGCTTCACCATCGAGCCCTTCGGTCTGATCGACAACTGTATGGTGGAAGGCCCGGTTCACCAGACAGGCGCTCTGATGGTTCGCTACGCTGCACCAGCGAGCGAGGTGTATACCTGCCTCGATGGTTTCGCCGAATGTGTCCGTCAGGCCGCCAGGCTGATGTCAAAAGGATGACGCTCGGGCGGGACGCCTTCTCAGTCAGCCGGCTGGTTGATCAAGAACGGCAGCGCCCCTGAGAAAGAGTCGAGCACCTGGCGCACATCAGCATCGATCCTGGCCGTCACCTCCGCCTCAGTCACTTCCACCTCGGACATCCCGATGCGGGTCGCGCTAAGGTCGGCATTCAGCAGAATGCACTTCGGCTCACCAGCTGAGTTCGACCAGGATTGCCACTGGGGTAGTCCGCCCCCATCGGGGTTAGGGTTTCCCGTCCTTACAAACTGCGCAACATAGGCCATCATGTCACCGGACAGCAACTCCCTGCCCGGTCGGTTCTGCTCAGTGAAAATCGACGAGCTCAACACATCGAAGAAATCCCAGTTGCCGAAGAAGAAAGGTACGTCCATGCCGTGGCAGGCACCTATCTTGAAGCCGAGCGGGCTCGGTATCACGCTTGTGCCGGATTCGTCCGCAGCCCCCCAGAGGAACTGATAGACATAGACGGGGGGCTGGTCGGAATACGACCTCAGCTTCCTGGCCACCTCATCCACGCCCTTGGCCTTCCAGAGATCGCTGGTGACCGAGGCCACCTTCTCGTAAAGTTCATCTTTGTTCTTGAACGGGTCGTCAGAGAAGAGGCCAGCCATGAAGAGGAACAGCTTTGTCTCTTCCTTGTTGCTGCCAATAATGATCGGCACCTTGTTGGGATAGTCGCCGGTTTCCAGGGTCTTGAAGCCCGCTTCCGGGATAACTGTGCCGTCCTGGAATATGAACGGGAAGGATATCATGCCCAGCCCGCTCGATCCGTAGGCCCCCAGCAACTGATCGGGAGTCTTGGATCTGAGGTACGTGCTGACTTCTTCATCCGACATCTGAGCAAGCTGCTGCCGGGCAGATACATTGTCAGAAGCCGTTCCATCAGCCACCATCAGCTTCAGGATGGCCTCCCTGGCGCTTTCCTCACCGACTCCAACAGGCAGTGCAATCGGCATGCCGCTCTGCGCAATGGCCCCATGGAAGAGTCCTGCGGCCAGCGGAGAGATCAGAAGCGAGAAGATGTTAATGGCTCCTGCAGATTCGCCGGCCACGGTAACTTTGCCGGGATCGCCGCCAAAGGCAGCAATGTTGTCCCTTACCCAGGTTAAGGCCTTGATGAGATCAAGCGTGCCGTAGTTGCCGGAGTTGTCAAGTTCCGCGCCCGGATCGCTCATCAATGACTCACAGGCAAACCATCCCAGCGGCCCCAGCCTGTAGTTCACCGTGACTACAACCATATCGCCCTGCCTGGCCAAGTTTGCCCCATCGTACCCCTTTTCGGACCCAGCCCCCATGCTGTTTCCACCACCGTGTATCCAGAAATAGACGGGGAGGTCCTTTTCACTGGACTTCGGACGCCAGATATTGAGATATAGACAATCTTCGCTGCCCTTGACCGAGCCGGTGGTGAAGTCATACTGGGAGCATTCCTCGCAGAATTCGTCCGCCTTGAGCATCCTTGACCAGGGATCAGGATCAAGAGGGGCTTTCCAGCGCAGTTCACCTGTTGGCGGCTTGGCATACGGGATGCCTTTCCAGACCAGGATATCCTGGTTGAAAGCACGTCCGTTCACCGAGCCATAAAGTGTGCGCACCTTGGTGTCACCGGACCAGGCGGAAAGACCTTCTTCAGCCCCACGCTGACAGCCGCCGACAGCGCTTAGCAGCAGTGCGATGAATAAAAGAGGCAGAAGGACAATCGACGCTCTCTTACTGACCATGGCCACCTCCCCCGGTTAGGGCCATTCTACCGCAGCGATCGGGTCATCACAAGGGGTTCGCCCCTGGTCGTGGATGTTTCAAAAAAGATGAGAGAAAGATGAGGATTCCTGCAAATATCGAGGTGGCCTGCATCACAATAGTTATGTCCAATCTCAGCTTCAGTGTCTGGAATCTGTGGCAACCCAAGGTTCAGATCGTGGCGGCTAACCTGGCCGCCTGGTAGGAAACGTCCGACGCATCCTTTGGTCTGACACAGTCACCTACCAGATGTACCTCAATGCCCAAGCCCTCCAACTCTTTGGCCAGCCGATTCTCAGGCCTCATGCCCACGGAGAGTATGACCGTGTCGGCAGGTATCCGGAAGAAGCGGTTCTTCATCGGGATCACCACTGCCTTCTCGGTTATCTCCAGCACAGTGGCATTCAGGAACATGGGGATGTTCAAGTCAACGATGCGGTCCGCCAGCGTCTTGAAGGTGAACTCTTCCAGCTTGATGCCGTTTTCGCCCAGTCCTGCCCGTGTGACGATACTGACGTCCCGGCCCTGCTCCTTCAGCCAGATGGCCACCTCCATGCCGATGAAGCGGCCTCCCACCACAACCACCTTTCCCTTCGCCTCGGCTTTTCCGGCGATGAAATCGTGGCCCTGGATTACGTGGGGCAGGTCAGCGCCGGGAACCCTCAAGCCCAGCGGAACGGCACCGGTGGCCAGTACCACCGCATCCGGTTTCTTCTGCTGCACCATCTCTCTGGTCACCTCGGTGCCCGGCACCACTTCAACATGCTTGTTCTTCAGGGAGCGTTTCAGATAGTCAGTCAGAGCAGCATAGCCACCTTTGCCGGGCAGCGCGCAGGCTATGTTCCACTGGCCACCCAGCACGGCCTCTTTCTCATACAGCGACACCCGATGCCCCCGCTCGGTCAGGTATATCGCCATCTCCATCCCTGCCAACCCGCCACCAACGATCATGACCTTCCTGGACTTCGCGGCTGGTTTCAGGGGATACCTGGCTTCTCTGGCCACGAAGGGATTTACTGAGCAGGACATCGGTCCGGCAGCGGCATCCGTGGCCGACTTCAGGCAGTTGTTGCAGTATATGCAGCGCCGCACGTCGTCCACACGGCCCTCGCGGATTTTGTTGGGCAACTCGGGGTCGGCCAGGAGCGGCCGGCCCATAGCAATGAAATCCACCTTGCCTTCTGAGATCACTTTATCAGCCATCTCAGCCTTTATCTTCCCCGCCACTATGACCGGCACCTTGACGGCCTTCTTCACCTTCTCCGCCATCGGAACCATGGGGCCTTCGGGGTACGGGTAGCTGGGCACGCTCAGTGTGGACATGAACTCCAGCCCTCCCGAGATGCTTATGGCATCAGCACCCGCGGCTTCCAGAATCCGAGCCTGCTGCACAGCTTCGTCCGTGGTCAGGCCGCCCTCAATGCCGTCGCTGCCATTGATCCTGACCGACAGCGGGAAATCCTTTCCGACTTCCCGCCTGATCCCCTCGACGATGAGGCGGGCAAACCGCGTCCTGTTCTCGACGCTGCCACCGTATTTGTCCTTCCGGCGATTGATGAGCGGCGACAGGAAAGAACTCACCAGGCAGCCGTGACAGGCATGCAGTTCGATCATGTCCGCACCGGCCGCTTTGGCCCGCACCGCCGCCGCTGCAAAATCTTTGACGTAGCGGTCAATATCCTCCTCAGTGAGCTCGCGATATGGCTTGTCTTGCCCCATCCAGGGCGATATCGACGGCACCAGTATTGACGCTCCTTCAGGAACAACCCCTGAGTAGAGCAGGATCAGGCCGACATGCATCAATTGGATGGAGAACCTGGACCCTGCTTCATGGACCGCATCCGCCACCTTCTTCCATTCGGCAATATGTCTGTCGTCGAAGAGGGCCAGAGTGTAGGCAAACGCCGAGTCCCAACTCACAGCCGCGAACTGCGGAGTGATCAGTCCGGCTCCACCCTTGGCTCGCGCCGCGTAGTAGGCCACCAGCCGGTCGGTGGCTCTTCCCTTCTCGTCCGCCAGCGCCGTGCCCATGGCCGACATGATGATACGGTTCTTGAGTTGCAGGGTGCCTATACTGCCGGGTTGAAGCAAAGCCGAGAACTGATCCATCTTGATTCCTCCCAAAGAATTCACAGAGTCGCCGCTACTTCACGATCTTGCTGACTTCCTTGAACCTGGCACCTTCGGCAACCCGCATCAGTTCGAACAGCGCCATCTCGACGCTGCTGAGCTTGGCTCCCTCGTCCAGCATCCGCTGCAGCCCAACTTCGCGATTCTCCGCCGTTCTTGAAGAAATCACGTCAGCCACAACATGTACCTCATAACCGGACGCGATCAGTTCAACCGTCGTCTGATAGACGCAAACGTGGGTCTCAATCCCGCAGATCAGTATCTGCCTCCGGTTCACCGCTTTCATCTCCCGCATGAAACCCTCATCGCCGCAGCAACTGAAGGACACCTTGGGCAGCGGCTTGAAGTCGGGGAAAAGAGCGGCTATCTCAGGTATCGTCGGCCCCAACCCCTTCGGATACTGCTCGGTGACTATGATGGGAATCTCCAGAATCTGCACTCCCCTGATCAGCTTCCGGGCATTTTCGAAAAGCGATTCCTTCTGGTACATGAGCTGGGCCAGCTTTCCCTGAATATCGATGACCACCAGGGCACACTTGTCTACTGCCAGCATGAACTCCTTGCTCCTCTCTGTTGCTTGAAATCAGAACCGCGACCGGCGCTGCTCATCTGGAACACTTTTCCAGCATCCGCCACGTTCGCGGCAACTTGTACAAATCTTAGGTGCTCATATAAGAAGCCGTCAAGCCGGACGAAGCCAACGTGGTTCAGATTGGATATTGGGACTTGATAGACTTTCGTGGTCTTTTGAGACACGCATGTGAGGTCCCTGTCCTAGAATCATCGACATGCCTGCAGAGCTGTACCGGACTTTGAGACAGAATGGGCACGAGGGAGAAAAGACTCCCACTCAAGCCGGCAAACGGCAAGGCCAAAGAAGCGGAGGAAGAGGAATCCGCGCCAACTGCATCAAGAGGCGATGGAGGGATAGATGAAGTTCAGCTTCAACGTCAGGAACGCCACATTCATTAGACAGGGCAGGCGTTGTGCCAAGTGTGGCAAGAACCTGGACTGGCCGGCTGAGGATGACCCGAAGCATCAGGGCGCATGGACAGCGCATGCCTTGAACGAACGTGGAAGCAACAACGCCTTCAACTGCGTTATCCTGTGCATCACAGACCCCGACTGTCATCTTAACCACGCTCACGGCGGGACTCTGGACCGGTCGGTTGTTCTGTCTCAGTTCAACTTCCCGTACTGGGTGTCCAAACCCGGCGTGAAACAGGCCTGGTACGAAATCGACGTTCCCGCCGAGCAAAAAGCGATAGAGGGTCGATAGTTCCTGCCGAGAGGACGTTCAGCGTGACTCGATCGTCACCCTGGTCATCACTACATTTTTCAGGGGCTTGTCGCTGGCATCGGTGGGAACTGCCGCAATGGCCCGGACGACTTCCATGCCTTTGACAACCTGACCGAAGACGGCGTAGCCACCATCCAGACCGTGCTGGGGGCCGTCGCAGATATAGAACTGGGATGATGCGCTGTCCGGATTGCTGCTCCTGGCCATGCCCACGGCTCCATCGGTGTGGGTGAGGTTCTTGTTCCCGAGCGCATGCAGAAGAGAACAGCAGATTGACTGGTCCCCATGTGTTCTAGGATGGCCAACAATGAAGTTCAATTGGCCAACTTGGTCACTTCCAGGTTCTTGCCTACCGGAACGACAGCGACCTTCTGTGCGTCTCCTAACCATTTGCGCGGTAGAGACATGGTAGCTGTGCCCAAGCCGTATCGAACCCCGCGCCATTCCGGCCAACTCTCATCGGCAGTGATAATCAGCTTGTCTCCCCAAAATATGATCCCTACCCGTGCTGGGCGGCTATTTGCGTCCACCCACGATAACGGTAAAGACAAGGTTCCGCTCCCTACACAGCGAATCCCACAGTTGGATTCTGAACTGGAGTCAGGCTGCGGGATCCCTGCACGTCCCTCTAAATGGGAGGCGGTTGGAATGCCCCCGGGTCCGGAGAATCCCTTTTTAATGGCCTCCTGGATAATTGGAACGGCAACGCGCTTTTGCCTTTCAGAAAGCTGGTGGCCTCGCAGTAGATACATGGCGATACCGTAGGCAAAGCGCCTCTGCCAGGGTTCAAGGGTTCCCCTCTCTTTCGCCCATTTGGCCAGTTGGAAAAAGAACTCAGGAGTGTAATCACAGGGCAGCGGTTCAGCAGGACATGCCAGTACCTCTCGACCCGCCGGCTCCGCACCACCCAGCTTCAACCTCTGCCACAATCGACCCTCGAGAGAATCCTCAATGTGGTCTTCACCCTTATCGCCGGGCTGTGACGCTGTCTCTTTCCCGATTGTTCCCTTTCCCTCACCACCAGCCACACCCTGGCTACCGTATTGTGAGATACCAGGGCTGGCAACTGCAGCATCGTGTTGTTCAGAATCGCGCGTACGCAGAGAACTCTTCGATGAGCTGGAATTTCCTGGGGGGCTCAAACCGAACAGGCCGAACAGCTCCTCCGCAGTCAGGCGCGCTCTCAGATCGATAGAGACGTCATCAACGATCTCGTCGAACAGCAACTGCTTCTGCTGGAGAATCTGGTCAATCCGTTCTTCAATCGTTCCTTCACAAATGTATTTATACACGTGCACCGGCGAAGACTGCCCCATGCGATGGCTTCGATCTTCTGCCTGGTGTTCTACAGCCGGATTCCACCAGCGATCGAAATGGAAAACATAAGAAGCATCCTGAAGGTTCAGCCCTACACCACCGGCCCTCAGCGAGAGGACAAGAATTTTATGAGAAGTATCCTCTTTGAAGGCACGAATGATGGCTTCTCTCTGCACTGAAGCCAATGAACCCGTGTAACTCAGAGCATTGAACTCCGTCAAACCAGAGGCTACGGCTTTCACACCGAACCGAGCATCGACGAACTGGGAAAAGACCAACGCCCGATGCCCCTCGGACACCAGGGTGCTCAGCCGCTCCCGGACATCTTCCAGCTTCGCAGATTGACCAGTCCTGGGGCAGAAGTTGCAGATTTGTTTCAGCCTGAGAATCAACTCCAGGACGTTCTCGATTCGAACAGCCTCGCCCATACCCCGCAACTCGAGAACCCCGCGTTCCTCCGCCGCCTTGTAGGTTTCGTATTGGGAGTCCGGGAGAGCCAGCAGTATTCGATTGGTGATCTTCGGCGGGAGCTGTGCCAGTACATCAACCTTCTTTCGACGCAACTGAAGCTGCCGATGCCTCTTCAACATTGCTTCATCAGTCTGGAACTGCAAAGGTTCATCGCCCTCGCCAAAAGGTGACACAAACTCCAAGATAGATGCGAGATCATCCAACCGATTCTCCAGGGGCGTGCCGGTGAGCGCCCAAGCCCTTTTTCGCGGCAAGAGCTTGCACCTCCGGCTGACATCGGCCTTCGGGTTCTTTATCTGCTGTGCCTCATCCAGAACCACCACATCCCATGTTCTTCTGCGCGGCGGCGATGCCGGATTATCTGTGAAATCGGAGCGTAGAGTCTCATAGGATACCAGGTAGACATGGGCCGGCGTGCTCCATTGATATGCGCGCTCCGCTGCAGGACCATGTATGGTTGAGGTACGCAATTCAGGAGCCCAGGTTCGTATTTCTTGTCTCCATTGTTTAAGAAGACCCGCTCGGGCTACCACCAGGGCTGCCTCGATGCGCCGTTGAATCAACAGGACACGGAGCGCAGCAACCACCTGGACCGTCTTTCCTAAACCCATGTCATCCGCCAGCAGCAGGGCATCGCGAGACATGAGTTCTTGGATTCCCTCCACCTGATATGGGAATAGGATTCCTGGCCATTCGAGAGGGCCGCCGTGCGAAATCAGGAGAGCTGCGTAAGGTGGCAGCATGTCCTCATACGTAGACTCCACCGGCTCTCCGCGGGCATTAACTGGGAACAGCGCACTTCGGAGCACCCCGCCATCCTGCGATGCATCAATTTTCAAATATTCTGCGGCACCCGGGGCTTCCACTTCATCGGCATCTCGAAAAGGTACCGGCATATCATATATGGCTCTGACTTACACTCTTCATGAATTCCCGCCATTCTCATCCAGACTATCCTCAGATGATTGACCCAGCTCAGGCATCTCTGAGAAGTCATGCCGAAGTTCGGTGACTTCAATATCCGGGGTATAGCCAGGATACAAGCGTCTCAAGTCCCACTCATTGATCCATCGTTTGATATGCTGCCTGATCCGCCAGTCATGATGAGTCCGATACACCGGAGGGGGATCCCACCCATAGGCTTGTGTGTAGATGGCTTCCACTTTGTCATAGATGTCACGAATAGTTTCCTCACCAGGTCTCTGAAGTTTCCCTTTCCGCCAGTTTTCCCTGATCGTGCGCATTCCTCTTTCTGCCTGGCTGGCCAGCAACATCTCCTCATGACTGCCTCCAGCCCGCAACCGGCCGGGAATCCTATCCTCATCGTTGAGAAGGACAGCACTCTCAAAATCCTCGGTGATAGAAAAAACCGGGGCAAGCCCGGGGATCTTGTCTCCCTCCAGTTTGCTCATGAGGCGAGCTATCTGGGCATATGACTTGGCCCGTTGTCTGAGAGAATAACGCCCGATCAGTTCGACTTCATCAACCAGCAACGCCCAACCGGCATAACCTGCCGCACCCATCAGTCGAGCGGCAAACTCGTACCGCTGCCGCGCCAGTTCCTTGACAGACACTTTGTCCATCTTATACGTAGCACTCTCTCCGAGCTTGCCAAGCCATCCCCGCAATTCCGATTTGTACAGCTTGTTTCCAGACCAAAACTGGATAATGCGATCCGACACCTCTGGATCACTGCTGTGCTGAAAAACGAACAGCGTAGCAGCAAACTGGGTGCTCAGCTTACTCTCCGGGCGATTAACCCATCGATAGAACTGGTCATACTGCGGCGTGTCAAAATTGACTTTCGCTGCTATAGCAGTCAGCCCACCACCGACGCGGTCCGGCACTTGTGCGGACTCTGCGGCAGCTCTATACAGCTTTGCCGCGTCGTGAAGCGGGGTTTCTTTGCTGATAACCACCTTGCTGCAAACAAAATTGCTCTCCAGCGCAATGTCCTGGAGATACTCCAATAGATGAGACTTCCCCGAGCCGAAGTCATCAACAATGATGGTCCCCACCTGTGCGATCCCCTGCTGCAACCCGTCCTGCACGGCAGCAAGTTGTCTTCTAAAACGTGCTTCAATATCAGGCTGCGAACTGCTCAAGGCATGCACAGCGTCCCGGTTCGGCACACCGGAACGAAGCGCCTCTATAGCACGCCAACTCTGAATCACAACCTCTGTCTTCATAAACAGCCTCCTTGCCCAGTGGCGGAGCCGCCATGCCTGGAGAGACGAACAAGCGATGACAAAGGATTCGGCTGTTGCCGATCATGAACCTCGTCCCAGATGCGAAGCCTTAAGGCATCATAGATAAACAGGCTGCGCTTCCTTTCCCCCGAATCAAGGAAGCCTGACGGGGCAATGACCACTATCAGGCAATACCGGAGATCATCAGTGTCGTCAACAAACTGGCGGAGCAACTCGTATCCATCGAGAACCATCGCCCCGCTATAATAGAGCGATCCATCAGGTTCTTTCGGCCTGTTGGCCTCCAGGTAGCGGGAGATATCCAGCGTCAAGACCAGCCCGGTGTTGCCGTTAACATGCAGCCAATGTGATAACGAGGACAGCATATGCCGGCCATTATGGCGGCCGATCTTCTGGAATATCAAAGCCGACTTCAAAGTCGAGATCGGCTTGAGTTCACCACGGAGCCAATCCTTGATGCCTTGGGGAATGCCTGTCGGGACACCCTCCGGGTCTATCTGCGCCCGGCACAGCCACATCATTGCTGTTCGAAACTCCTGTGTCATGGCATAGTCTTGGAAGAGGCGATCCCTCAAAAGGTGGTTGATAATAACGCGCATCTCACCCACATCATGGCCGTTCAGTGTGGCAATCTGCTCTAAACTGAAATGCTCGCGGTCTTCAGGGAGACGGTATTGTTTTTCGGAGAGCAATGCACGAACGAAGCTGTAAGCGAGATCGTCCCAGGCCACCTCCCTGGCAATGGCATTGAATATCCGGTCAATCATTTGGGTCTTTGTTGTAGCTGAGTCCAGGAAAACGAAGAGGTAGCCGTCTTCTTCTGCCCCCAGGCGCAGTTGCTCCGCCAGATCGTCGTGCTCAAGGCAATCCAGAGGCACCACAAACTTGACAGCAGCGCCTCCATTTCTGACGAAATTCTGAAGGTACTCCTTACGAAGTATCGAAAGCCAATCATGAGCCGGCATTGAAGTTGACATGGCTACTGCTCCTTCGCGGCCTCGGTGAAGGAGATGCCATAGTATGACCTTTCCTCCCCTTCCTCTGTTATAACGGTAATAACCTTGCTGGGAGTCTTGGTTCCCGTACTGGCTGGAAAGCGCACCATGGCTCCCGATCGGGTAGTATCAATGCCGCTGCGGTGGAGAAGGTAGATATCCCGGGCGAACTCTTGCCTGGTGTATTCCCTCGTCTGTCCCGGCAACAATGTCAGCAACTCATATATATCAAGCAACTGGATGACGGGAGAAATTTGCGGAAGGCCTTTGGCACGCATCGCTACAGCTTTTGAATAGGTCTTGAACAGCGCCTCCAAAAAGGCTTCCGGTTTGAAGAGAGGGGGCTTGCGCTGCAACTCCTTCAAGCGAGCCACCAGCACGGATGGCCGGATACGATTCTCACGTTTCCTGTCTATGAACACCGCCTTCTCACTGGCCGACACACGAATAAGGGCGGGGTAGCAATACAGTCGTTCATCTCGTTCGTAGATTCTGACGCCCAGTTGCTGTCCAGTGAGGATGATCTCCTTAGAGTAGAGACCTTCCGCGAAAAAGGCTTCCTCTTCAAATTGCCAACCTTCTTTAGTGTTAGCGAACTGCTGCCCAAGGATTGCAAGCGCCTTTTCAGCAACTTCGAAAGAAGTACGCAACTCTCGAAGATTACCCACTTTGGCTGCCACGCGTAGCTTACGAATGGAGCGTGCTGCTGATTCTGCTGCCTTCAACGTTGATATGGCATCCGCCTCAGTCTTGGCCAAGGCTTGCTCCAGGCTGGAGTGCTCGCTATCTTGCACATGTCCTCCTTAAAATTTCATTTCGCACAGATTCATAATATCAAGAGCAGGTCGTGTCAGACTATGTTACTAACCATGCAGCGGCTTAGTCAAGGCAATCAATCATGACACGAAGCCCACACTGGATCAAATCTGTAGTAGTCAAGAAAGATGATTCTACCAGCGACTCGGCAGGATAGTGTTATGTCAATTTATGACCGTGACCAGCAGGATGCTTGTACACCTGGAGAATTGGCGTGATCCTGGGGTTCGTGAAATGGCAGATGATCAGGAAGTCGAGAGAGCCTTCTTTAAGGAGACTCAATCGATACCTTGGTCATCACTACATTTTTCAGGGGCTTGTCGCTGGCATCGGTGGGAACTGCCGCAATGGCCCGGACGACTTCCATGCCTTTGACAACCTGACCGAAGACGGCGTAGCCACCATCCAGACCGTGCTGGGGGCCGTCGCAGATATAGAACTGGGATGATGCGCTGTCCGGATTGCTGCTCCTGGCCATGCCCACGGCTCCATCGGTGTGGGTGAGGTTCTTGTTCACCTCCAGGGTTATGGTTTCTCCCGACCCGCCCATGCCCGTCCCCAAAGGATCGCCTGTCTGAATGACAAAGCCCTTGATCACCCTGTGGAATATCAGGCCGTTATAGAATCCCTTGTTGGCCAGTTTGATGAAATTCGCCGTGGTTATAGGGGCCTTGTCTTCGCAGAGCTCAAACTTGATGGTACCCAGATTGGTCTCGATGACCGCGACGCGGTTCGGTTTCTTGTTCTGACCGCCGCCACCGACGAGCAACAGCGGTGCCTGGAGCAGGGCTCTGATGAACAGCGACAGCGAGCGTTTCTTCATGACCGTTGACAGTCATGATATGCCTGATGCCATCGTCAGGTCAAACTCAGCCTTTGTGGCATCAACACAGTACACGCCAGGGTTCATGCCTCAAAGCCCATCACAAACTTAGTGCCAAACAGCGCGCTATGATATAATACTGGCGTTGTATTGATTCTTTTAATTCGGCTTGCCCGAGGCGGCAGGCACAATGGAAGGGGAACTAACAAGTGTCAAGCATTACCCAAATGAAGGGCGTCAAGAAGAACCGGGGCAAGCACGTTAAGAAGGGCAGAAGGGGCGGCTCCCGTCCTCAACTTCACCCTGATCCGCCGTTCATAAAGCCGCTGGCGAAAACCGCAGAGAAACAAAAGGCAGAGGAAAAGGCCGAGTAGGCACCTGATCCCCAGCCCGATGATCCGAACTCATTGAACTGCTCAGATTAATCCCTCTAGAGATGGCCGGAAGTGAACTCCGGCCATGTTCTCTTCAGGCGACATATCCTGAACCCAACCCTCAAGCTCCAACTCCTCCAGAAAGTCTATGACGCGCTCGTACTCGTCCTCATTAACCCGGCAATTGATCTCCGGGTACAGGTTCGCCTTGAAATAGGGTTGATACTGAAACATGAGGCTGAGGATGGCTTCCGGCGTGTTCTCGCTCATCCAGGTCAGCGCCTTGATGGTTTCCTCGACGTATCCCGGCAGAACCAGGTGGCGGATGACCAGCCCCTGCTTCAGCAGGTCCCCATCCCACCGCGTACTCTTCTGCTGGTACATCTTCTGAAGGGCCTTCCGGTTGACCGGGGGATAGTCCGGAGCTTGTGAATAGCGCTCGGCCACGGATGGCGTGACGTATCTCAAGTCAGCCAGGTAGATGTCCACCGCGTCTCCCAGCAGCCTCACGGTCTGCACCGTTTCGTAACCGGAGGTGTTGTAGACAATTGGCAGGCTGAGACCTTTTCGAAAAGCCTTGGCCAGACCGTCCATCACCCAGGGCAGGAAATGGGTCGGCGTGACCAGGTTGATGTTCTCGGCTCCCTTCTCCTGCAGATTCACCATAATCCTGGCCAGGTCCTCGCTGCTTGCCTTGTTGCCTTCGAGAGTGTGAGAGAAGCGATAGTTCTGGCAATAGGCGCATTTGAGATTGCAGCCGGAGAAAAAGATCGTGCCGCTGCCCTTTTCACCGCTGATGCCTGGTTCCTCGCCGTGGTGCAGGAAGGCCGTGTAGACCACCAGTTCCCGGCTGGCACCACAGTACCCTGTCTCGCCCGCCAGCCGGTTGACCTCACATCGCCGCGGACACAGATGGCAAATCTGCAACTGACGATAGAGAGACGGCAGCTTCTCTTCTATAAGTCGGGCCTTGTCAATTGGGTCCATATATCAGTATCCCCACCCCCCACTCTCGGGGGATAGAAAGAACGCAGAGGGGCGAAGCCCCTCTGCACGCCCCATAACCATGGTTGAGAAATATCTATGAAACTCCCCGGCAGGACTTCGCCCTGCACCTCTACCTATCCAAACAAACGATCGCCGGCCCCCTCGATCTTCACACGTCGGCCGTCCAGTCTGGCCTTCGTGCCGAGGATTCGCTCCACCAGCCACAGGTTGGTCTCTACATGCTCGGTAACCGACGGTATCAGGTATTCGCTCTGACCGTAGGCAGCAGCGCAGAACGGGATTAACTGGTCCGCTACATACCGGTCAACCGTAGCTCCGGTCCTGAGGTCCTCGAGCAGATTGGCGGCAACATACCGCCCGATTTCCTCCGATCTCCTCCCCAGCTTGCCCGCCCGATCCGAGCCGATGATGACGCCGGTGTCGGTCTCCATCCATACGCACAGGTCAGCGCCCTTCTGGCTGGCCGAAACATCGTAGAGCGCCTCTATGTCAGCGTAGTATCCGGGGTCCCCCAGCTTGCTTGAGCACTCCTCAGCCATCCTCTCGCTGACCTCCTGATCGGCCAGATGCGAAGAGAGGGCGATACCCCTGACTCTGGTCACCTTCCCCTGCTCAGTCAGTACAATCGGTTTCAGGCCGGCCTTCGCCGGTTTGACTCTCACCTCTATGATCCCTTTGCCCTCCGGCACGTAGCCCGGCTTTCTGACTTCAAGCTCAGCACCA
>CAYYWI010000013.1:0-46441 GCA_964475375.1 uncultured Dehalococcoidia bacterium
GCAGAGGCTTCCAGACTGTAGCATTGCCCTACGGAAAGGCCTTTTTCCCCCACTCTTGGGGGTTGCACGCCCCGTGGGGCGACTGCGAACCGGTCGGGGCAAATGCCACAAAGCCCTATTCGATCTTCTTGAACAGCTTGGCCGGCGATCCGCATACGGGGCACTTATCCGGAGCAGCCCCTTCCGCAGTGTGTCCGCAGGCCTGGCAGACGAAAAACGGCTTGTCGGGCATGGCCTTGGCCTGGTTCAAGTTGCCGAGCGCTGCCTGGAAGAGATCGTGGTGCGTCTTCTCTACCTGGTTGGCCAGGTCGAAGCTGCGCCGGGCGCTGCTCTGTACTTCGCTCTCGGCATCCTTGATAAAGCCGGGATACATCTGGGTGAACTCATAGTTCTCACCGCCGATGGCCGTCTGCAAATTGTCCTTTGTGGATTTGATGCCCTGTAATACCCTCAGATGATTGCGGGCATGAACCGTTTCAGCCTCGGCAGCGGCACGGAACAGGCGGGCGATCTGCTTCTGTCCTTCCTCATCGGCCTTATCAGCGAAAAAGAGATACTTGCGGTTGGCTTGGCTTTCACCTCCAAAAGCATGCTCCAGATTCTCGTTCGTCTTGGCCATCATCCACCTCCCTGATCTTCTATCCCTCTCATCTTGAGGTGCTCTTTCTTCATGCACTTGTCCATCACCACTTGAAGCCCGGCTTCTCTGGCACGGCTGGCGGCTGCTTCATTGATCACGCCCTGCTGCATCCATACTGTCCTTGCCTTGATGTTTATGGCCTGCTCCACAACGGGCGGAACGTCTTCGGCACGACGAAAGATATCAACTACATCGACCTTCTCGGGAATCGCAGTCAGGTCCGGATAGCAGATTTCACCCAGTATCTGCGTGAAACGCGGGTTCACCGGAATCACCCTGTACCCCTGCTCTTTCAGGTACGCGAACACTCTGTAGCTGGCCCGGTCGGCATCAGGTGAGGCTCCCACCAATGCCACCGTGTGGCTGTCCTGCAGTATCTTCTCTTCCTGGCTCATTTCACTCATGATTTCCAGTTGAGGTTACCATTTTCGTTGTGGAACGAATATGCATCGCACGACTACAAAGACTTCTAAATCATATCACACCAAGGATGCCTATCCGTTCGTAGAGGTCAATTGTGTGCTTCAAGGACTGATTTGGTCCTACAGCGAGAGAGCGAAAGCCAGGTAAAGTTCGGCAGCCTGGATCACCTGGGCAAAATCGACGGATTCCTCCGGTGTGTGGGCGGTCTCCAGGTTTCCCGGTCCCAGGATAATCGGGTCGGCGCCGCCGGCCCAGAGCACGTTGCCGTCGGAATGGCTTCTGAAGACTTGGGGCTCCCAGGGGAGGGCCATTTTGAGATAAGCGTCTCTCAATTTCTTGACCAGGGGCCGATTGGGGGAAATGAGGTAGCCTGAATGGGCGTTCTCAAACCTGATGTAGGCATCCATATCAGGGATGTTCTCGCCGGCCTCCTCGACCAATTGTTCCAGCTCAGCCTTGAGAATGTCCATTCTGGAGTCCGGTGGCAGGTGAAGATCCAGCCAGGCCTCGCAGCTGTCCGGCACCACGAATCCGCCCGGGAATCCGGAGAGCTGTCTGATGTTGTAGACGAGGCCTTGCGGTGCAGAATCGGCGTACTCTGTGAGCTTCAGCATCAGCTTCAGCATGGCTTCAATAGCATTCTGCCCGAGTTCCGGCATGGAGGAATGGGCTATCTTGCCTCGGGTGCGCAGGAGTACTTCCAGGTAACCGTAGTGACCCAGGCAGGGCACGAGGTTTGTGGGTTCGGCCACCAATGCCCAAGGGAAGGTATGTTCACGCATGAACGTTTTTGCTCCGTCGCTCTCCTGCTCTTCGCCGACCAATAATGCCAGTCCTACAGAGCGCAGTGGGTTGCCCATCTCGGCCATCACGGTGAAAGCTTCAATCATGGCAGCGCAGCCGGATTTCATGTCGGCGGCACCCAGGCCGGAGACGCTGGAACCATCCTCGTGAAAGCCGTAGTCTTCCAGATCATGGGCCGTCACGGTGTCAAGATGCCCCACAAAACAGAGCTCCACCTTCTCACCCTTATCAGGGAGCAAGATGAGGTTGAAGCGGTTCTCGTCGACCAGTTGCCTCTCCACGGCCATGCCGTATTTTTTCAGGTAGGCTTCGGTGAACTCCAGCACCTCCTCCTCCTTGCCGGAGGGACTGTAGATGTCTATGAGATCCTTGAGGAGGGCCTTGACCCGATCGGGCTGGATACGGGGTGCTCTGTCAGGAGCCATTCTTCTGCTTTCTCCGTGAGCCGCGACCCTTACGATGCAGCTCCTGGTAGGTCTTCAGGTTCAATGTCAAGTATATGTGCTCCTCAGGATTCGCGAAACCCTTCTTCTTGAAAAAACTCAGCGCCGGCAGATTGTTGGCCTCAGTATCTACCATGAAGATGCGCACCCCTTCATCAATCATCTTCTCCGCCAGCTTGTCGAACAGGCGGCTGCCCAGTCCTGAGCGCTGCCATTCCGGCACCACAGCCAGCCACACGATGTAACCATATTTCCAGGCAGACTTGGTCTTGGTAACAGTGGTGCCCAGAATGAAGCCTACTATCGCGTCATCGAATTCAGCCACCAGGCAGAACTCAGGGTCGGTGTTGAACAGTGAGGTCACTTCGTATTCATCCCATGTGCGGTAGAGAGTAGGCACCGTCTCTGAAGTGAAGATTCGTTCGCCGAGATGGAAAACCGCCGGGAGATCGTCAATCTCCATCTCCCTGATGTCCAGATCAAGTCTCCTCTTCTTTTGGAGGTCATCTTCGAGTATGTGGTTCTCCCCGCCTGCCATGGAATATCGACCTTTTCCGTTGGGTTCTGTTCCTTTGCCGGGACTGCTGTCTTGCATCACTCCTCCACGCTCCAGGGCTGCCAGAGCCTTCTGACTGGCTCCAGGTTTGATTATACTGGGCAGGCGTGATCATGGACAAGCAAACATGTATCTGACCGGATCTTCCCCAAACAGCACGTGAGACGCTCATCGGCCAGGCAAGCTCAAATGCTGGATTTGCGGAGAACAACCATACATGCCACGAAGAAAGCAGCGCCGAAGGCCGCAAGGGCAAGGAAGGATAGCCAGGGGAAGGGATCACCGAGAGCCGCCGCGCGGAGACAGTGGCTGGCGTGGGTGAGGGGCAGGATGTTGAGCACCACTCTCAGCCAGCCTGGGACCTGACTGAGCGAGAAGAAGGTTCCGCCTAAGAAGGTCATCGGCAGAATGAGCACGCTGCTGAATGTGGCCATGTCCTGATGGTTTTTGCACAGCAGGGCGCACAAGACACCCATGAAGGAGAAGACGATACAGGTGAGCACCAGTGCGAGGATGAAGAGAGGGGTGATGCGCATCGAGGTGATAGCCAGCCCCATGACAATGAAGCACAAGCTTATGCCGAGGCCTCGAACCACGCCGATCATGCCTTTGCCGATCGCTATAGAGAGCAGGCTTACGGGGGACATCAATATCTCGTCAAACGATTTGTAGTACAGCCGGTCCACACTGAGTTTAGTCCCGGCCGCGTTGAAACTGGTGCTCATGGCGGTAAGGGCGATTATGCCCGGCATCACGAAGTCCAGGTAATCGATCCCGCCGATCTGGATGCTTCTTCCCAGCCCGAACCCGAAGGCAAGGAGATACAAGATCGGACTTACCATGCTTGTGATGAGGAACCTGGGCCAAAGGTGTCTCAGAATCCTGAGGTCCACCCACCATACGGAGTAGCTATCCCGCAACGTTTTGATCAAGAGGATTCCTCCACCTTCCTGCCGGTGATCTCCACGAAGACGTCCTCCAGGTTGGACTCCCGCACCACAATGGTCTTCACTTCATCGGGCACACCCCGGAGATAAGCAGTGGCCGCCTCGCGATCTGCGAAATGCCGGTAGTGCACCTTGCCGTTGGACATCGTCTCCACGGTGACCAGCCCCAGTCCCCGTCGTAGTTCGAGCGGTGTTCCCAGGGCGATCAGCTTTCCCTGGTGCATCACTCCAACGCGATCACTGAGAGCCTCCGCCTCCTCGATGTAGTGAGTGGTCAGGAAGACGGTGGTGCCGTTGAGCTTCATCTGCCGCACCATCTCCCACAAGCGCCGCCGGCTCTGGACGTCCAGGCCGACCGTTGGCTCGTCCAAGAACAACACTCTGGGCTGGTGGATCAGGGCGCGGGCTATCATGAGCCGCCGCTTCATGCCCTCCGACAGGTTCTCCACCAGTTGCCTGGTGCGGTCGCTCAACTCAACGAAATCGAGCAGTTGGGCGATACGCTGCCTGCGCGTTGGTCCATCGATACGGTGCAGCCGCGCATGCAGTTCCATGATTTCCCCTACCCGGATGGAGCGGTCCAGGCTCAGATGCTGCTGCACCACGCCGAACTCCTGTTTGACCTGGAGCGCTTGAGCAGTCACATCGTAGCCATTTATCCTGGCCGTGCCTGAATCCGGTTTGGTCAGGGTGGTGAGAATGCGAATAGTCGTGGTCTTGCCGGCACCGTTCGGCCCCAGGAACCCGAAGGTCTCGCCGCGGTGGACATCGAGATTCAAGTTGTCGAGAGCCTTGAATCCACCGTAGCTCTTGGTCAGGTTCTCGATCGTTATCACGAATCGGGCCTCATTGTGTGGAAATAGCCGGGAGATTGTCCGAAGACTCGCTTTCGAATGAGTCTATCCACAACTGTCATTACGAGAAGCCGGAGGCGACGCGGCAATCTCTGGGTGGAGGAGATTGCTTCGCCTTCCCCTCGCTGCGGGCGGAGAATGGCTCGCAATGACAAATAATGGAGAATGCCTTCGGCAGGAGTCTCTCCTGCACCTTCGTCTTTACCGCGAACCATGCAGTTTGCCTCTGACCTCGGCCATCTTAGCTCCCCAGTCCGCAACATCTTCCGCACTGAGGATATCCACCGATCCGCCCTGAAAGTCTCCCTTGACGTCGCCCATCTTCTCCTCCAGCCAACTCTCGATGGTGAGATACGATTCCTTCAGACCCTCCAGAACCTCAGGATCAGCCTGCCACAGACCCCTCTCCGCCGCCTCA
Source organism: uncultured Dehalococcoidia bacterium (assembly GCA_964475375.1). Lineage (GTDB taxonomy): Bacteria > Chloroflexota > Dehalococcoidia > UBA2247 > RBG-13-53-26 > JAFGCL01. Next base: position 5,086 of record CAYYWI010000013.1, read on the forward strand.
AGCAGCCTGCGGCTGATCTCCTCCAGCGCCCACGGGTTATTCTCCTCGAAGAAGTCCCGCATCTCCTTATCAAGCACAAACGTCCTGGTGATGTCGTCGAACACCCAGTCATCCACTTCCTCAGTGGTGGCTTCCCAGCCGTAGACCCGGCCGACGCGCTTGCTGATATCGCCCGCTCCTTTGTAGCCATGGCGCTTCATGCCGTCGATCCACTTCGGATTGAGAATCTTCGTCCGCACCACTCGCCGTATCTCATCGGCCAGATCGCGTACCTCGACATGTTCCGGCTCCCTGGTGTCGCCATAATACGTGTGGACATTTTTCCCGGACAAAGTTCTTGCGGCGGCGGTCATGCCGCCGTGGCTGCCGAAATAGGTGCAACACCCAAAGAGGTCGTACTCGTCACTTACCACTTTGCCATAGGTGACATCCACCGTCTTCAGGCTGTTGGCCAACTCCCGGAATGATTCCCTGCCGAAAACGCCCTTCCCGTAGGCGTAGCCGTTCCAGTAGACGAAGATGTCCGAGAGGTCGCTCTCCTCTTTCCATGCCGAAGCATAGACCGCTAACTGAACACCCGCCTGGTAAGTGCCGGGTCGTGCTGAGAAGATACGGAGTGAAGCCTCCCGCCAGGCTTCAGCCGATGACGCATCATGCCCGCTTTGGGCGATGTTCTCCAAAGCATGCTTCCTCACGAAATTCATCTCCGGCGGCTCGTCGAGCATGGCTACGGTGTGAATCGCCTCGTCAACCAGTTCGATGCAGTTCACGAAATTATCCCTGGTGATGCCGGAGACCCTGATGGTCACGTCGATCCGGGGCCGCCCCAGTTCTTTCAGCGGGACGACATCAAAACCCTTCAGCCGCCCGTTGGGCTGCCACACCGGCCTGACGCCGATCAGGTGCATGATCTGGGCCATGCCCTCGCCGTCGGCCCACATGATGTCGTTGGCCATCCAGTGTATAGCCACGTTCTCCGGCATCCTCTCCTCTTCTTTGAGGTGCTTGGCGATGAGCGCCTCGGCCAGCTTCCGGCCCACCATCGCCGCCGCCTTCGTGGGCACGCGCTGCGGATCGAGGGTATAGAAGTTCCGGCCCGTGGGCAGCACGTCGTCACGCCCTCTGGTGATCAGGCCGGAAGGCCCGGCGGGGATGTATCCACCGTCGAAGCCATTCAGCAGGGCTTCGATTTCCTGCGATTGCGTGATCCTGGAATCCAGGTCCAGGATGCGGTCCTTCAGCACCTCCAGTTGGCGCGAATGCGGATTTTCCGCCGGCACATGGCCGAGCACGTCCTGAAGCAGATCATCGGCCCAGCGGTCGCTTTCCGCCAGTACGGACCTTATGAACGTCTTGCCGTGGGCGTCCACCTCTTCCAGCAACTCGCCGTAGCTCTTCCTGCGCTCAGGGCACACCTTCCCCTGGTTCGCCAGCAACTCGGCCATATCCAGACCCATGATTGCGGCCACCGTCCGCCGCAGCGAAACATCGCTACCAGCGTCGTATCTCAGAATTGAGTTGATGAAATCGACTCTTCTGCCTCCCTCGGGCAGCTCGCCGAAGATGTGCATGCCGTCGCCGATCTGGGTGTTCCGGATGCGGCTGAGCGCCTCGTGCGCCGCCTGGACCAAGTCGTCGAAGGGAGCGTCCTCCGGCAGTCCCATGTCTTTGTCGAGATGAGCCTTCTGCACCGCGCCCAGGATCAGGTGCTCCAGCGCGTGGGCGCGGCCGGCGTCGGCGACTTTGGCCTGCTCGTACTCGCCCAGATAACGCGCCAGCTCCTCCAGGTCGTCGTACAATCCGCCCTGCGTCATCACCATCTGCAGGTGGTCCACCAGCGTGGCGTATGACCGCCTCTTGGCGATTACGCCTTCAGGCGGGTTATCGGAGTTGTAGATGTAGAGGTGAGGCATGGTGCCGATGGCGATATCGGGGTAGCAATCCGCCGAAAGGCCGGTTCCCTTGCCAGGCAGGAACTCCAGGTTGCCATGCGTGCCCACGTGGACGATGACGTCTGCGCCGAAGGTGTTCTCCAGATAGCGATAGGTAGCCAGATACTGATGTGTGGGCGGGACCTCGGGATCGTGAAGAATCTTGCACACCTGGCCGTCGCAACGGGAACCGGCGCACCCCCGCTTCGGCTGGGCGCACACCACCGCATTCCCGTATCTGACGCCGGTGACCACTATACTGTTCTCGTATACCATCGCCGCCGGCATGCCGTTCATCACCTCGCCGGGCGGATTGCCCCAGGCGGCGGTCATGCGATCCCGCACCTGTGGGGCGAGCGTGTCGAACCATTTTCGGTATTCCTGTGCCGCTACCAGCGCCAAGGCACCGCCCTTGGTCACGATCTCATCGACGGTGGTCCAGCGGAATTCAGAGACGGACTTGTGATTCATGATGTTATCGATGAGTTCCTTGCCGTCATCAGGAGCATCGATGCGGTAGCCTGCTTCCTGCATGCGCTGCATAACTCTGGCTGTGCTCTCCAGCGTGTCCAGGTGAGCGCCGCCACCCACCGTCGCCTCCACCGAGGCGCAGGGGTTGTTGTGCAGGATAAAGGCCACCCTGCGCTCTGCAGCAGGTTTGCGGCGCAACTTGACCCAGTTGGCCACCCGCTGCGCTACCTTGCTGCACCTGTCTTCGATGGGCACCCTGCGGCGCAGGTCTGCTCCCATATCCTCTTCGTGTACAGCCGCGCCGACAATGATGGGCTCTATCGTCCCTTCAAACTCCGGCATGGCCATACTCCAGGCGATCTCGTTCCCCAGCCCCTGAGGATTGTCGCGCCATTCCTCCTTGGTGCAGCGCGACGAAGACACCGGCTGAAACACAGGCACGCCCAGGCGCTTCAGGAGTTCCACTCCGTCTTTGGCCACCGCGGTGTCGGCTATGTTCTGGCCTGAATGCCTGGTGAGGAAAAAGGCCTGCAGCTTGATAAGCGCGTCGATGCGCGACGTTTCGCCGTCGAGGAAGAACTGGCGCACTACCTCTCCACTTCCCTTGCACCCCAGGTTGGCATCTCGAAGTGCATAAGAGAAGGCGGGAATGACCTTGAGGCCCCGCGCTTCGAGTTGACGGATGAGGGCGTCCTCCACATCGGTGTTCTTGTTGACCCAGTAATGACGTGAGAACAGCAAGCCGACCAGCGGCGCGTCGCCTGGCCGGTACCATTCCAGGTAGTCGGCGACGGTATCGAAATGGTGTGGGGCATCGGGATGGCACAGTCCTTCCCAGGGTACAGGCTCTGGCGGTGGGGCCTCCATATTCAGCCGTAGCACTTCTCTGGCAATGAAGCGGAACATGTTGGCGTAGTTGGCCTCTCCGCCGATGATGGTATATGAGCGGCAGGCGGCCACGAGCTGCGGTCTGACGGTGGAGAGCGTCCAGTATGAGGGATCGTGGCCCATGCAGACGATGGGAACCCTCCGGCCTATCTCCTTGAGCCTGCCCTCGATCTCATCCCAGAACGGGTCGGCCGTGCGATAAAGCAGGATCACTTCCTGCTTCTCCATCTCGGCCAATGCCTCTTCATACATCAACGGATCATCCAGCAGCGTGTCCGTGGAGAAGCACCGGAGTTGAACGAAATCAAGGCTCTTGGCGGTGTTCACCAGCATGGGCACATAGCTGGCCCACATGATCGAACCAATTTTCATGGTGAGGTTTCCTTTCTTGGACAGGCTGAATGGTATGGCCCCCTCCGTTTATGAGATGCCCGCGACGCCTTTGCAGGAATCACTTGTTGGATACCCCCACTGGTATGACATGAGGAGACGGCATCTCGTTGTTCACGATCACGTCCACGCCGTAGACGTTCCTGATGTTCTCAGGTGTGAGCACCTGACTCGGCTTTCCTGCAGCCCAGACCTTGCCTTCTTTGAGGAAGATTATTCTGTCAGAGAATCTCGAAGCAAGATTCAGATCATGGATGGCCATGATCGCCGATATTCCCTTCTGCCTGACCACTTCACAGATAAGAGTTAGAACCTCGAGTTGGTGTCTCAGATCCAGATTGCTGGTGGGTTCATCAAGCAAGAGAATTTCCGGCTCTTGCGCCATGGCTCTGGCAATGAGGACTGTCTGCTTTTCACCACCGCTTAACTCGTCAAAGGATCTGAAAGAGAATTCACCCAGGCCCATTAACATTAGTGTCTGGGTAACGATCTCCTTGTCTCTCGCACTTACAGTCCAGCTTATGTGCGGTCGCCTTCCCAGAAGGACTGTGTCGAACACAGTGGAGGGGAAAGCATGGCTGACGCTTTGTGGAACATATCCCAGCATCTGTGCTACTTCCCTCAACCCCAACTCTCGGATGCTCTTTTCCCTGACCAGGATAGCGCCCCTCTGGGGCTTTAATATCCTGTTCAGACACTTGAGAAAGGTACTTTTGCCTGACCCGTTAGGTCCCACCAGGCTGACCACCTCCCCGTCCATGACCTCCAAGTCCATGTTTTCCAAAACCCTCATGCTTTCATAGGAGAACTGTACGCCCTTGACGGTCAATATCATTGCCAATACCGCCTCTTTCGTGTCATCAGCAGGTAAAGAAACATGGGTACTCCGATAAAGGAAGTCAGTATTCCCACTGGAATCTCGATGGGTTGGGCGACGGTCCGCCCTACTGTGTCTGCGCCCAGAAGGAGCAGCGCACCGACAATGCAGGAGCAAGGCAACAGGAACCGGTAGTCTCCCCCAATCACTAATCGTGTGATGTGCGGGGCCACCAGACAGACGAAGCCTATGATGCCTGTGAAGCAGATGATGGCAGCAGTGAGCAGGGCTGCCAATGCCATCACCACTGTCCGCACCCGAGTCGCATTGACCCCCAGGCTGGTTGCGGTCTCGTCGCCTTCAGCCAGCGCATTCAAATCCCACGAATACTTCATCAGTAGAGGAAGACATACCAGGAACACTACAGATATCACCAGCAGACTGCTCCAATTGGCACTGACGAAGGATCCGAAGAGCCAATGCACTACAGCTGCGATATCCATCGCCGATCCCATATACTGTAGAAAAGAGGTCCCGGCCGAGAAGAGATACATCACCGCGATCCCTGCCAGAATCAACGTTTCCGGGGATGTTCCCCTCAGTTGGGCGATGAGGTATACCGCAAAGGCTGCCCCCATGGCGAATAAGAAGGCGTTAGCGATGATCAAGTACCTGCCCTCGTCCACCAAGCCAACCCCCAAAACGATCGCCAGGGCGGCGCCGAATCCGGCAGCAGAGGAAATGCCTATGGTGAAAGGGCTGACCAGTGGGTTGCGCATGACTCCCTGCATGGCTGCGCCGGAGATAGCCAACCCCATGCCGGCAACGATTGCCATGAGAACCCGGGGCAACCTCAGGTCCATCACGATAGCATTCGCATACGGGGTGCTCTCCACTCCGGTGAAGGGCAAGACTCTGGCGACCACGGCGCGGAATACCTCCCCCAATGAAAGCGAGGCTGCGCCTGTAGAGGTGGCTGTTGCTGCCAAGATGGCCAACAGGACAAGTCCCCCAACAATGAACAACACCCTCTTGGTAGTGACCCTGGACTGCAGTTTTTTTATGCCGGCAGCCTGGCTATCTTTCATTCTGCCTGCCATCCCCCACCCTCCAGAAGCTCAGGAGCAGGGCGGGCGGAAAAGCCGCCCACCCCTGCCTGATTGTCAGCAAACCATAATTCGCCTTGTCAACTGGGATAAACATACACTCCTTTGTACGTCAGTCCCTGATACTTCTCCAGGTACTCCTTGAGCATGGCCGCCGGATCCAGATCAGTAAGCTTCTCAGGGTACAGAAGCTTTGCCACGTAGCAAGTACCTATTGGTTTCTTGGCTCCGCCAATGATCTCGTTGCTAATTACCCATACCTTGTTGTTAATCACAGCGTCAATGCCAGCCCACCCGGACCGGCTGAGAAGACTATTCCTGATGCCCTCCATTCCACTTGAGTCAGTGGCAGTGTAACCTGAAGCACAATAGGAGGTAGTAGTATTCTTGAGAACTGCCGCAGGATTCTTCTCCAGTACGGCTTCTGGACTTGGCTTGGGATATGCCGCACCATAACCAGCGAATACATTGATCCCGCCTGCAGCCACGATCATGTCGTGGTAACCTGATCCCTCGGCAGCGGATGAATAGTTGGTCCAGCTCTCAAAATATACGCGTACCTTCTCTGTTGCCTTGAGCTTCGCCACGACCGCATCGACCTTGTCGAGGTAGCTATCAAAGAATGCAACCAGTTCTGCGGCCTTCTCCGGTGCGTTAAACATCATCCCCAAGGTGATGATGTCGCGTGACAGAGTTGGTGGCTTGAAGCAGTCCAAATACACTACAGGGATCCCGGCAGTTGCCAGCTTATCGTGGAAATCCGCAGGACAGGAATAGCCTTGTCCGGGTCCATACGCGATCACCACTTGGGGTTTCAGCTCTATGATCGTCTCGTAGCTTGGTGAAGGGGACGTGCCGACATTGGTCCTATCCTGCAAGTCGGCGAAGAATTCCTTCAGATCAAGCGCAGACTTACTCATACCCACGATCTTATCCTTGGCACCAATCGAGCGGATCGTCTCAACACCATCAGTATGCATGACTACCACGCGCTCCAGGGGTTGAGGTATGGTTACCTGTCTTCCCTCCGAGTCAACGATGGTAATCTCTGTTGCAAGCAGTTTGCTGACTACAACATTGGCTGAACCGGTCTGATCTTCCAGTGTTGCAGTGATAGTGGTGGTCCCGGCGGATATGGCACTGACCAAGCCATCAGATCCGATCGTGGCTACTGCTGTGTCGGAGCTGCTCCAACTCACATCGGCAGGGGCCTGCTCGATGCTGCCGTCCGAATAGGTGGCGGTGGCCAGGAACTGGCTTACCTGTCCTATGCCAAGTTGAACTGTACCGGACGGGTACACCTCTATCGACGAGAGTGTGACCTCCTCCTTGTTGCCGCAGCCAACGGCGAAAGCGGGGACCAGCAGGGCCACAATGAACAGCCCTATGACGATCCCCCTTAGAATGCTCTTTGTCATCTGACTATCTCCTTTCCAATTGAGCGGCTATAATGGCACAGTAGTGGGGTGATCTGCCTTGGTGCTCCCGTGCAGGCGGCCTCCCAAGACTCCCCGCAGGAAGCGCCGGCGGTCACTCCCTTCTTCTTGTGTTTGCCATCGCATCACCCCCTTCTGGATAAGTCAGCCTGCTACACACCGTCATCGTCACCGAACGCCTGCCTGAGCAAGTTCTCGGAGATTTCGTTGACCTGTCTGTCAGCTTTGTTCTCGGCATACCATCCCAGCAGCATTTCGGCGAATTCCTTCATTCCCTCGATGTTGTCCCAGCCTATGATAGGTATCAGGCAGGATCCGCAATTACCCTTCATCCACAGACGCACCTCGCCGTTCCTCTTGTTGATATCCAGACGGAACTGGGTCATGGCTCCTCCTTCTGCCTGACTGTCTTGGCTCTTGCTTCCTAATCGGCTTGTCCTCACCATTCAGGTTCAAACCTTGCTGGAGCTTCTTCAGCGATCGCTATGATCAGGAGATGCTATCTGACATCCATCAGCGGTCTGATCACGCCCACCATGCCCTGGGAGTCCAGGCTGTCAAGGCAGTGATAAGAGCCGCCGGAAGCTTCAGCCATCACCTTGCCATATCCAACGTCGATCAACCCATTGCCGGAATCCACGACGACGAGGTTAATCCTCTCATCACGCATCTGCCCGGCGAGAGACAGCACCTCTTCCTTCACGTTTGACTGAATAGGCACGTTGCCGCGGCCGTCCGAAACCAGCACCATGATGGGAATCACCTTCTCGTTGCGCATCCTCTCCCGCCGCAGTATCTCCATCCCCTTGTACATGCCGTCGGGGAGTGGGGTCTTCCCGCCGGTGGGCAGCTCGCGCAGGTAACTGGCTGCCAACTCCACGCTGGATGTCGGTGGAAGCAGTACCTCTGCCCTGTCCCGCCGAAAGGCGACAAAGGCCACCTTATCCCGTTTCTGATAGGCATCCTCCAGCAGAGCCATGACTGCGCCCTTGGCTGCCTCCATGCGCTTCATGGCCCCCATGGACCCCGAAGCGTCCACCACGAAAACGATGACAGACGATGTCTTCTTCTCTCTGACCTTTTCCCTGATGTCTTCCTTCCCTATCTGCAGGGTGCCTGTCCTTGCTACCGAAGCCCTCATGGTGGCGTCTATAGCGATATCGCTGGTGGGCTGCTGCGGTATCCTGGACTTGATGTACTTGCCCATGTTGACGCTGGTGGTCTGCGCTCTCCGGCCGAAGCCGACCCGGATATCACCGTCCTTATTCACCTCTATATTTGGCCGTCTCTGTTCTCCGATGCCGAAGACCTCTTCTTTGCTTCCCTCGCTCTTGTCCTGGTTTGGTGACGAGTCAGAGTCAGACGGTTCGCTCTCGGATGCGCTGGGACGGTCGTCCTGCCCTCTGTTCTTCTCCTGCTGCATCACCTTCTCAATCTCTTCCTGGAAGGGCTTGGGCTGCTCAAAGGGCTTTCGCTTCATGCGGTGAGGCAGGACCAACTCGGCTGCCTCTTTAACATCATCGGCCATGACCTCGGTGCGCTGATGGAATGCGGCTATCGTTTTGGCGGTCCGGGCGATGAGGAAATCGGCCCGGTGTCCGTCCACAGCGAGGTTGGTGCATATCTCGGCTATGTTGAGCAGCAATTCGTCGGAGATGACTACGTCGCGAAGCAGGTCTCTGGCCTTCAGGATGCGCTCCCGGAGTTCCTTCTGCTCGTTCTCGAACCGGCGACAGAAGCCGATGGGGTCCCTTTCGAACTCCTCCACCACTTTGATGACAGCTACTCTCTCCTGAACGTCCTTTATTCCGAAAACGTCCACTGCCAGCCCGAATCTGTCGAGAAGCTGGGGACGCAGATCACCCTCTTCGGGGTTCATTGTGCCCACCAGGATGAACCGCGAGGGGTGTGACAGGGAAACGCCTTCCCTCTCGATGGTGTTCACGCCCATGGCTGCTGAATCCAGCAGCACGTCAACGAGGTGATCGTCAAGCAGGTTGACCTCATCGATGTAAAGAATGCCCTGGTTGACTTCGGCCAGGATGCCGGGCTGGAGAGCACGGATGCCTTCTCTCAATGCCTTCTCGATATCCAGCGTGCCCACCACACGATCCTCGGTGGCCCCCAGGGGAAGGTCGATGACCCTCATCTTCCTTTTCTCCGTGGGGAGTTTTTCCCCCTGCTCGTACTTGTTGTTGCACGTGTCACACTGGAGCGAGGGGTCGTTCGGGCTGCAGTGGAAGGAGCATTTCACGACTTCAATCTCCGGCAGCAGTTCCGCCAGCGACCTCACAGCCGTGGATTTCGCTGTCCCCTTCTCTCCACGGACAAGGGCGCCGCACAAACGGGGGTTTATGGCATTGAGCACCAGTGCTTTCTTCAGCTTCTCCTGGCCCACCAGGGCCGCGAAGGGTAAGACAACTCTTTCTACGTGATGCGTCATGAGCCATTACCTCCAGGTCGTGCAAGTCTCTTTTTCCCACTGTCAGCCTGATCATGTCTGAACAGGCCATGTGCTTCTGCTGTGAGTTGCATCGATTGAGTACGGGAAGAGGGATTTCAAGGAATCAGCCTTACCCTCTCTGTGCAATGCAACTCATTGCATTTGCAATTAGTTGCAATTATATTGAGATTCGCTCTATGTTGTCAAAGGAGGCAGCGGCCAGGAATTCAGCAGATTATTGTCTGTCAGGCTGGATAGTAAAACATGTTTTGAATGGGAGCGGCGTATGAGCTATGATTTACCTTGCAAGTGCCGAATGGTGCTGATTTTTCCATGGGAACGGACAGTAGAACGGAGAGGTGATCGTTGAAGAAGGCGAAGATCAAAGAAGGCGTCAGAGAGAGATACGCCCAGATGGCTTGTCAGGAAGAGCAGGCGTCTTGCTCGTGTGCTTGAGACGGCGGCAATACGTTGTCTCAGGCTGAGGCAATAGGTTATTCGAGAGTGGACCTGGAGCGTATTCCTAAGGAAGCCATTATGGGTTTGGGCTGCGGCAGCCCGACAGCGGTGGCTACGTTGAAGAAGGGCGAGGTGGTTCTGGATCTGGGTTCCGGCGCAGGCATAGACGTGTTCATTGCAGCAGGCAAAGTCGGCCCGACGGGAAGGGTCATCGGCGTTGATATGACGAAGGAGATGCTGGCTCGGGCGAGACGCCTTGCCAAGGCAAACGGCTACGACAACGTAGAGTTTCGTTTTGGCGAGATCGAGAAGTTGCCTGTGGAAGACGGCTCGGTCAATGTTATTATCAGCAACTGTGTGATCAACCTCTCTACCGACAAAGACAAGGTCTTCCGTGAAGCCTATCGTGTTCTCAAACCGGGCGGCCGGCTGACCATCTCAGACATCGTTTCCGAGGAACCTGTTCCTGCCGAACTGAGAGAAGACCTCGATGCCTGGTCGGCGTGCATCGCCGGCGCATTGGAAAAGGCCGAGTACCTTGGCAAGATGGCCGAGGCCGGGTTTGGCAAGGTTCAGATAACGGATGAAAAGGACTTCTACGTAGAAGTGGATGACGGCAGGAAGCAGCATAGATTCCTCAGCATCACGGTTAAGGCGCAGAAGCCAAGAACGCGCCCGCGTGCTGCCGGGAGTGAAGCAGCGTGAAGGAAGACTCCGGCAAGGTGGTGGTCTTAATCACTGCCTCCACAGAGGAGGAAGCCAGGAAGATCGCCGGCCTTTTGCTGGAGAAGAGAAAAGCTGCCTGCGTCAACATCGTCACCGGAGTCAAATCGCGATTCTGGTGGCAAGGCAAACTCGATTCGGCTCAGGAGACCCTTCTCATCGTCAAGAGTCGGGCGTCACTGGTGCCGCAGATCACTGACATCGTCAAGCAGAACCACAGTTACACCGTTCCTGAGATAATTGCCCTGCCAATCATTGCGGGCAACCAAGACTATCTGGATTGGATGGACCAGGAGACCGGCTAGTGCTCTCCGACATTTCTCTTAAGGTTAATAACACTGGGCGTGCAGAGGGACGAAGCACCGGCTACGAGCCATCACCTCATAGCTCATAGTCTCAGAGTGGGGACCACAGGGTTTTGAAGAATGCAGCTAGCTTTCTACTTCGATCAGACCAGATGCACCGGATGCTACACCTGCGTGGTGGCCTGCAAAGACTGGCATGATGTGCCGGCCGGCCCGGCAAACTGGATGAGGGTGACCACCATCGAGCGGGGCAAGTATCCGCACCCCTTCGTGGCTTTTCTGGCCACGCCGTGCTATCACTGCGAGCAGCCGGTGTGTTTGAAGGCCTGCCCGGTGCAGGCCATTACGAAGAGGGAAGAGGACGGCATCGTCCTGGTCAACCGAAACCTCTGCCTGGGCAAAGACAAGTGCGACAAGTGCCTCAAGGCCTGCCCGTACAAAGCACCGCAGTTCGGTGCTGAAGACAATCCCAAGATGCAGAAGTGCGACTTCTGCCTGGATCGCTGGGAGGAGGGTAAACCCCCCATCTGTGTGGCCGGCTGCCCGATGCGGGCGCTGGATGCCGGGCCGGTGGAGGAGATAGAAGCCAAGCACGGGAAGATGCGGCATGCCGTCGGCTTCAAGTACCACGAACGGATCGAGCCGGCGGTAGTGTTCAAGCCGAAGCCGGAAACGATGCCGCTGCCCATCTAGCCAAAAGGGAAGCCATGACGAACGAACCAGCAGTCAGATTGCCCCCCGTCGAGCAGATTGGCATCGTGGTCAGGAACATCGATCAGGCAGTAGAGTTCTTCACCTCCATGTTCGGCTGGAGCCCTTTCCAGATCAGGGAGTCGGAAATGAAGGGCTTCACGTATGACGGACGGCCTGGCGATTGCCGCCTCAAGATGGCATTCGCCCGATCCGGAGACATTGAGATCGAACTGATTGAGGTTCTGGAAGGTGAGACTCCCCATTCAGATTTCCTCAGACGTCACGGCGAAGGAATGCAGCACCTTCGTTTCAGAGTGGATGACTTCGACGGCACGTTGGCGGCGCTGGCTAAAGAGGGTGTTGAACCGCTCTGGAGCCAGAGATTCCCGGGGATAGCAGCCTTTGCCTACATGAAGACGGAGAGGACCAGTGGCCTGATGGTGGAGCTGTTCGAAATGAAGGAATCCAAGCAAGGCCGGAAGTGAGAGCCTGCGCGGAGGGTTTCCGTCCTGGTATGCCTGCTCTGCAACTTCAAGTCGCGAAGGTGCAGGGTACGGTTCTACTGTGTTCATCACCCTCTCCTTCTTCCTCTCCCGTCGAGGGAGAGGAGATTTTGGGAGCATCCCGTAGGGGCATGATTCATCATGCCCGAGGACTGGATTCCCCTCGCAATGACACCTTGGTTTTGCAGGAGAGGTCCAGCTGATGGTGAACGATACGGCGATCGTGCTGCCGCCGGTTCGCCAGATCGGCTTGGTGGTCCACGATTTGGAAAAGGCAGCAGCCACCTACTATTCCACCTTCGGAATAGGGCCGTTCTCCGTTGTGCCCGAGGTAAGGTTCAACGGCGTCATCCTGCGGGGCCGGCCAACCGACTCCAAGATCAAGGTAGCCTTTGCCGATTCCGGCCCGGTGCAGATCGAGTTGATACAGCCGCTCGAAGGCGAGAACATCTACACCGAGTTCCTGCGGTCGGGTCGTGAGGGGCTGCACCACCTGGGGTTTGAGGTGGACAATTTCGAGGGCATGCTGGCCAAATTCCAGAGGCGCGGTATCGAGCCTGTCTTCTGGAGGAGCTACCGCTCCATGGCCTTCGCCTACCTGGACACCGTCAAGATCGGCGGAGTCATGGTGGAGTTGCTCTGGCATAAGAGGGACTAGGTGAAGTAAGAATGAGTGATGGCAAGGGACTGAGGCACAAGGGCGAGAAGACAGTCCATACCATGTGCGCCAGCCACTGTGGCGGGGCATGCTTGCTGAGCGTGCATGTCAGAGACGGCGTTATCACCCGTATAGAGACGGAAGATGGCCGCGAGCCGCAGCTTCGTGCCTGCCTCCGGGGTCGCGCCTACCGGCAGAGGGTCTATGCTCCCGACCGCCTGCTGTATCCACTAAAACGCGTGGGCAACCGGGGCGAGGGCAAGTTCGAGCGCATCTCCTGGGACGAGGCCCTGGACAGGACGGCGAGCGAGCTGAAGAGAATCAGGGACACCCACGGCCCGGCCTCCATCATGCTGGCGCAGATGACCGGCGACGTCTGCACGCTGAACAACTTCGGTGGCCTGGAGAGGCTGCTCGGCATGTTCGGCGGCTATACGTCGCCCTGGGGCATCACATCTTTCCACGCCGGCGTCTATGCCTCGCTGGTCTCGTACGGCACATACTTCTGCAGCAACACCCGCGACGACCTGGTGAACTCCAGGCTCATCATCATGTGGGGCTGGAACCCGGCCGATGCCGTCAACGGCACCAATACCTGCTGGTATCTGGCCAAGGCGAGGGAGGCTGGTGCCCGGATCGTCTGCATCGACCCGCGTTTTACCGACAGCGCGGCCACCTTCTCCAACCAGTGGATACCCATCAGGCCGGGGACTGACACCGCCATGCTGCTGGCCATGGCCTACGTCATGATCAAAGGGAAGCTGCACAACCAGGCCTTCCTGGACAAGTACACCATCGGCTTTGACAAGTACAAGGACTATGTTCTGGGGCATGCCGATGGCGTTCCCAAGACGCCTGAATGGGCCGCTGCCATTACCGGCGTACCGGCGGCCACCATCGTCCATTTGGCGCAGGACTATGCCATGGTCAAACCGGCGGCGCTGATGGCCGGGATCGCGCCGGGACGCACGGGCAACGGTGAGCAGTATCACCGTGCCGCTATCGTCCTGGCAGCCATGACCGGGAACGTGGGCGTTCACGGCGGCGATGCTGGAGCCAGGGCTTGGGAGTCCATCATGGGCGGTTTCCCCTACCCCACCAATCCCATGCTGAGCGCCATCGACCGGGCTCCCAATCCGGTGGAAAAAGGCTATCCCCGGACGCCGGGTCCGTTCTCCTACCGGCCGCCCCGGATACATTATTCTAAATTCGCGGATGCCATGCTCAAAGGCAAGGCCGGCGGTTACCATGCCGATTTCAAGGCGCTGGTGATCGCCCAGTGCAACTACCTGGTCCAGTTCCCCAACAGCAACAAGATCGCCGAAGCCCTGAAGTCCCTGGAGTTCGTGGTCACCGAGGAGCAGTTCATGACACCCACGGCCAAGTATGCCGATATCATCCTGCCCGTGGCCACCTTCCTGGAGAGGAACGACATCACGTACGGCGTCGGCGCGGCTTATATCGGCGCGGTGAACAAGGCCATCGAGCCCCGAGGCGAGACCAAGCCGCCCTGGCGGATCGCCGCTGAACTGGCCAAACGCATGGGAGTCTCGGATTTTCTCACCAGGAACGAAGAGCAGATCCTTGAAGAGAGAGCCATGGCCAACGGCGTATATGACTACCGCCGGTTCAAGAAGAAGGGCGTCTACCGGCTGAATATGCTGATCCCTTATGTGGCCTTCCGGAAGCAGATCGAAGATCCGACCAGGAATCCCTTTTCCACGCCTTCGGGGAAGATCGAGATATACTCTCAGCAGTGGGCCGACCTGGGCATCCCCGGCCTGACGCCGATCCCGCAGTACTTCGAGTGCAAGGAAGGCCCCACCGATCCGCTGGCGAAGAAGTACCCGCTGCAGCTCGTTACCAGCCATCTCAAGAGGCGGGCACTGAGCCAGTTCGAGAACATCCCCTGGCTCAAAGAGCTCCAGTATCACAGCGTCATGATCAACACGGCCGACGCCAGGGTGCGCGGCATCAAGGATGGCGATATGGTCCGGGTGTTCAACGACCGGGGCACAATTGACATCCGGGCGCAGGTGACCGAGCGCATCATGCCGGGGGTGGTGGACGTCCCGCACGGCGCGTGGTATTCGCCGGACGGCAGGGGGGTGGACCTGGCGGGGTGCGCCAATACCCTTACCAGCGAAGAGTACTCGCCGGGCGGCTCCTTTACCTACAACTCGGCCTTGGTGGAAGTGGCCAAGGCGGGATAGAGCACCCGCGGACAATCTCCAAATCCGAAACCTCAAATCCTGAACGGGCGCATCGCAATGCGCCCCTGCGGTTACGGCTTCGATGGTGCAGCGGGACGGTGTCGGGAGTCCGAGGGTGTCCCTGAGACACAACTCCCTGGAATCCCTCTTTGTCAAAGAGGGACTGAGGGGGTGAACCAGGCCGACGTATCTGCGGTGCAGCAGAATGCTGCCGGGGTCTGGGGTGTCCCCAGAATTCTCTCCTTCTTCTATCCCCCAAGAGTGGGGGGCTGGGGGTTGAAAACTGACCTTGAAGGATTCCTGTGGCCACGACGAAGCGTGGCTCTCCGAGGATCGGCACGTGTTCTGTCGTCGCCTGGTGTAGCGGCGGGTTTCAAACCCGCCTCCGCGTGAATCTGTCGGGGTGTGCAGAGGGGCGAAGCCCCCTGCGTTTCTTTTCTTACCCCCAAGAGCGGCTGGAGAGTTGACGGTTCCCGTTCACCAATTCCCTCGATTGACATCGCGCACGGAGATGACTATAATAATGGTCACAATGGCTCGGGGAGAGCAGTTCCGTCTTGTCTATGCTCCTGTCGCAAAGCAGCATGTTAAGGCGATTGACTGCAAGTACCATACGCTCATCAAAGAGACCATCGAAACGCAACTGGTGGTCGAGCCGGACGTGGAGACGAGAAACAGGAAGCCTCTCAAGAGGCCGGTGACGGTTGGCGCGAAATGGGAGATACGCTTTGGGCCACACAATCGCTTCAGGGTATTCTACAGAGTGAACTACGATGACGAGCAAGTGGAGATACTGGCGATAGGCGAGAAAGAGGGCAGTCAGTTGCTCATCGGGGGCGAGGAGGTACAGCTATGAGGATTGCGTCCGTGGCGGATGTGAAGGCTAGGTTCAGCGGCTACATCAAGGCCAGCGAAGAAGGGCCGGTGGTGGTTACCAAGAACGGGAAACCGGTGGCATTGCTGTTGTCGGTTAAGGACGAAGAGGAAATAGAGCGGCTGTTGCTGGCATACTCGCCGAAGTTCAAGAACATCTTGCGTGTGGCAGAGCGGCAGGTCCGGGGAGGCAAAGGGATCAAGCACGAGGACTTCTGGCGCGAGATGGAGACCGAGTAAAGTGAGGCAAGCTCTTCTGGCGTTGTAACCGACCACCTGCTTTGACTCTCCGTCGAACGTGTGGGCCAAACTCGAAATCCGAAATCCCAAATGCGAAGCGGGCACATGGTCTCCTGTCTGCCGTTGGTCTCGGGTCATCACGGGCGCATGGCAGCGCGCTGAGTTCCACGGCCACGACGCGGAGCGTGGCCCTCCGAGGATCGGCACGCGTTCTGCCGTCGCCTGCCGAAGAGGCGGGTTTCAAACCCGCCTCCACGTGAATCTGTCGGGGCGTGCAGAGGGGCGAAGCCTCGCTTTCTGTGTCACCAAGTTTGAAATCCGAAGTCCCAAGAAGGGTTACAGAGGTGCAGGAGAAGGTCTCCTGCCGGGGGGTTGGGGTGCATGGCAACGCGCTGGGTTCCACGGCCACGACGGAGCGTGGCCCTCCGAGGATTAGCACGCGTTTCTGCCGTCGCCTGGTGTAGCGGCGGGTTTCAAACCCGCCTCCACGTGAATCTGTCGGGGCGAAGCCTCCCTCTGCATTCTTTCTTCCACCCCCAAGATTGGGGGTCCGGGGGTTGAAAAGAGCGCCGCCGGCATCGCAGCCGACCGCCTGCCTTGACTCTGCGTCAGATCGGGTCGTATGATTCGCACAGTCGCTGCATGGATAGACCATCTGAGGAGTTTTGATCTATGTCTCCACAGACCATAACTGAGAATACGCTGTTCTACGGGGACAATCTCCCCATCCTTTGGGAATACATACCGAGCGCCAGCATCGACCTGGTCTACCTCGATCCGCCGTTCAACTCCAACCGTTCCTACAACGTGCTCTTCGCCGACGAAAGCGGGCAGGAATCCGAGGCGCAGATCACGGCTTTTGAGGATACCTGGCACTGGGACAAATCCGCGGCGCACACCTACCACGAATTGATAACCAATGGCCCGCTTGAAGTGGCCAAGACGATCGGTGCTCTGCATGATTTGCTGGGCGAGAACCAGATGACGGCCTATCTGGTGATGATGGCGGCGCGGCTGGCTGAACTTCACCGTGTCCTTAAGCCGACCGGTAGCCTTTATCTCCATTGCGATCCTACGGCCAGCCACTATCTCAAGATCGTGCTGGACACGATTTTCGGGCCGCAGAACTTCGGGAATGAAATCATCTGGAAAAGAACCACAGCACATGCGGATGCTAGGCAAGGTTCTCGTCATTTTGGACGCATCCATGACGTAGTACTACGCTATACGAAGACCGACAGTTTCTTGTGGAATCCACAGTATGTTCCTTATGACCAAGAGTACATAGATACCTATTACAAGTACGTCGATGAGAATGGCAGGAGATACTGGAAAGACAACTTGACAGCAGCCAAACCAGGTGGTGACACAAGGTATGAATGGAAAGGCAAGTTGCCACCACCGAACAGGTATTGGGCATTCTCCAAAGCCAACATGGAACGTATGGAGGCAGAGGGGAGAATCGTATATTCGTCTACTGGGGTCCCTATGTACAAGCGGTATCTCGACGAGATGCCGGGGAAGCCGGTCCAAGATATTTGGGATGACATACGCGGTCTTGGAGGCCTCGGATATAAGAAAGAGGAAAGGCTCGGTTATCCGACTCAGAAGCCAATCGCCCTGTTAGAACGCATCATCCAGGCCAGCAGCAATCCTGGCGATTGGGTTCTCGATCCATTCTGCGGCTGCGGAACAGCCATCGCTGCCGCGCAGAAGCTGGAGCGGCGATGGATCGGAATAGACATCACCCACTTGGCGATATCACTGCAGAAGTACCGGCTTCAAGATCAGTTCGGTATCACGGCGGGCAAAGACTACCGGGTGATCGGCGAACCTTGTGATGAGAGCGCTGCCCTGCAGCTCGCCAAGGATGACCGTTACCAGTTCCAGTGGTGGGCGCTGTCGCTGCTCGGAGCGAAACCGCTCGGGGGCGAGCAGGACGGCAAGACCGGCAAGAAAGGCAAAGACGGGGGCATCGACGGTGTCATCAACTTCATTGAAGCCAAAGGCAAGCCAAAGAGAGTCTTGGTCCAGGTGAAGAGCGGCCATGTGAATAGCGGCCTTGTCCGGGATCTCAGAGGGACGGTGGAGCGTGAGGATGCGGCCATTGGTGTCTTCGTCACCCTGGAGCCTCCTACGAAAGACATGGAGAAAGAGGCTTTGGCTGCAGGCTACTACACGTCTGAACTGTGGCAAAAAGACTATCCTCGCATCCAGATACTGACCATTGGCCAACTTCTGTCTAGCGATGAAATTGAAATGCCTGCCGCACACGGGACCTTCAAACAAGCCAAGCGTGTGAAAGCGCAGGAGGGAACCCAGCAAGGCTTGGCAATGTAACTGGTATGCGAAGGAGGTCAAGCCGAGTGAGAAACCTGCCACGTTTTTCCTTCGTAGTGGTGGATGCTGAGCCTGCTTCTGACCGTGTCCTGCGCGAATGAGAAGAGAAATGACCAGCAGAACGGCGTGCCGGACAACCAGCCGGTGGCCACGGAGTCGATGATCATCGACTACTGCTGACCAATCTAAAGTGCCGGGTGGAACGGGGGCGCGTAGGTGGCCATGCGCCAAACGCAGGGGGCGAATCCACAGCTACCCTCAGCTCATGGCTCACAGTCCCAGGACCATTGGAGCCTTGGAAAGACTGCATCATGGGTTTCCCTGTATAATACTCTCGCGGCACAGGGAATGAGAGAAATCCTTAGATGAACTTCATAGATGTGGAAGGTCTGATAGCCAGCTATGGGGTTATCGCTGTCTATTGCATCCTTTTCGCCGTCATCTTCGCCGAATCCGGCCTGTTCTTTGGGTTTTTCCTGCCGGGTGACAGCCTCTTGCTCACCGCTGGGCTGTTCGCCTACAAGGGAGTGACGCTGTCCAACGGCGAGGAAGTGAAGCTCAGCCACCTGGTGCTGATGCCGCTGCTGTTCGTGGCGGCTGTGCTGGGCGACAACGTGGGGTACTGGTTCGGCCGGAAGGTGGGACCGCCGCTGTTCAGACGGCCGCAGTCGCTGCTCTTCCGTCCCAAGAACCTCCAGGCTGCCAAGGCCTTCTACGACAAGCACGGCGGCAAGACTATCACGCTGGCCCGTTTCATGCCCTTCATCCGCACTTTCGTGCCCATCGTGGCCGGCGCTGTGAATATGAAATGGCGCCGCTTCATGTTCTTCAACCTGTTTGGCGGCCTGCTCTGGGCGGTAGGGGTGACGTCGGTCGGCTATCTGTTGGGGAGATCCATACCTCCCAGCGTGCTTGACCGGTATTTCCTGGTCATTGTCTTCGTCGTTATCATTGTGTCGGTGATGCCTGCACTCATACACCTGTGGAAATCGGAGCGGCATGAAATCTTCGCCATGATCAGGACGAAAATTCTGAGAAGGCCGGCAACCAATAAGGGCGCAGGGCAACCCAAGAAAGACGAGCCAGCGGCCTAGAGTGCGGAGGCTTCCACTTCTGGAAGAATAAGAAAAGGGCAGGTTTGACACCTGCCCTTCGAGTTTCTTGAGTAGCGGTCCTTATATCTCCCGAGCCAGTTCCGATCCCTCGTGGATGGCATCAAGTGCTTTGCGGGCCTTCTTGGCGTCGCCGATAACGTAGACCTCCGGCACCTTGTCCTTGATCTGCTCACTCAAGTCGTCCACCGACCGGCAACCGCAAGCCAGCACGATGAAGTCGAGATCACGGATGGTCTCTTCCTTGCCGTTCCTGGCGTATGTTACCCCGTCCTCCAGTATTTCCTTCACCGGCGCCGAGGTGATCCACGTCACGCCCTTCTCTTTCAGTCTGGGTATGAGCAGCATCCTCACCTGCGGAATCTCGTCCAGGCCGATATCCTTCAACATCTCGATGATGGTGACACGGTTGCCGCCAATTGTCTGATCGAGACATTCGCAGGCCAGCCAGTCAGCTACCTCGCAGCCCACCATACCTCCCCCGATGACCAGCACATTGCCCCGCCCGATGCCCACCTTGCCGGACAGAACATCGACCGCCGTTACTACCTTCTTCCCATTAACACCGGGAATTGGTGGAATGAGAGGTTTGCCGCCGGTAGCCACAACGACAACATCCGGCTTGAGCTTCTCGATCGCTTCGGGCGTGGCTTCCTTGTTGAGCTCGACCTTAACTCCGTTTTTCTTCAGTTGTGTGGAGAGATAGATGACCCATTTGGTAATGTCCTGCTTCGTGGGTGGGATCGGCGCCAGGCAGAGTTGCCCGCCCAGCTTGGGAGCCTTCTCCCACAGGGTGACGTCATGGCCGCGGATGGCGGCTACACGGGCGGTCTCCATGCCGCCGGGCCCACCACCCACCACCAGAACCTTCTTGGGCTTGGCAGCCTTGGTGATGGCGAGCTCCTTCTCCCGGCCTACAGTGGGGTTGATAACGCAGGTGAAGGATTCGAACGTCAGGCCCATGCGGAGGCACCCCTGCCCGCAGCTTGTGCATGGGGCGATATCTTCAAAGCGACCTGCCTTGGCCTTGTTGGGGAGTTCGGGGTCGGCGAGGAGCGCCCGTCCCATCACGATGCCATCTGCGTAGCCTTTGACCAGGATGTCATCGGCATAGCGGGGATCGGTGATTTTGCCCACCACCAGGACGGGGGCCTTGGTGACCTTCTTGATGGCGGCCGCCTCCGGCACGTTCACGCCCGGAGGCATTCCTGTGCAGGGCAGCACCCTGAAGGTGTAGTCGGGGTCTATCCCGCCGGAGATCTCGAAGGCGTCGATGCCGGCTTCCTCCAGCTTGGGCACCATATAGCAGGAATCCTGGATGCCGGTGCCGCCGGCGAGGTGCTCGTCGCCGGACATGCGCAGGATGATTGGGAAGTCCTTGCCCGCCTTCTTCTTGATATTGCCCACCACTTCCAGCACGAACTTCAGCCGTCCGTCAATGCTGCCGCCATACTCGTCGGTGCGCTGGTTGCGCAGGGGTGACAGGAATGAGCCGCAGAGCATGTAGCGGTGGGCGGCGTGGAGTTCCATACAGTCGCAGCCGGCCTCTCTGGCCCGCCTGGCTGCATCGCCGTACTGCTCGATAATCCTCTTTATCTCTTCCAGCGTCAGCTCACGGGCAACCTGTCCGTGCCTCTTGCTCACTACCGGAGAAGGCCCCAGCGGCTGCACCCCGCCGATCCAGCCGAACGACTCGGGGCCAGGGTGGCTGATCTGAGGCGCGACCTTGGCGCCGAGGGAGTGCATGGCATCCACCCATCTCTTGAAGCTGGGGATCAGGCTGTCATCCCACAATCCGACGCTCTGCACGATGTAGGGATGCGCCTTGTCGATCACCACCGTCTCAAATATGATCAGACCTACCCCGCCCTTGGCCCTCTCCGCCCAGTAGTCGATCATCTTGTCCGGCACCGTGCCATCGTTGGGGGCCCAGGTGGTGGTCATGGGGGACATAATGATGCGGTTTTTGAGTTCCATGGAGCCGATCTTGATTGGAGTGAACAGCTTCTGTAACGGCTTCGTCACTTGATTTGCCTCCCCTTTAACAGTCAATAGGTACATCCCGCTGTTTGGTGACCTCAGTATAGCCCCGACCCGGTCATGCTGGAAGTAACTTCCCGGCAGCGCCGTGCTGAGCCTGTGGCGTATCGACAATTCTAGGTGCACCAGCAATGGGTGTCAAACTAGACAATTGCGCCAGGAATGGGCAAGCCAAGTATACTCCCTTTTGGGGATGGCAATGCCAGTCCATGCACCAAAAAGATGCAAATGCGTCAGTAGGCCCCCGGGAACTGAAACTAGCAGGCAGGCGAAGGTGAAAACCGTATTGAGATGCCCTTCGATCTGATTCTCTGCAACGACTTCCATACCGGCTCTGGAGACTTGAGCCTGTCCTAACCGCCAGTGAATGGCAGTTGACAATCAGCTCAACAAAACCTAGGATCATGTACAGTATCTGCAGGCTGAGATGACGTTTGGAGAACGGCTCAGGGAGCTGAGAAAGGCCAAGGGTCTGACCCAGAGAGGCCTGGCCCGGGAGGCAGGCATCAGCTTCGCCTATGTCAGCAAGCTCGAGACCGGTACCATGTCTCCGCCAAGGCATAAGACCATCATGGCAATCGCCTCTGCGCTGGGAGCCGATGACCAGGAGATCGATGAGCTTTTTGGTCTGGCCTGCAAGTTGCCGCATGACTTGCTGAGCAAGGTGGATGCTGAAACCATAAGGAGACTGCGTTCACTAGGAAACGAACGAGAGACCGGCAGGCGGCCCAAGACTGCGATCCGACGAGCCGTTGCGGCGACTCAGGAAACGATCTCCGGCGTGCGGCTGGAGACCTTCCATGCGCTCGTGGAGAACTCCATGGATGCCATTGTGGTATTGGGTCCGAAGCTGGAGGTGCTCTATGAGAACGCGGCTGTCTTCAGGATGCTGGGCTATCGGCCGGGAGAACTGGCTGGAGAGAAATTGCTGGAGCTCATCCATCCGGATGATATGCGCAAAACCGCCCACAGGCTGGGTGCCTTGGCGCACGGTGTTACCGATCGCACGCAGTTGCGGGTGAGACACAGGGATGGCACCTGGCGCGTGATCGACGTCTGCGCCTGCAATCTCATGCAGAATCCGGTGGTCAACGGCATCGTCATCGACTACCGTGATATCAGCGACTACTCGGAGGATGGAGCTGCGTGGGACGGAAAGACAGCCACCAAGCTTACGGCCAAGGACTACGGTTTGAGTGAGAGCGAAATGAGGGTGCTTGCACTGCTGGCACAGGGAGAAAGCAATGTCAGGATTGCCGACCATCTGGTCATAAGCCCGTCAACTGTGAGATTCCACGTCACCAATATCATCAGCAAGCTCGGGGTGGCTAACCGCACTGAGGCTGCGGCCTTGGCAGTGCGCCGTCGCCTGGTGGGCTGACGGCGCCCGGAAACCAGCCATTTGTCCAGTTACCTGTCCGAACCAAAATCTAGTTGCATATTTTCGGATACTGTATTATCATTCCACTCCATAGCGTGGTTAGAACCTGAGCCCATCTCTCTGAGATCCACGGGTTCAGATAGCGTGCCAAGGGGGACCGAACAACTTGGTTGCAGCATGCTTCAGCACCAAGTCTGTGCCGTCCGGAGATTGAAAAGCCTGAGGGGCTTTCATTCTGCATGTCTATGTCCACCCCTGGAGTGGTTGAGCGCAGCGAAACCACCTCCGCACGTCCTCCCATGGAGAGATGGAACCCATACATTTGCTGTCTCACTTCTTCGCGGTGGCATCCATCGCCGTGTGGCCCAAACGAGAAGACTTTGTGAGAACATCCAGGGTCCTTGTGAAAGGCCAGTTATGTTGTCCCCTTAGGATATAGGGATTATGGCATTAGTCCGCCAGGCCTGCCGGGAAAGGTCCTGCACCTGTAGCGCGGGCCGGCAGTTGCCTGAAGGAGATGGTTGGGAGGTTTTCGATGCAATCTGAATCTGCTGCTCCAAGGACCGGCAACTGGTTGAGCGATCCAAGCTTGAGCCAGGTAGGCGTCGTGGTGTGCACCGCGAGCTCTACGCTGGAAGGCACAACGTACCGCATGCGGGAGCAGCGCCTCCTCGATTCCCTCAGCGCCGGTTTTGTGGCCAACGCGTACCGGATGGGCAGGGAATTCCTTCCTCTCACCGGGGTCCAGATATACCTTCCCAAGGGAAAGAAAGAGTCCATGGCATACACCTTCGTCATGAAGCCCAGCATCCTGTTCGTGGCCGAGAGGGATGGAGGCCAACCGGAGCTTGATGTTCTTCAAAGGGCCCGGAAGTGGGGAACGAAGGCGAAGATGCCTCTTCTGACCAGGATTTGGATACCGCCGTACACCCTGGTCGGCAGAGTGTACGTTGCCATATGGCAGGAGTTGGCCCATGTCCTTGATGGTGAGGAAGTGTTCCTGCCTATGACCGGCGTGGAGGTTACACCCGCGTTGCCCACCGGAGAGTCGTCCTTCAACTTCGTGGCTGTCAACAAGGGGCAAATCGTCCGAGTTGGGGATCCGCCTAGAGACCACCAGGCTTTGTCAGTAGCCGAGCACAAAGTCAGCCGGCCGAAGCAGAAGGTGGCGGCAGCCAAATAGGCAGATACTCTCCCTGATGCCGGCTCCAAGCCGCCGCCGGGGTGATGATCGCTGCCGGTTTCTGGTCTCTTCTGGCTCAGTCCATTGATCTGTCACAAGACGGCGGCCTTCCCGCCTGATTTCCACCTTCGATTGGGTTTGCTCTTGGGGTAATCTTCCTGCGCCTGGTTGACATAATATTAACCGCACTGTGGCCATGGATCAGCGCAGCGCTTTCTGTTGGTTCCTCAGCGTCAGGGTGTTGCGGCAAGCATGATTGAGTCCATCGGCGCGACGTCGATCGAGGTTGTGGAAGCGGACTCCGCCGTGGACACCAGCTTGTAGGAGTAGTCGGGCGTCAAGCCAAACCGTGAGAGCGGCCAGTAGCGCAGCCAGGTCTTGCCGACGATCTTTCCGCGTGATACCGGACCGAAGTAGCTCGAATCCTGGCTGTCGTAGCGGTTGTCTCCCAGGACGAAATACTGGCCCGCCGGGATAACCCAGGTATTATTAGTCCTGCATAGCGGCATCGCGGGTTTGTCTTGCAGGAATCGAAACGCATCGCTCGCCTTGGTCTTGATGTATACGCGACCGTGCTCAATCTTCACAGTTTCTCCGGGCAAGCCGATCACGCGCTTGATATAGGGGTTCTTGGTGGATACGGGGGGCCACAGGATGACTACCTCACCCCGGTGCGGACCGCGAAACCGGTACGTCAGCTTGTCGACCATGACACAGTCACCATCCAGGAAGGTGGGAGTCATGCTCTGCATATCGACTTTGTAGGCCCCGATGCTGAGCTGCACGATGGCGAAAACTACCACGAATATGAGTATAGCGATGATGATCTCACGAACGTTTATCTTCATCTCTGCAACTCGGACAATCTAAGGATTATAGCCGATTTGTCTGTTATACTGAAATCGATTGCGCTTTGCCTTCCTCTTCGGGAGGGCTGAAGTTGACCTTTTGAGAGGAGTCTGAAGATGCTGGAGCTGAACGACAAGCAGGTTGCCGATTTCTTCCGCCGCAGTTACACCGCCATAGATGGCCTCTGGTTTATGAAAGCGGAGGAGAAGGATGGGTTTGAAGCAGCCCTCGATCTTGATGACGAAGTCTGGAAGATATTCCCCAAGATTCAGGCACGCATGCTCAAAGACATAGGCAAGGCCGCCAACGGCATCGATGGTCTGAGGGAATGTTTCACCACCAAGCTGGCGATAGAAGGTTTTGGCTTCAATGTCGAAGCGCTCAGCAGCGGCTTCAGAGTGGACATCGCCCGCTGCCCCTGGCACGATTCCATGGTCAAGTCGGGCAGGGAGGCTCTGTCCGGCAAGGTTGGCACCCGTATTTGCGGCACTGAGTATTCGATCTGGGCTGCGGAATTCGGCAAAACCATACGCTTTGACAGGAAGTCGGAGATATGTACCGGCTCCAAGCGCTGCGTGCTGGAGTTCACCATTTGATCGATCAGCCGGAGGTTGAGCAGGCTCTATGGAAATCCCGTTCTCTCGCTGGCACGCTGCCATATCACAGCGCCGGTCAATTCGCCGGTATGCACCGAAGCCGGTTGGGGCAGGCCTTTTGGAGGCCATGCGCCGGGTGTGCGCCGAATTCCGGCCGTTCCAGTCGGCGCGCGCCGTATTGGTGACCGATCCTCCGGAGGGTGTCTACTGGGGAATCCCGGGCGGTTACGGGAAGATCAAGGGTGCTCAAGCGCTGATGGCTTTCGTCGGCGACATGCAAAGCCCCGATGTTCAGGAAGCTGTGGGCTACACCGGGGAGGGCATTATTCTGGAGGCCACGGCACTGGGGCTGGCGACCTGCTGGGTGGGTGGTTTGTTCAGACCGGGGGTCGCTGCCAGGATCGTGGGTACAGCGGAGAACGAGCGGGTCCTGGCGGTCACACCTATCGGCTATGCAAGGGAAGAGAGTTCTCTTGAAGAGAGAGCGATGAGCCAGTTCGGCCGGAACTGGCAGCGGAAGCCCATGGCTGAATTCGTGTCCGGGCTGGATGAAAAGGACTGGCCGGCATGGATCAAAGCTGCGCTGGAAGCAGCCCGTTTGGCGCCCTCGGCCATGAACCGGCAGCCTTGGCGTTTTCAGGTTGACAAGGATGGCATCACGGTGTCGGCTGACAGCGTAGCGAACCCAACCATGGTTGTCTCCAAGCGGCTGGACTGCGGGATTGCCATGCTTCACCTTGAGGTTGGGGCACTCAACAGCGGGATCAAAGGCAGTTGGGAACTGCTCAAGTCACCGCAGGTGGCCCGATTCAGGGTCAGTGCCACAGGCTAGCCATCTTCGGCAGAGCACCGAACGTTGCGTGCCCAGCCGATTCCACGCACTGCCGGTCATTGCTTTCGTGGTGCTGATGGCACTCAGCATGGCCGATTCCTGCGAAAGCAGGAATCCGGTCTGTGCGCACCGCCACTCCACGTAGACCAATCCCCCTTTATCCCCCTTTGGCAAAGGGGGAAAGAGAAGAAACGCAGAGGGCCTTCGGCCCTCTGCACGCCCCGATGGGTGGCGCGCACGAAGCGGGGAAGCGCAGTGGATTCATCAAGGTCACGTTGCGGACACCCCGGACCCC
The DNA here is from genome assembly GCA_964475375.1 of uncultured Dehalococcoidia bacterium. Lineage (GTDB taxonomy): Bacteria > Chloroflexota > Dehalococcoidia > UBA2247 > RBG-13-53-26 > JAFGCL01. Next base: position 31,863 of record CAYYWI010000013.1, read on the forward strand.
GGCAGCGTTTGGCCTCGTGTCATTGCTTTGAAAATAGACCATTTTCATCCTTCGTGGTGCTGAGGCACTCAGCATGGCCGATTCCTGCGAAAGCAGGAATCCGGTCTGTGCGCACCGCCACTCCACGTAGACCAATCCCCCTTTATCCCCCTTTGGCAAAGGGGGAAAGAGAAGAAACGCAGAGGGCCTTCGGCCCTCTGCACGCCCCGATGGGTGGCGCGCACGAAGCGGGGAAGCGCAGTGGATTCATCAAGGTCACGTTGCGGACACCCCGGACCCCGGCAGCGTTTGGCCTCGTGTCATTCCCGCGAGGCTTCCCCCTGCAAATGGGGGGCGGGAATCGTCTGGAGAAACAAGAAGCCGAACTGCGTTCGGCTTCCATTGTTGATGCCGGGTTGAAAGGGCTGATCTATCCCTCTAGCTTCTTGAACTCGCTCTTGGCTGCACCGCACACCGGGCACACCCAGTCATCGGGCAGTTTCTCGAATGGAGTCCCGGGCGCTATGCCGCCCTCCGGATCGCCCTTCTCTGGATCGTAGATGTAGCCGCAGACGTTGCACTCATACTTGGGCATAGCCACTTTCGGTGCCTCCTTCTTCTCCTGCACGTAGGAGGGTGCTGTTTTTGGAGTGGTGCCGCGCTTTACATCAAGATAGTAGGCATAGGTCATCGGCTCGCCTTCCTTCAGGATATCAGCGCCGACGAGTTCACCGAGGAAATCGGTGTGCGTGGCCACATCCATTTCTCTGACCACCTTCGCTTCCAGATAGGCCAGGGTGTGGTCCAGAACAATCGGGGCTTTGGTTTCGCCCAGCTTGTAGTTGACCCCTTCGAACTTGTTGATATCCCTGCCTGATTTGAAGCCAAACTGGCCGATGAAGTTCAAGAGAGTGTCCTTGGCCAGGATGGACACGGTGAACACCTTGCTGTTCTGGATGTATTCGTGGGTCAGGTTTCCTTTGTTGATGCAGACCGAGATGGTCGGCGGGTCCGATGAGGTCTGGATGACAGTGTTGGCAATCTGACCGTTGATCTTGTCTTCCTTTCGCGAGGCGATGATGTACAGGCCATAGGTGATGCGGTGCAAAGCCTTCGTGTTCATCAGTATCTCCCCCTTCGTATTCTTGTAGGGGCGAAGCCATCGTGCTTCGCCCTCGTTGGGTACCTACAGTAGCTCTTTCTCACTCAGTTCCACAGCCCGCTGGAGTTCACCCGCCAGTTCCTGAGGCAGGCCCTCGATGTCAACGTGCAGGAATCCACGGACAATCATGGCGGTGGCCTCATCGCGGCTGAGTCCGCGGGACATGAGGTACTCTACTTCCTCTTCAGCGATCTTACCTACCGCTGCTTCGTGGGACAGGTCCACTCCGGCGATTTCACCTTTGAGTTCAGGTATGGCGTGGATGGTGCCGCGTTCGGACAGAATGAGTCCGCGACATTCCAGGTGCCCCTTGACCTCCGGCGCGCTGCCGGCTATGTGGCCCCGGGAGATGATCGTGCCGCCGGTGGTGATGGTGCGGGCCACAATCTCGGCGCGTGAACCCTTGCCGTTGAGCAATACTTTGGAGCCGGTATCCAGGGTAGACCCGGGAGGTGCCACCAGAATGGTATTGAACCTGACGATAGCTCCTTCACCGTTGCAGCGGGCCACGGGGTACATCTGCAGCGAGCGCATCGGCTTCATGGAGACATAATTGCTGAGAAAGACCGCGCCCTCTTCGAGAATGGCCCCGCTGCGCGGCCGCACCTCTGTTTCCGGTGCCCAGTTGTGGATCATGGTGAAGGTAACCTTGGCCCCGCGCTTGATGTAGAACTCGGAAACGCCGATGTGCAGGCCGGAGGCATGCATGGGCCGGGTGGCGCAGCCTGTGATGATGTGCAGCTCAGAGCCTTCTTCGGCGATGACGATGTTGTGCACCTTCTGGGCCAGGTTCTTGTGAGCGATATAAAGGCAAGCCTGCACTGGATAGACCACTTTGGCACCCGGCAGCGCTCTTATGAAATACCCGTTCTGGAGGTCGAGCTCGGCATGCGCCGTGAATTTGTCCTGATCCACGCTCACCGCGCGCCACCAGTAGTCCTGCAGCCAGTCGTACTTCTCCAGCGCTTTGGTGATGGCGAGCACTTCCACCCCATCCCCGCTCGCTGAGCTGTGCACCACCGACCGGTCCATCTGGACGAAGGTGCCGGACCGCTGGCTGGCATCGTCCAGGATCACGCCGACCTTCAGCAATTGAGCCTTGTCCTCAGTGGGAAGCTCTGATGGCTTCTCCTGGTAGGAGTGTTCCTCCGCCGTTGACGAGTATTTGGACAAGTCTATGTCTTCGCCCAGGGCAGCTTTCTTCTCCAGTGCCTTCTCGGCCAGTTCCTGGTTCTTGTTTGATTTGACTACTTCAGACATCTGACGCACCCCTCATAGCCGCTCTTCTTGATGCTGTCGAGGCATTCATGGGCATCCCTTTCACAGGTGACCACCCCGTTCAGCAGTACATACCCTTTGGTGGCGTTGACATAGTCCAGGATGTGGCCGGTATGAGTGATGATCAAACCGGCGCGTGTCCTGCTGCGCTTGAGGTCTTTCTGCAGCAGCTCATTTATCATCTGGCCGATGAGAGCGATGTTCACCAGGTCAACGCCGGACTCCGGCTCGTCAAGCAGCACCAGATCCGGTTTCTGGGCCAGCAGTTGCAGCAGCTCCGAGCGCTTTATCTCGCCGCCGGAGAAACCGTAATTGATCTCCCGGTCCATCAGCTCCCCCATGTTCAGTCTCTCGGCCAGTTTGGCCACCTCTTCGCCGTCTTCCCGGCCTCCCATGCAGGCCCGCACCATCTCGCGGGTCTTGACCCCTCGCACCACCGGCGGCCGCTGGAAGGACATGCCGATACCCAGACGCGCCCGCTCATCCAGCGTGGCATTGGTTATGTCCTGCCCCTTGAACAGAATGTGGCCTTCCGTGATCTTGTATCGCGGGAAGCCCATGATAGCCATCAGCAGAGTGGTCTTGCCGCTGCCGTTGGGACCAAAGAGCGCCTGGGTCTCGCCGGCTTCGATGTGCATATTGACCCCGTGGAGGATTTCTTTACCTTGGGTTTCAACGTGTAGTCCTTCAATAGTAAGCATAATTCACCTCTTCCAGCCTTGGCTGATTCAACCCCCTTAGTCCCCCACTTTGGGGGATAGAGAAGAACGGCCCCTCTGCACGCCCCCGAGCCATTGTGTAGGAGTACATTGCGATGCGCCCAATAGACCCCTGTAGGGGCACGCACCGTGCCTGCCCCGGGCCTGTCATTCCCGCGAAGGCGGGAATCCACTCCACAGCCTGTCATTGCGAGCCATTCTCCGAGCGCAGCGAAGAGAAGGCGCGGCAATCTCATCTCTTTTTTAGCCTCACTACCATGAGATTGATTCGTCGCTCCGCTCCTCGCAACGACACCGATGGAAATTCCTGTTCGCATCCCGCCTCACTTCGTCTTCTTGATGTAGACCTTGATCTCGCCAGCCTTCTCTTCCATGCCCACCAACTCATTGCCGGTGGTCCGGCACCAGGCAGGCGCATCCTCTTTTATTCCCTCGTCACTGGCCAGGACCTCCAGCACCTGCCCCGCCTTGAGTTCTTTCAGTTTGTTGGCGGTCTGATAGATCGGCATAGGACAGTATAAACCGACGCAGTCCAGCGTTGCATCTGCCTTCATGTCAGTGCCTCCCTAGATAAACAGATTGATTCTTCCGTCCTTGGCGTCGGCCAGGTAGGTAGCCACTCCAGCGTAAGCATCCACCTCAGGAACGAAAGCTTCCTTCCCCAGCCCCATCATCCCCATGGAGGTAGTGCAGGCAATGAACTTGACGCCGGCTCCGTGGGCCATGGTCATCAGCTCCTGTGCCGATGGGAACCTGGTGTCTTTCATCAGCTTTTCCATCATCCACTTACCCATCCCGAACATGTGGAACTTCGACAGCGGCAGTCTCCCGGCGCCACCGCGGTTCACGAAGTTGAGCATCTTTCGCATGATGCCCTTGCTTCTGATCGGCCCCTCATTCTTCTTGATTACGTTCAGACCCCAGAAGGTGAAAAACATGCTGACTTCCATGCCCATAGATGCAGCGCCTATGGCCAAGTTGAAGGCTGCCAGCGCCTTGTCCATGTCTCCACTGAACATAATCAAGGTCATTTTCTCTGCCATTGACACACCTCTAGGACGTGATCTTGCCGCCGCACTTGGGGCAGACCTTGGCATCCTTCGCCACCGGAATCTCACACTTGACACAATAGCGGATGGTCACACCACAGGCCTGACAAAAGGGCAGCATGGCCGCAACAATCTCCTCTTCGCAGTACGGGCAGGCGCATCCGGCTGCCTTCTTCTTCATTTCCTCATCCATCGTCATCCTCCTCAGCGTCCTATGCCTTCTTCCCCTGTTTGGCCATGTAGTCGTCGATGGCCTTGTTCAAAGCCTGGGCCCCGAGATTGGAGCAGTGGAACTTGTTCTTCGGCAGCCCCTCCAGTTCCCTGGCCACCAGTTCCGGGGTGATCTTGCGGACCTCCTCCAGAGTCTTACCTTTGGCCATCTCGCTCACCATGCTGGATACGGCTATAGCAGCCCCGCAGCCGAAGGTTTTGAACTTGACGTCCTCCAGGCGGTTGTCCTTGACCTTAATATAAAAGGTCATCATGTCGCCGCAAACGGGGTTGCCCTCCTCCCCGATGCCGTCGGGGTTCGGTATCTCCCCGACATTCCGGGGATTGGTGAAGTGGTCCATCACCTTCTCACTGTAAATCGGCATGTTCGATCCCTCCTCTCTGCCCCTTCATGAACTTGTCATAAAGCGGTGACATCTTCCGCAGCGTCTCGACAATCGGCGGCAGCGATGCCGCTACGTGATCGACGTCTTCATCGTTGTTTTGAATGCCGAAGCTGAACAGGAGTGAACCGTGTGCCCTCTCGGGCGGGATGCCCATGGCGGTGAGAACATGTGACGCCTTGAGCGCCCGCGAAGTGCACGCGGAGCCGCTGGAGGCAGCGATCCCCTTCTGGTTCATCAGCATCAGCATGGATTCCCCCTCGATGAACTCCACCAGGAAGCTGGCGGTGCCCGGCAGGCGCCGGGTAGGGTGGCCGCTGAGAGTGATGCGGTCAATCTTGGACAGCAGGCCACTGATCAGTCGGTCGCGGAGAGTTGTCAGTTGCCTGATGCGGGGGGCAAGATTAGCTTCGGCCAGATGCGCCGCCGCGCCCATGCCCACGATGGCGGGCACATTCTCGGTACCGGGACGTCTACCATTCTCCTGCACACCACCATCAAGAATCGGCAGGATACGCACTCCTCTTTTCACCCACAGCGCCCCTGCGCCCTTGGGCCCGTAGAATTCATTGGCTGCCAAGCTCAGGGCATCCACACCCATGACCCTGACGTCCACCGGGATAGTGCCGGCGGTGGCTACGGCATCAGTGTGAAATACCGCGCCCGCTTCCTTCACCACCTTTGCGATGTCGGCGATGGGCTGGATGGTGCCCACCTCGGCATTGGCGTGCATGATGGAAACCAGGATGGTATCCTTCCTTAACACACGTGCTACCTCTCTCGGATCGATAAGTGCATACTTGTCAACGGGCACCACAGTCACCTCGAAGCCCTGTTTCTCCAGAGTGCGCGCCGAATGCATGACTGAAAAATGTTCGATTGACGATATGATGATGTGTTTTCCCTTGGACTGCTGAGCAGTCGCCAGACCCTTGATGGCCATGTTATTCGACTCAGTGCCGCTGGAGGTGAAGATGATCTCCTCGCCTTTTCCTCCGATGAGATCCGCTACCCTGCCCCGGGCTTCGTCTATGGCATCCCTGGCTATGTCTCCCCAATCGTGGAGTGATTGAGGATTGCCGTAAGAACCCTTGAGATACGGAATCATCGCCTCCAATACCTCAGGCAATAATGGAGTAGCGGCGGTGTTATCCAGGTAAGCCTTCCTCATTTCTCTCCTTACGAATTCTACCTTAGTGGTTTGCCATTATAGCCGCAGCGACTTCGGTCCCATCCCATGTCTCGCTGACTTAAAAGATGCCGGGTTGCTCGATAACTAACTTCAACCACAAGCAAGCCCGTCTCCCGGCGGTCACTCATACAGGTGAGGACTTCAATCAGTGCTTTATTGTGTCGGCATCATTGGCTGGCGCGACCTATTTGAGGCGCGCCTCTACGGCTGGCCAGTTGATGTTCTTGAAGAAAGCCTCAATGTAGTCGGCTCTCTTCAGACCATAGTCGGTCATGAAGGCATGCTCGAACACGTCCATGACCAGGATGGGCGTGCCACCGGCAAGATGCCCGGTCTCATGCTCGTTGATCCACTGGTTGATCAGGCGTCCCGTAACACCGTCCTGGTAGAGGATGGCCCAGCCGATGCCACGCAGGGCGCCGGTGCCTCTAAAATCCTTTTCCCAGTTCTCATAGCTGCCGAACTCCTCCGCCAGCTTCTTGCCCAGCTTGCCTGACTTGTCCAGCGGCGTCTTCCCACCAAGGTTCTCAAAGTAGTATTCATGGAGACGCATGCCGTTGAACTCGAAGCCAAGCCGCCGCTTCAGTTCGGCATATTCCGGAGTGCCTGTCTTCCCGTCTTTCAGTAAGGCGGCCAGCGTATCCAGCAGCTTGTTGGTATTGGTCACGTAGCCTTGGTAGAGGGTGAAGTGGTTCTTCAATAGAGTTTCGCTGAAGCCGGTCATTCCTATGAGTTTCCCGTAGTCCTTCGCAGTGTAAGCCATTTCCTCCTCCTTCCTGGTCTTTTCGATTTGGGTGCGAACCCCGGCGGCAGATTCACAGTAGCTTCTGGCCAGCCCTGTCTTCAGCTCGGAGAGTTGCTTCAAGTGGGACTTCTCCTCCTCAATCACTTTGCCGATGACCGTGGCGTCTGCTCTGCGGACGAGGCCCTGAATCTCTGTGTAGAAGAGTATGGAGTCTTTCTCTGCCCTGATGCCGAAGTCGATCCCTTCGGCGTCGCTGCTTGTACTCTCTGCCAGCTTACAGGCCGCTGCTTCGCTTGAGAACACCGCAGAGTTAACCAGTGATTTGAGGTATTGGTCGTATTCTTCCGTATATGACTCGGGTGGTGGAGCATCACCCACGGATGCGAGCAGCCGCTGGTAAATCTTGATGTGGTCTCTCTCCTGGTCTGCCAGGTATTTGAAAGCTGACTGGGCCTTCTTTTCCCTGGCACATTTGATCATGGAGTCGTAGAATGCCGTCCCGTTCTTTTCAATCCCGATCGCGATATCGACGAGTTCCTTGCCTGAAAAAAATATGCCCATATCCTGGGACTCCTTTCCGGCCTCCGATGCTCTGCCAATACGGACTGGCTGCCTATCTCTTGATGGAAACATTCGAAGAATTTCATCACCCGAACCTCGCCTACCATCCCATGGCTGAATTATAACATGCACAGATTCGCGCGATTTCGGGGCTACTCTGGCTTAACCAGGTCTTCTCTTTTTGATAGAATCCTGACCCCTAGGCTGGCCGAAAAAGACTTCAGCATTCCTCCTCTAGCCCAGCAGTATGTCGAGATTCTAGTAACTCAGATTGCAGCTTTGATGCGACTTTTGTCTCACTACCGTCGCAGTGTCTAATCGGCGGCCGTGGAACGTCAAATCGAGACTTTCACAATTCTTGACAGTAAATAAGTCTAATTGTTATTATCCACAAGGATAGGCTCATAGGTCAGCAAGTGGGGGGATTGTGGAACCTTTCCGGGGAACGTCCAGACCACACAGAACAGCGCGAGGCCAGTTCAGATGACGGTCAGGGTGTTGAAGTTGGGTGAAGGCCTTGGGGTTATGGCTACATCCGTGACTGAACGGAAGCCTGCTGAAGATGTCCTGAGGCACTCCCAGGCACAGATCAAGTTCCTGTCTCAGCAGATAATCAAAGTGCAGGAGGATGAACGGGCAAGCATTGCCCGGGAGCTCCACGACCAGTTGGGCCAGGAACTGACAGCCTTGAAGATGGAAGCCGTCTCTCTGGCAGAGAAGCTGGCTGGCATACCCCCTCTAAATGAGCGGGTTGGCAGGCTTATGGCCATTGTGGAGCGGCTTGATGAGACTACGCACCGCATTGCACTCGGCATCAGACCACTGGAGCTGGATCAGTTGGGACTGATCAGAGCCATATATGTTTATGCAGAGGACTTTGAGCGGCGCACCGGAATCTCATGTCCCGTGCAGGCCCCGAACAATGACGTGATTCTGCCGAAGACGGTAACCATCTGTGCTTATCGCATAGTGCAAGAAGCTTTGACCAATGTATGGAAGCATTCGAAAGCTTCGCAGGCCAGAGTAGATGTGAGATTCCGAAACGGGGCTATGTCTCTGTCCATCTTAGACAATGGGGTGGGAGTTGACTTGAAACAGCCTCCGGATGCGTCCTCTTTGGGGCTGTCAGGTATGCGCGAGCGGGCCGAGCTGGCTGGGGGCAAGCTCATTCTTAGAGGAAGACCAGGCAAAGGTTTTCAGGTCATCGCCCGGTTGCCGCTGCGAGATTTCGATACAGAGGTATTGCATGATCGGGGTTCTGCTTGCTGATGATCATGCGCTTGTAAGAGCAGGGATCAGGCGAGTGCTTGACGAGGCGCACGACATCAAGGTAATCGCGGAGGCCAATGACGGCCTGGAAGCAGCCAGGCTGTTCCAGGACAAGCGGCCGCAAGTGGTTGTGATGGATATTTCCATGCCTGGAATGGATGGTCTCGAGAGCGCGAAGTGGATCCTCTTGCAGGATCCCGAGGCCCGTATCCTGGTGCTTACCAGGTACCATGAAGTGCACTACGCAGTGCGTGCCATGAGGGCCGGCTGTCTGGGTTATCTAACGAAGGGTTGCAGCACCAAGGAGCTTCACGATGCAGTCAGAGCTGTGGCTCAGGGCAAGATGTACTTGTCGGAGGATGGTAAGGACATAGTGAACGTCCAGCTTCTGGCCCAGCGACCACGCGCTGGACACGTCGGCGGCCTTTCAGATCGTGAACTGCAGGTTCTCTGCCTGGTAGCCCAGGGACACAAGTTGAGGGAGGTGGCTGCCAAACTCAAGTTGAGCGTCAAGACGGTGGAAACGTATCACGCGCATGTTCTCCGGAAGCTGTGTTTACGCAATGATGTAGACATCTGCCGTTTTGCCATTGAGAATGGGCTGATCGATTCATCACTTCAGGCCGGGGGATCGCCCCAGCCGTTGGTGTCAGGTAATTCCTGATGGGGCACTCAGGTAATTCCTGATAGACAGATCCGTTCGCCTTAGCTAATATTTCATACGTAGGATAGAGGGAACTTCCTAGTCCCCCTTTTCCTCCCCAACAAAACAGTGATTGGCCTCGACAGAGGCCAATCACTGTTTTTAATTAGACTTCAGAGGCGCATCACCGGTACACGACTCACATTGTCTGTTGCTCACATCTCCAGCCTCATGTTCTTCTCTCCCACCAGTTCCACCAGCCGCTGATGCAGATCGGGACAGTAGTTGACCGCAGTGTCCGGCGCATCCATCGTGACCCGTTCGGCCGTGGTAACAATGACGAGGAGGATCTTGTCCTCGCCGGGGCTGCTTCTCAGTATCTCTGCAATCCGGTTCAGGCGTGCGATGTCATCTTGTTCGTTGTCAGTCCAGATCAGGGTTATGATCAGACGGCGCTTGACTGGTTTTGGCTCGGCAGGCGGTTTCTCCTTACCGGGTTCATACTGGCGTACCTGGTCGCATATCAGTTGCGCTCCGTCGTTTCGTGCCCTCACCTTGCCTTGAATCACCAGAATGTTGCCCTCGATCCACAGTTCCTGTGTCTGCTGATAGACGTTCGACCAACAGGTGACCTCAACGCTACCGTCCAGGTCCTCCAGCGTCGCGCTGACGAATGGCTGCCGGCTCTTGGTCAGGCCCTGTCTGACAGAGACGACCTGTCCAGCGACAGTGACCATCTGGCCCACCATCTCAGCGTTGATCTCGCCGCAGAAGGCGGTGGTGCTGGACTTCAGTTCCCGGGCCGCCTGGTGGAAGGGGTGGCCCGAAAGGTAGACGCCGATCAGGTCCTTTTCCCAGGCCAGCTTGTCCCTGTAGGACACCTCGACATCCTCAAGCTTCATTTCCGGAAGTGGAGTCTGAGTGGTGGCTCCAAAAAGGTCAAACATGGTGGACTGGCCGGATTCGCGCAGACTTTGTTCACGTTGAGATAGAGACATGATGCGGTCAATCTGGTTCAGCAGCGCTCCCCGCCCCGCCAGACAGTCAAGGGCACCGGCCTTGATCAAACTCTCCAGGACTTTCTTGTTCATGCCCCGCAGGTCGGCACGGCGGCAGAAGTCCTCGATAGACTTGAATGGCCCGCCCTTCTTTCTCGCCTCTACTATCGGCGCAATGGCGCTGGCCCCCACATTCTTGATGTCGGAAAGGCCAAACCGGATGGCCGGCTCCATTGAGTCTTCAATGCTGAAACTGGCCTCACTCCTGTTGACATCCGGGGGCAAGACCTTGATGTCCATGCGCTGGCAATCGGCTACGGCTGTGGCAACTTTTTCCTGTTGCCCGCTGTGAGAAAGGAGAAGTGCTGTCATATACTCCACGGTGTAGTTGGCCTTCAAGTAGGCGGTCTGGTAGGCGATCATGGCATAGCTGACGCTGTGGGCCTTGTTAAAGGCGTAACCGGCAAAGGGCTCGATCAGCTCGAATACCTTCACGGCTATCTCGGACGAGAAGCCCTTCTTCTGAGCACCGTCCAGGAATCGCACCCGCTCCTTCTGCATTATCTCGGGGTTCTTCTTACCCATCGCCTTTCGAACGATGTCTGCCTGCCCCAGGCTATAGCCGGCGAATTCCCGCACGATGAAGAGCACCTGGTCCTGGTAGACGATGACACCATAGGTCTCCTCCAGGATTCTCTCCAAAGACGGATGCGGGTAGGTGATCGGCTCCAGACCTTGTTTGGATTTGATGAACCTCGGTATGTGATCAATGGGGCCGGGGCGATAGAGCGCCACCATGGCGGCCACGTCGCTGAACTTGGCCGGTTTCAATTCCTTCAAGTAGCGTCTCATTCCTGAGCCTTCCAACTGGAAGACACCCCCGGTCTCGCCTGAAGACAGCAGCTCGAAGGTCTTGGCGTCTTCCATGGGAAGCTGCAGCAAGTCCAGATCCACCCCCCGGTGCCGGGCGATGATTTCCCTGGCCCGCGAAAGGGTAGTCAGGTTGATCAGGCCCAGCAAGTCCATCTTCAGCAGACCGACGCGGGCGATGTCCTGCATTACGAACTGCGTCATGGCCATGCCCTTCGCCTCTCCCTTGCTTACCTGTTGCAGAGGGACGTGCTCCACCAGCGGGTCCTTCGAGATAACAATGCCGGCAGCGTGAGTGCTGGCATGGCGCGATATCCCCTCCAGGTGCCTGGCGGAGTCCACGAGGTTGCGGACTATGGAGTCTTCCTGGTACACGCGGCGCAGTTCCTCGTTCTCCTGCAGCGCCTTGTCCAGAGTCATGCCGACTCCAAACGGAACCAGCCTGGCTACCTGGTCGACCTGGCCGTAAGGCATGCCCAGCGCCCTACCCACGTCGCGCAGGGCGGCTTTGGCCCCCAGGGTCCCGAAGGTGATGATCTGGGCCACGTGATCCTGGCCGAACCTCTGGGCTACATATGAGATGACCTCGTCGCGGCGATCGTCCTGGAAGTCGAGGTCGATATCCGGCATCTCCTTACGCTCGATGTTGAGGAAGCGCTCAAAGACCAGCTTGTACTCCATCGGGTCGACATCAGTAATGCCCATGCAGTAGAGGATCAGGCTGGCGGCAGCGCTGCCGCGCACTCCGCAGGGGATCTTGCTTCGCCTGGCAAAGGATACGATGTCTCCTACCACCAGGAAGTATTGGGCGAAATTGGTCTTCTGGACGACTTCAAGCTCGTACCTCAGTCGCGCTTCTATTTCTGCTGAGGGGTGGCCATTGTAGCGCTGGGCGAGGCCTTTCCAGCAAAGGTCGGCCAGGTGCTGGTCAATGGTTTTGCCGGGGTCAATACTGACCTCTGGAAGATGCAGCCGACCGAACTCCAGTTCCAGGTTGCAAAGCCGGGCGATCCGCTCGGTGTTCTCCAGCGCCTGGGGCATGTCTGCGTACTCTGCCGCCATCTCCTGTGGGCTCTTGAGGTAGAAGAAGTCCCCGGCCATCTTCAGCCGCTTCTCGTCGTTGACGGTGGTGTTGGTCTGGATGCACAGCATCAGGTCCTGCCACCGGGCGTCCTGCTTCTCTATATAGTGAACGTCGTTGGTGGCCACCAGGGGTATATTCAGTCTGGCGCTCAGGTCAATAAGCCCCTTGTTGACCTGCTCAAGCTCAGGGAGAGGGTGCCTTTGTATCTCCAGATAATAATCGCCGAAAAGCTCCTTATGCCACCTGGCGCTCTGTTCAGCTTCCTGGGTACGCCCTTCCAGGATGAGACGGGGAATCTCTCCACCAAGGCATGCGGAGAGGGCCACCAGCCCATCATGATGCTGGGACAGGAGTTCCTTGTCGATTCTGGGTTTGTAGTAGAAGCCTTCAAGATGGGCTTTGGTGGACAGCTTCAGCAGGTTCTTGTAGCCGGCTTTGTCCTTGGCCAGCAGTACCAGATGATAGGGGTCCTTGTCGGCGGCGGTCCGGCTCAGACGGCTGTTGCCGGCAACGTAAAACTCACAGCCGATTATGGGCTTGATATTCGCTTCCTTTGCCTGAAGATAGAAATTGATTATGCCGTAGAGAGAGCCATGGTCGGTGATGGCCAGGCTGTCCATGCCCAGTTCCCTGGTGCGGGCAAGCAACTGGGGTATACGGCACATGCCGTCGAGGAGGCTGTACTCGGTGTGGACGTGAAGATGTGTGAACATAATCCTAAAGGGTGGGAGAACCGAAAACCATTATATCATCTGGAGGATTTTTGGGGCCGAATCCGTCCAGGCAGGAGCGAAAGATATTTAGCCCTACGGCAATTCGTGGTGCGGGTTTCTCATCCTCGTCCCCCGAGCGGGATTGCCCGGAATGTATCGTCGGATGACCCCTGTAGAGGCAGGTTTCAAACCTGCCTCTACGTTTGTTCGGGTGTTCATAGAAATCACTCTGTCAACCGAAGCCCTAGTGGAGCGTGATTCATCGCGCCCAATACCCGTGTGGCCATGCCCGGTTTGACTAGGGCATGATGAATCGTAGAGGCAACGCATGCGTTGCCTCTACATACCACGCGGTCCTGCGCCAATGTCGTGCGTTTGAACGAATTCGGGGAAATCGCCCGGCGTTGTTGAGACGACATCCCAGACCATTTCCCGTGCCGAACATCCGCGAATACATCCTGGCTAACCCGGCGCGCTGGAATGATGACGAGAACAACCTTCTTTCCTCGTGTTAGAGGCATGCCAAGCCTCTACGATCGTTAGGGCGTTTTCGTGATGGTCACGGGCGTGTGGCAGGATAGGCGAACGTTTGGTGATGTGGTGGACGCAACACCCGTAGAGGCAATGCATGCGTTGCCTCTACATAACCACGCAGGCGCGCCGTGCCTACTCTGGAACTGCTGGACTTCATGGGGGTGACGGATGCTCTGCTACTTCTTGCGGTAGACGTTCAGGCCCACAACTTCGTTACGGTCAGGCAAGCGCATATTCCCTTCCGTCGAAGCAATGATGATGGTCTTGCCGGAGGACGATGGCCCGAACTCCTTGGTCAAATCCACCGTGATAGTAAGGATGTTGCCATTTACGGAAAACTCAACGTTCTTCACGAATAACCTCCTCGTTGGATTGGGGACTGTGTGATACTGAGGCATATTCTACAGCGGAAAGGCCACCGAAAGCGACTGGCAGAGCTCCCCCTTGACCCCCTCTTTGGCGAAAGAGGGGGTAGCGCGAAGCGCTGGGGGCGTTGGAGATCACCGTCACGTACGTACTTTCACATGTGATTCAATACTGGTAACATGGGCATTGTGGACAAAGAAACGAAGCAGACCAGCCTGCAGATAACCGGAATGACCTGCGCCACGTGTGCCGGCACAGTGGAGAAGAAACTGTCCGAACTGCGTGGTGTTCATAAGGCCGGCGTGAACCTGGCCTCCGAGAAGGCGACGGTGGAATATGACCCGTCACAGGCCACTGAGAAGGACTTAGTGCGGGCAGTTGAGGACACCGGATACGGCGTGGCCATCAGCGAGGCGGCCTTTGGCATTACCGGCATGACCTGCGCCACCTGTGTTCAGAACATCGAGACGGCGCTGAACAGCCTTGATGGAGTGGTTGAGGCAACGGTGAATCTGGCCAGCGAAAAGGCCTACGTTCGTTACAATCCGGAAGTGGTCACCGTCCCCAGGTTGAAGAAGGCCATCAGCGACGCCGGCTACAAGGCCGTACCCGCTGAGGAAAAAGCCGGGGACTATGAGCGACAGGCCCGGGACCGCGAGCGTCGCAGGCTCGTTTTGCTCCTTATCTTCAGCTTCTCCCTGGCAATCCCTGTCTTTGTGCTTTCAATGGTCATGCCGTTCGGCACCAATGCGGACAACTGGCTTCTTCTGTCACTGACCACTCCGGTGCAGTTTCTGGTGGGC
>CAYYWI010000014.1:0-38427 GCA_964475375.1 uncultured Dehalococcoidia bacterium
CCGCTACATTCACCCACGGGCAAGCCCGTGGAACCCTGCCCTTCGGGTTATTGGACATTTCATCGCTGCCTCCTCAATGGCAAGGTTTGAATGATGCATGTCCAGTATTCCAGCCGGCCGGGTCACGCCGTCTTGAGACCTTGGTCCCTATTGAGGGTGCTTCCTGGACCTGCAGGTGGCCCCCGCCTTTCGCCTGCAATCATCAGGTCTCAGCCGTCTTAGCTGTGGAGGAGTACAGGGGATTTGCTGAGGAGAGGATATGAAGAAGCCGATCAGCTACTGAGCATCCTGGCTGATTGTATTGAGTGGAGTTCGGAGTGCAAACCCATCTGATCGTTCCGAGTATGTCGTGGGTTCCTATACCACCGGCCGATAGCCCACTCCTGTCTTCGTGTGCTGCTTGGTTGAGCCGCTACGCTTGCTGGTAGCACTTTCGGCAACCGGCGATTTCTCACCACCAGAGCTCTTTCCGATTCTTGACCATGCCGTGCTGGCGCGGAAGCGCCCCCGATAGTAGACTGATTTGAGGTCAGCAATTACTTCTCTCTGCATTTTCACACTCCCACCCAAAGAATGGTACCGTGTAATGCGACGCCGGTCCACCACCGGCATTCGACCCACCCCCTGAGAAGCCTTGTCCAATGATAACATATCTCAGGGTCATTTTTCACGAACTGCTATATCCAGTATCACAGACGAGTCAAGCCCTTGTCTTGGGACTTTAGTCCCTATTCTGGAGCCGCCGGACGCAGCAGTGTCAATCATGTACAATATGGTCAGCTTTGCAGTTGACAGCGCTATTGCACATGCAGGGAACTCTGATCGGGAAACTGAACTCGCTATCAGGCGGGCGCAGCCTGAGGGATATGAAGAGTCTGGAATGGATCTTCATCGCCCTTCACTGGCTTGGCATTCCTGTCCTTATTGCCATGGGCATAGCATATGACCCGACATCGACCGTCACCGTGGTCGTCCTCACAGTCATGCTCGCGATCTGGAGTGCCATCGCTGCCTTCTTAAATCGCCGTATCACCACCGTCCATGGGCAGGTGCTCCTGGGAATCCTCAGCCAGGCGTTGCTGTCCGTTTTCGCCTGGGCCATGATTTTCCAGTTTCTCCAGGGGCAGACAGCGGCTTACGCTGCTTTCGCCTTCGTGGTCATCGAGGCGGCCGTCCGCTTCGGCCTGCTGACCAGCCTGATCACAGAGGTCATTTTTGTAGTTGGGCTCACAGCGGCCATGCAATACCGCGTCTCAGAGTATGGCCTCAGGTTCAGCATGACCGGATACGCCTTCTGGGCGCTGTTCATGCTCTTCATCGCGCTATCCGTCGGTCTGGTCAGTGAAGAAGCGCGCAGCGAACGCCGCCGTAGCGCCAGCCTCGTCAGAGAGCGCACCCTTCTGGAAGAGCGCAACCGCATCGCCCGGGATCTCCATGACACGGTGCTAAAGACGCTTCACGGTCTGGCGCTGGAAGCTCATGTGCTCAAGAGACACGCCGACTCTCCGGCCGCCAGGGAAAAAGCTGCCTACATAGAAGGTGTCTGCCAGCGATCTACTCAGGAGATCAGAGACCTCATCCATGAATTGCGCAGCGAGACCCGGGATGCAGACGTGGCATCACAGATATCACACATGGTAGTTGATTGGAGCAGAATCACCGGCATCAAGGCTGAGTTCACAGTATCCGGCAGCGATCGAAGCCTGCCGCTCCTGGTCAGCCACAATCTGCGAAGCGTCCTTTCTGAGGCTTTGGAGAATATCCGCAAACACGCCGGTGCTTCTCGTGTCTCTGTTTCAGTTGAAATGCTCCCGGGCGAGTTACGGCTGGAGATCGCAGATGACGGGAAAGGAATCGTCTACACGGCAACGGACGCATATAAGCTGGCCTCCAAAGGCAAGTACGGAATGTTGGGGATGAAGGAACGAGTGGAGCAGATGAACGGCCAGTTCTCCATAGACGACAGCCGGGGAACTCGCATAATGGTCTCGGTTCCGCTGCCCCCACCCAAGTGACACAGCTTATGGCTCATAGCCTAAGAGTAGGGGATGAAGAGGGATCTTGATACGAGTGAGTTCCTTCCTGGATTCCCTGGGAACGGTGCAGCGGAACGCTGCCGGGGTCTGGGGTGTCCCCAGAGTTACCTTCTTCGCCCCCTCAAGAGTGGGGGGGATCAAGGGGGTTGAATGAGCAAAACAAGAGTGTTCATTGTGGATGATAACCCGGTTATCCGGCAAGGCCTGCGCAGCTTGTTGGAAGCAGAGGAAAACATTCAGGTCGTTGGTGAGGCATCTACCGGCGCCGAGGCAATACAATGGATGAACAGGCATTCAGCAGATGTCGTACTCATGGACATCCGCATGCCGATAATTGACGGCATCGATGCTACAACTGAGATACTGCACCACAGTCCCCAGGCTAAGATACTCATTCTCACAGTCACCGAAGATGCCAAGACTCTGGCGCGTACGCTCCATGCCGGCGCCAGGGGATACCTCGTTTACAGCCGCTTCGCCCCCGATGAGCTATTGGAGGCTGTATACATGGTGGCCTCAGGTGAGGAGATCGTCCCATCGCCAGCCGTGGCGCTGGCCTTGGCGGAACTAGCCGCCGACGAATCGAGGATGGAGCCTTTGCAGGACCAGCCGCCTGCCGAGCCGCTCACCGCCAGAGAGACTGAAATACTGGACCTGATCGCCGACGGACGGAGCAACGCCGAGATCGCTCAGGTTCTCTCCCTCGAAGAAAAGACGGTTAAGAATCACATCACTCGCCTGTATTCAAAGCTGAACATCACCAGCCGCTACGATGCCATCCGCCTCAGGCTGGCGCACCTGCGCTGAAGAAGCATCCAGGCAAGCACCGTGCCCAAGTTACGACTTATCATCTCATCACGCCCTATCACACCCCCACTCCCATCAGCCTGGCCACCTGGTACACTACAATAGCCAGGGACAGCGAGAGCGCCAACTGCAGACCTATGGAGAAGGCCATCCAACGCCAACCCCCCGTCTCCTGGCGAATGCACATGGCCGTTGCTGCACAAGGGATGAAAAGGACTTGCGCTACAAGGAATGCCATGGCCGCCGCCGGCGTCAACATATTCCTCAGCACCTCACTCAGCCCGGCTCCTTCCTGCCCCAGCAACACACCCAGAGTAGCAATCGTGTTCTCCTTGGCTACAAAACTGGCCAGGAGTGCCACTATGACCTGCCAGCTCAGCCCCATCAGATTGCCCAACGGTTCGAGCCATCTTCCAAAGTCAGCGAGGTAGCTCTCTTCGACGCTGCCTCCCGGGAAATACGACAGCAACCAGACTATCATAGACACGACGAGGATAACTGTTCCGGCACGCCTGATGAATGATGCCGTGCGCTGCCAGGAAAGCATCCCGATGGTGCGAGGATTGGGTGAATGATATAAAGGCAGTTCCATCATCAAAGCCGCCTTCTTCCCGCCTATGACAAAGCGGTTCAGGATCAGGCCCATGATCGCCAATACGGCAATGCTGAAGACTATGATTCCCAGCGATACGAATATTGCCCGCCCACCGAAGATTGCCGCTGCGATCACGGCAATCACTGCCATTCTGCCGGTGCAGGGAACCAGAGGAGCAAGAAGCACGGTCAGAAGCCGCGCCCGCCTGGACTCGATGATGCGTGTTCCCATTACGGCAGGCACGTTGCAGCCGAATCCCAGGAGCAACGGCAACGTTGACTTTCCGTGCAGACCCAGAGGGTGCATGTACCTGTCGGTGACAAAGGCCACCCTCGCGGTGTATCCGACGTCTTCCAGAAAGCCCCAGGCCACGAAGAACAGAAAGAGTATCGGCACAAAGGTGAGCACCAAGCCTGCTCCCCCAACAATCCCGTCACCGAGAAGGCTTTGCAGCCAGCCGGGCAGGAAAGCCATATCATGAGAAATCAGCGTTTGCACCCTCTCAATCACGCTGACTTCGAGGAAATGCTGAGCAGGAATACCTATCCCATACACAAAAAGGAACACCAATCCCATGACTGCCAGCAGGATGACCAAGCCCAGGATTGGATGAGTAGCGGCACGATCCAGCTTCTCTGTCAGAGAGACCTGCCCGATGGGCCGCTTCTCTTGAGTGGTGGACAGTATCTTCCTCACCCAGTCGAACCGCAGGCCGGCGATAGCGATGGCGACCGACTCCTTATTTGTGATGAAGGAATCTATCTCCATCCAACGATCCGGAGGCACGCGCTCCTGCAGCAGTTTGTTGATCTGATCGTCACCTTCCAGAAGTTTCGTGGCTGCCCAGTGCCTCGGGTACGGAGCCGTGTCCCCATCGGTCAGAAGCTGCGCGATATGATTTATGTCGCCCTCGATCTCGCTGCCAGACTCGATATGCTTCACCACACGGGAGCCTGTCGATTGGCTGCACTCCCGCTCAATGGCCTTCACCAAGTCGTTGACTCCCTGGTTCTTTGTGGCCACCATCGGCACCACCGGAATATTCAGTGCCGTTTCCAGTGCCTCGGCATCAACTTTCGTTCCCTCTTGCCGGGCTACATCGGTCATGTTCAGGCCGATCACCAATCGCGGCGCCAGCTCGATCAGCTCAGCCACCAGATACAGGCTGCGCTCCATGCTGGCAGCATTGAGCACCGCCACGACCACATCCGGCTTCTCCTTGACCAGGTAGTCTCTGGTGATCTGCTCTTCCACTGAGTTGGCTGTAAGGCTGTATGTCCCTGGCAGATCGACCAGTTGAAGGGTCATACTGTCATGTTGAAACACACCGGTCTTCTGCTCTATGGTCTTTCCCGGCCAGTTACCTACATGCTGCGAGAGACCGGTCAAAAGGTTGAAAACGGTGCTCTTGCCCACATTGGGCAGTCCGACCAGCGCTACAACAGCAGTCCTTTCAGATCCAGACCGCATCAGGCTCTCTTTCTGATCACCATGATCTTGCCGGCTATCTCTCGGCCGAGAGCAACCTTTGTGTCGCAGACACTCACCAGAATCGGACCGCGCCCATAGTTCTCGATCGTTCTCACCGTACTGCCCGGGGTAAATCCCATGGACAGGCATCGCCCCAGCATCCCACGACCACCCACATACGATTTCACGACGCCCGACTCTCCCGACTGAAGCGCACTCATAGGCACCTCCTCCTCTGCAGGTATCTCTTCCGGGGAGAATGGCCTGGCCAGCAGATATTCCGCAGTATCCTTCTCCAACGCCACAGTTTGCTTATCCAATTTCAGCACCATCGACCCATCGACATCTTTGCTCTCGATCGATACCACTGTGTCAGGTCTTAATCCCCATTTCTCCACTTTCCTCAACAAGCGTGCGTCCTCCTTGGCCACTGCTGAGATACGCACCTTCTGCGCAGGCTCAAATTCAGAGACCGGCTTGATGCCCCGGTCGCTTATGTTTCCGTTCTTATCAGGAATAGGATGCCCATGAGGACAAGTGTCAGTATTACCCATGAGCAAAGCCAGCCTCTCTTCGGTCTCAGGGGAAATGGCATGTTCCAGTCGGCACGCCTCATCATGCACCTTGTCCCACTTCAGCCCCAGTATGTCGGTCAGAAATCTCTCCCACAGGCGATGGCGTCTGACGATCGAGACTGCCGTCTGACGCCCCTTGTCAGTCAGCCAAGCCCCCCGGTTCGGCTCGTACTCTATGAAACCGCTGCCTTGCAGCCGGCGCATCATATCGCTCACGGCAGGCAGGGAAACCTGCAAGTCCTCGGCCAGGGCCGATGTGGAGGCGGGCGCATCCGCCTGCTGCCTCTTGAAGATCGCTTCCAGGTATTCCTCAATCCGCTCACTCTTCATGGTCCGCCTCCTGTTGCTTAAACTCGCTTAAGTTAAGCCGCCTTAATTCTATCATGCCCCACAAGGCCATGTGCTTTCGGCCATGTTGGCCTGTACACGCTGCCCGTCGTACACTCGCCGGGAAGGAGATCAGAAATGACCAAGAAAGCAGACGAGATGGAGATCATGGTGGTGGCTGAGAAGCGGCGGAGACAAAACGCACCAAGCCACTGAACTGTGGGCGACCCCAGTCCATCAGTTCTGTGCACCCCAGCCATCCGGCCTGTCAGTATCAGTCGTGTATAATACAAAGCGTACCGACTCGATGAAGCACCGAAGGTGCGGGAGGGGAACATGGCACAAGAACGCGACGAGAAGAAGTGGAACGGCAAGAGCGGAGGAGGAGGTGCAGCACCTCTGGGAGGAGCTTTCTGGTTTGCCGGCTGGCTGTTCACCATAGGCTTCGTCAATCTGACCTGGTGGAAGGTCATCCTGGGCATAGTAGTCTGGCCATATTACCTGGGGGCATGGCTCAAGTAGTGCTGCCGGATGCCGCCATACACGGTGGAGATCGGAGTCCTCCGGATCAATTCTGTCATTGCCCGACTCGATCGGGCAATCCAGCAGACATACTCATTATGCAGCTTCAGGCCGGGACCGCTGGATCATCCGGTCAAGCCGGATGATGACAGGAACGGAGTAGGCTCGTGCACTGCCGACGCAAAACCCCGTTCGAATCCTGTCACTGCCCGACTTGTGAGGCACCCTTCGGCCGCAGCCGGCCACAAACAATCTGGGAGGGATGAGGGCATGGAAGAGAAATGCAAAGTGCTGATCGTCTATGGGACTCGCTACGGTGCAACCAAAGGAACCGCAGAGGAAATCGCCACGGTTCTTCGAAACACTGACCTCGATGTTCGGATAGCGAACGCTAAACAGGAACAGATCGACGACGTGTCGCCGTACGATCTCGTTGTCGTCGGCAGCGGGATACGAATGGACGTGTGGACCGGTGAGGCTGAAGACTTCATGAGGAGATTTCAGAAGGAGCTGGCCACCAAGAGGGTGGCCCTCTTTGTCTCCGCCGGCTCCGCTGCAATAGACGAACTCATGGGCAGGCAAGTCCAGAAGGTCAAAAGGAGATACCTGGACGATAAGGCTGCCAAATATCATCTCCGGCCCATCGCTTACGGCTTCTTCGGCGGCCTCTGGGACCGCAGAACCTTCCCGTGGTGGTGGAAACCTGCTTCATCGGTCTTCAAGGTCTTCGACATCGACGCACGAATCAAATCGGCAGGCTACAAAGAAATCAGACCCGGCGTCTACGATGGCAGGGACTTGAATGCCATTCGCGCCTGGGCCGGACGACTGGCAGCACAAATCTCGAATGATCGATGAGGGTCATCAAACACTGAGTTGCACGAACGCTGACTCGTAAACTCGCGCCAACCATCTTCTGCCTCCACACCAGTCATTGCCCGATTCGATCGGGCAATCCATTAGACATGCTCATGATGCAGCTTCGCGCTGGATCGCTGGATCATCCGGTCAAGCCGGATGATGACGGGAACGAGATAGGGTCCAGGACCACCAAACCCTTCGATACAATGACTTCCACTAAACCAAACAACAACACTCAGATCAACAACATTCGAATCTTGGTCATTGCCCGACTTGATCGGGCAATCCAGCAGACATACTCATGACGCGGCTTCACGCCAAGACCACTGGATCATCCGGTCAAGCCGGATGATGACGGGAACGGAGCAGGATCGCCAAGCCGTATGCTGTCAAACGTGGCCAAGTATCAGGCATATTGCCATCGGTCGTGTATAATGTAGGCCGGTTGACATGTTGGAAGATCATACACAAAATCCGTCACTAGCAAGAAGAGATCTCGTGAGAAATCCGGGTCTCTACGACGCGCTCAGCGAATGCTGCAAGACAGTTCTTGCCCACCTTAAGTCAAACGTAGAGATTCCAGAAGACTTGCAGATTGTCGCAGAACTTGTCTCAGAGGCTGGCGCGCGTCCAACTCATCTTTCTGCTCTAGACATCACATGGCACGAGCTTGCACATGAGGCCGTGCATCATGTGCATGGGGCTCCATCCTACCAAATAGCCAGACGGGGCATTCTCAAAGATGAAACAATAGCAAAGCACTTGAACAAGCTTGTTGGTACTGATGAGTCCAGACTTCATATCGATGCCGACTACTGTCTTACAACCCTCCTCAACCGTTTTCTAAGCGATAATCGCCAGTTAGATTTTTGTCAGATCTCTTTCGATAGTGTCTACGAAGCATTTGAGGATTACTTCTATCGGAACACTGTGGTTGTCAGGTTCCACTTCTTCCTTGATGGGTTCCATTCTGAGGCTGACAGGATTTCTCTTGGGGCTGGATCAGGGATCATCAAGATCACTCCAGAAGAGCAACGGGAAACGCTACGTGCTCATTCACTGCCGCTCAGCGGTGAATGGGCCATTGAGATTAGTAAGGAAATACCCAAAGTAATCGACGATGGCAACTACTCCCCGAATCCAGGCAGCCCTCTTTCGAGCCAGATCGCAACAGAGGAAGCAGAAGAAATCTGCTCCGCTCTAAGGCTTTACAAGAATGGCACCGTCGGCTTTCGTTGCCACCGTATCGACACAGACGCAATAGGATGCAGCGGTGTCATTGAGACTTCTCTGAGAAAGACGGTATACTGTGGCACACCCTACAATATGCCGGAAAGCGAAATTCCTGCCTTTCGGGAGTTCTGGCGCTTCTTTCAATGTGCAAAGCAAAGAAGACTCAACAAGATCGCCGTTGCACTGCACAGATTTGATTTAAGTTATGAGAGGCACAGACCAGAGGACAAGCTAATCGACTACATAATCGGATTTGAGTCGCTGCTCCTGAAAAGGAAGGAGAAACGATATAAGTTAGTCTTGAGGTGCGGTACCCTGTTAGGCAATACTCCAGCGGAGAGAGAAGAGATATCAAACACTCTGAAAGCTGCCTACAGAGAGAGAAGTCATATTGTTCATGGCGAGGACCTCAAGAAGAGCGTCCCAATTAAGGGAAAAGGGACAGTCGAATTCAGCGAGTTTGTGGGCTCGATAGAAGAGCTTCTGCGTTTGGCAATTAGGGAATTCTTGATTCGCACTGAGGACAAGGGTGAGTCGGCTGTTATAGAGAATCTGGACGAGAGAATCTTATCAGGATTCTAGCAGTTTTTTGGCAGGTAGCGCGCCCCAAGAAAGAGTTGCCCGTGAATCCGTGATCAATCGAAGTGATGCAATGGCAACACGCTCAAAGCGGACTACCATCTATCTCGATCCTGAACTGCATAAGGCGCTGAAGCCAAGGCAGTAGAAACCTCTCGATCGGTATCGGAGTTGGTCAACGATGCCGTCCGTGAAGCCTTGGCTGAGGATGCTGAAGACCTGGAAGCCTTTGAGGAAAGGCCCGATGAGCCTCTCATCAGCTATGACGAAATGGTCAAGAGGCTGAAGAGAGACAGCCGCATGTGAGATCGCTCTAGAGTGTAATCTCGACACCTCAGGCTGTCCCCTGATTGCCGCCCCTCTCCCTTCGAGACTATAATACCCCTTGTGATGAGTTCACCAGCCGAAGACAAACCCGTGCTCGCCATCGATATCGGCGGCACCAAGATCGTCACCGCCATAATCTCCCCCAAAGGCGAAATCCTGGCGCGGGAGTACAGCGCCACCCTGGCCGATGAGGGAGCCGACGCCATCATCAAGCGAATGGTATCCACAGCCGGCAATCTCGTTGCTAACGCCAACCTCACCTTCTCCTCCCTGTCCTGTATAGCCATCGCCGCTGCCGGAGCCATAGATACCGAGAAGGGGTTGGTGACAGACTCCCCTAACCTCCCCGGCTGGCACAACACGCCGCTGAAAGAGAGGTTCGAGTCAGCCACCGGCGTGAAGACGTTCCTCCTCAACGACGCCACCGCCGCAGCACTCGGCGAGCACCGCTTCGGAGCCGGCAAAGGAGTGAACAACCTGATCTATCTTACGGTCAGCACCGGCATCGGCGGCGGGGTCATCATCAACGGCAAGCTCTACGAGGGCGTATCCGGAGCAGCCGGGGAACTGGGCCACATGACCATAGACATCAACGGCCCTCGCTGTGCCTGCGGCAACATCGGTTGTCTGGAGATGCTGGCCTCAGGAAAGGCCATCGCCAGGGAGGCGCAGCGCCTGATTGCGCAGGGAGCCAGGACGGCCATGTTTGAACTGGCCGAAGGTGAAACCTGCAACGTTACCGCCTTGACGGTCGCCACAGCCGCACAGAAAGGTGACGCAGTGGCTCTGTCCGTCATCAACAAAGCCGCCACCAATCTCGGCGTGGGCCTGGTGAACTTCGTGAATATCTTCAACCCGGAGATGATCATTGTGGGCGGAGGGGTGGGCAAGATGGGCGAGATGCTGCTCAAACCAGCGCGAAAGGTTGTCGCCGAAAGGGCCTTCCGGTTGCCGGCCGGCGTGGTGCGGATAGTATCCAGCGAGCTAGGCGATAACGCCGGAGTCTTCGGCGCTGTCGCCTTCGTCACGGACTCTGACCGACCTCTCTAGCCAGCGCTGCTTCTGGACCAACCTGACTTCCTCGTCGGTCGTTTGATAGGTGCTCAGGAAATCCCTCTGGAAATCGTCGAACCGCCCCTTGACAATCGCCTGACGTATTCGCTCCATCAGCCTCATGATGAACCTCAGGTTGTGGATAGTGGCCAGCCGGTAGGCCAGAAGCTCCTTGCTCCTGAACAGGTGATGCATGTAGGCCACCGAGAAGTTGCGGCAGGTATAGCAGTCACAGCCGGGGTCGATGGGTCGGTCAGCCACCTTGAAGCCGGCATTTCGTATGTTGCACCGGCCTGCAGCGGTGAAGAGAGCGCCGTTCCTGGCAGTACGGGTAGGCAGAGCACTGTCGAACAGGTCAATTCCTCTGGCCGTGTTCTCAACGAGGTCCTCAGGCGATCCCACTCCCATGAGATACCGCGGCTTGTCGTCGGGCAGGCAGGCCACCGTCTCATCCACCATGGCCAGCGTCACATTCTTCGGCTCTCCCAGGCTCAAGCCTCCGATGGCGTAGCCGGGGAAATCCAGCGCCGTCAGGAACGCCGCCGATTCGCGACGCAGATCAGGAAAGATGCCTCCCTGCACGATTCCGAAGAGCTGCTGATTTTCACGCTGATGCGCTTTGAAGCACCTCTCCGCCCAGCGGTGGGTCCGGCCCGTGGCTTCACGGACCTTATCTATCTCGGCGGTATGAGGCGGGCATTCATCCAGCGCCATGATGATATCGCTGCCAAGTCTCTGCTGAAGCTGCACGGCCCCTTCCGGCGTGAGGAAATGCTCACTGCCATCGATATGAGATCGAAACACAACCCCTTCATCATCGACCCGCCGCAGCGAGGCCAGGCTGAATATCTGGTAACCGCCGCTGTCCGTCAGGATCGGCCCATCCCAGCCCATGAAGCGGTGCAGCCCGCCCATCTGTTCGATGACATCAACGCCCGGCCGCAGGTAGAGATGGTAGGCATTGCTCAGGATCATCTTCGCCCCGATATCTTTGACATCATCCGGCGTGAGCGCCTTTACCGTGGCCTGGCTGCCGACGGGCATGAACGCCGGAGTAGGCACAACGCCGTGCGACGTAGTGAGGAACCCGGCGCGGGCGCTGGTATGAAGGCAGGTTTTTTCGATCCGGAACGTGCGGCCCAAAGTCTGCCCCGTCACTTTATGAGATTGCTGGCGATGATGGCCCGCTGTATCTCGGACACGCCGACGTAGACTTCGGTCATTTTGGCATCGCGATACAGGCGCTCCACCGGCAGGCTCTTCATCGTCCCATACGCCCCATGAACCTGCATGGCCATCCGGGTAACTTCCACCGCCATCTGTGAGCAGAACAGCTTGGCCACTGCCGATTCGTTCCGCATGCTCTGGCCCTGGTCGTGAAGGAAGGCCGATCGATACATCAACCATCGCCCGGCTTCTATTCGAGATGCCATCTCCGCCAGGTGCCACTGGATGGTCGGCATCTGGGCAATCGGTTTCTCATAGGCAATGCGCTTCCCGGCGTAATCGACGGAAAGGTCCAGCGCCGCTTGGGCAACCCCAACGGCCTGCGCCGCCACGCCGACCCGTTCCATGCTGATGGCCTCCAGCATGATCCCGTAGCCGGCCCCCTTGCTGCCCAGCAGGTTCTCCTCCGGCACCCGCACGGAGTCCAGATAGATCACGCAAGCGCCAAATCCTCTCAGGCCGATCGTCTCGCAGGCTTCGCGCAACTGGAAGCCCGGAGCAGAGGTCGGCACAATAAAGGCGCTCACCTTCCTGGTTTCGTCCTTGGCGAAGACAATGGCCTGGGAAGCCACCGGCGACAGCGAGATGAAGTTCTTCTGTCCTTCGATGACATACTGCCCGCCGTCCAACCTGGCCTTGGTGGCCACCGCCTTGGGATCGGATCCGGTGGCCGGCTCGGTGAAACAGAAGGAGGCATGTATCTTGCCCTCGGCCAGCGGCACAAGGTATTTCTTCTTCTGGGCCTCGCTGCCAAAGCGATAAATGGACTCTGCCGGAAGGATGCTCACAGCCACAATAGCGGCCACCGTCATCGAGGCGCGGGCCAACTGCTCGATCACCAGAGCATAGCTGACATAGCCCGAACCGCTCCCGCCGTACTGGGATGGATAAGCCAGGCCGTAGTAGCCCATCCGGCCCATCTCCCGAGACAGTTCCTTCGGGAACTCAGCAGTACGGTCGATCTCCGCTGCGCGGGGGAGTACTTCCTTCTGAGCGAATTCCCTCGCCGTGCTCTGGATCATCTTTTCCCGTTCAGACAAGTTAAAGTCCATAGATCACTCCCTCGGTACAAAGTGCTTCAACCCCGAACCCCACATTCTCCCTCCCCCTTTGGCAAAGGGGGACTGAAGGGGGATTTCGAGTAACTCCCAGCATGCTCCTTCTCTTATAACGGCACAGCACGCTGTGCCCCTACGGGGATTCCTCCTCACCCAAACTGACCAGAGTTATCTGTTCATTGGTGAAGATGCAGATATTGGCTGCAATCTCCATACTGGTACGGGCAATTTCCGCGGCGCTGAGATCGGAGTGTCGCAGCAAGGCCTTTGCCGCAGCCAAGGCATAGCCTCCACCGGAGCCTATTGCTACCACATCCTCGTCCGGCTCAATCACATCCCCTTCACCGGACAGCACCAGCATCTCCGTCTGATCGGCCACCACCAGCCAAGCCTCCAAGCGACGCAGCACCCGGTCCGTGCGCCACTCCTTGGCCAGCTCGATCGCCGAACGTCTCAGTTGCCCGCCGTACTTCTCCAGTTGGCCTTCAAACCGCTCGAACAGCGTCAGAGCATCCGCCACGGAACCGGCGAATCCGGCCAGCACCCGATCATGATAGAGGGTGCGCACCTTCTTAGCCCCGTGCTTCAGCACCACATCGCCGGTGGTTATCTGGCCGTCCCCGGCAATCGCGACTTGGTTGCCCCTTCTGACGGCCACAACCGTTGTCCCTCTGACGTTCTCGCTCATAGTTCACCTCTCATTATGAAGCCAACCACTCTTTCAATCCCAAACCATGAAATGATAGTTCATAGCTCATAGCTGATAGCGTGAGCTCTGCCCCCTGCACACCCGTTCTCTTTCCCTTGATGGGAGAGAAGGAAGAGAGGGTGAGAAATGCAGGGATTAATCAGCATCCCCTTGGCCGGTGAGTGTCAGGTCCATGACCTGTTCGCCGGGAAAAAGCCCTCTCACGCACAACGAATTCGCCTCCTGCACACCTCTCGGGCGACTCTGTAGGGGCGCATTGCATGCGCCCACGACACCCCCCAAGACCAGAACCTCACGCATCCGAAAGCAGATCTCCCATCACCTTGGCCACCAGCCGCTTGGGTACATCCTGCCGAATCACCGGCTGGCCGATCCCTTCCAGCAACGCCCACCTCACCACCTTGCCTTTGACCTTCTTGTCCAACTCCAGCGCTCCCAGCGCGCGATCTATCTCAACACCAGAGCAGGAAATCGGCAAGCCGAACTTCTGTAGAATACCTCGGTGCTGTTCCACGGCTTCCTGCGGCAGCAGACCCAACTCGCGGCCCAGCATAGCCGCACCAACCATACCTATCGCCACGGCCTCACCATGTAGAAAGCGCTCGTAGTCGGTCGCCGCTTCCAGCGCATGGCCGATGGTATGGCCGTAGTTCAACAACATGCGGAGACCCTGTTCCTTCTCATCCTCACTGACTATGCGTGCCTTCACGGCCACGCTCCGCCGTACCGCTTCAGTGGTAGCCTCCGGATTCAGTTTCACCAGTTTGCCAGCGTTCTTCTCCACGAAGGCATACAGGTCGCTGTCCAGAACCAGGCCGTGCTTGATCAGCTCCGCCCATCCCGAAGTCAGTTCTCTCTCCGGCAGCGTGGTCAGAGCTTGAACATCAGCCAGCACCAGACGAGGCTGGTAGAAAGCACCAACAAGGTTCTTGGCCTTGGGATGGTTGACCGCCGTCTTGCCGCCCACGGAAGCATCCACCATGGCTACCAGGCTCGTCGGCACCTGCACCAGCGCCAGACCGCGCAGGAAGGTGGCCGCCACGAATCCGGCCAGATCGCCCATCACTCCACCGCCCAGCGCAAAAATCACATCGCCTCTCTCAGCGCGACAATCAACCAGCCAGTCATAGATATGGGACGCAGTGTCAAGTGTTTTGCTCGTCTCACCGGCAGGCACGGCAGAGCTGCGAGTGTTGAAGCCCGCCTCGCGCAGGCTGTTCATGACCGTTTCACCGTGAAGAGAGAAAACCGAAGCATCAGCCACAACATAGGCATTTCCGGACAACCCGGCCTCCCGGGCCTTCTTGCCCAGGCTGTTCAGCAAACCCCATCCCACATATATCGGGTACCGCTCCGTGGCCGTGACCACATCGCAGACATGATCGTCCTCAAAGCGCGGCGACTCGCTCGACTGGTGAGCCCGGAGCCAGTAGTGCCTGCCGCACATAACCTCCCGGCACACTTCCGCCAGGGTCAGGTAATCAGTCTGTACCGTCCAGTCGGCAATGGCGTAATGTGCCTGGCGCGATTTCTTCAGCTCAACGATGCGCTCCATCGGATCGGCCATCGCCAGAAGAGGTCGCACTGCGTTGGGGCTCTGATTCTCCTTCGGCAGCCGCCGGTATATGGTGGCGGGGTTGGCTTCCAGACAGACGACAACCCCTGATCTTCTCATCAGCAAACGATTACTCGGATCAAGGACAGCGCCGCCGCCGGTGGCAATCACCACCCTGGTCTTCTGACATGCTTCCACCAGAGCCTGCCGCTCCAGTATCCGGAAGTGCGGTTCTCCATCCTGGTTGAAGATCTCCGGGATGCTCTTGCCGGCAAGCCTGACCACTTCGTCGTCGGTGTCAATCACATCCCAGCCGAGGCCTTCCGCCACCCCACGAGCCACCATCGACTTTCCGGTGCCGGAGAAGCCGATCAGAATAATGGGGCTGTCAGATCTCTTACCCACTTGACACCATCTCGGAAATCGTGTGCACCCAATGCCTGGGGGTAGCGACTGCCGCTTTCGAGGATGACGCGACAGCCCGGGTTGTTGGGGACTATTGTGCTCAAGATGCGAGCCACGTCCACCCAGCCATCCTCAGGCCTCTGAATGGGATGAACCGGAATGTGGCCGTACGTGAAGTAATCCTGAATTCCACGGTTGTTCCAAACGTGAACGGAGCCGATGTTAGGAGCCAGCCCGCGGGCGAAGTTGTACAAGTCGAAACCATCCCGCTGCGAAGCGATGTGCATATGCCCGATGTCGAAGCAGTAGCGCAGGCAGGGGAAAGTGCGCGCAACCTCATTCAAAAACCCGACGGTGAGAAACGGGCTCGGGCCAAACCCCTCCATGTGAACCGGCACACGATGCCTCTGGCTGTACTCCGCCAGATGGCAGGCGCTGTCCCAGGCTATCGCCTTCAGTTGAGCATAGCTCAGACCGTTAACCCCCGTCGTAGGGGTCACCGGGAAATGCACCACAACATACTCGGCCCCGAAGCTTTCCGCCGCCTTCATCGTCTCTTCCACCATCGACAGGCTCAGATGCCTTCTCTCATCATCAACATCACAGAGGAAAGAGATCGTAGGAGGCGTCGGGTACCAGGGAACCTTGACCAGCGGCGCATGAATGCTGGCCGCCAGATTGTGCCGTTCGATCCGCCTCGTCAGATCGGATATGTTCTCGGGCAGGAAATTGTAGAATTCGCCGCGCTGCAGGCCGTTGGATAGTATGACTTCCTCAAAATGGTCCAGCGCATGACAGTGGTAACCCAGATGGCTCAACGCACTCTCCCGATAGACTTAGAATATCCCTCGAAATTCCGCCGCGTCTCGGCGAGGCTGTCCCCACCGAATTTCTCCAGCATGGCATCCGCCAGCACGATAGCCATCATGGCTTCTCCGATGACACCAACCGCCGGGACAACGCAGACGTCGCTGCGTTCGAAATGAGCCTGGACGGTTTCACCCGTCGCCAAGTCCACTGAAGGCAGCGGATTGCTCAGGGTGGGGATCGGCTTCACCGCCAGCCTCGCCACGACAGGCTCGCCATTGCTTATGCCACCCTCGATTCCCCCGGCGCGATTGCTCTTGCGCCGCCAGGGGTATCGGGACTTCTCAGCCATCTCAATACCATCGTGGGCCTGGGAGCCTCTCCCCTCAGACATCTCAAAGGCATCCCCGATCTCCACTCCCTTGACCGACTGGATGCTCATCATCGCCTGAGCGACCTCCCCATCCAGCCGCCGATCCCATTGAACATGGCTGCCCAATCCGATCGGCACACCGGTGGCTACAATCTCACAGACGCCACCCACCGTGTCCCCAGCGGCCACAGCCTCATCGATCGCCGCCATCATGGCCTTCTCCGCCGCGGCATCCGCGCAACGGACGGGTGATCTCTCCACCTGCTCCCAGTCAACCGGAGCGGCAACCTTCGCCCTCTTCCCCCCTATGGCCAGTGTGTGGCTGTGAACTTCAACGCCGAACTCCTCCAGAAAACGCCGGGCAACCGCCCCGCCGGCAACCCTGGCCGCTGTCTCTCTGGCACTGGCCCGTTCCAGAACAGGACGGATGTCATCCAGACCATACTTGGCCACACCCGCCAGATCGGCGTGCCCCGGCCGGGGACGCGTCAACCGCTTCACTTCGCCTTCCGCAGGTGACGCAGTCATCACAGTCTTCCAGTTCTCCCAATCGCGGTTCCAGATCAGCAGCATGATAGGACTCCCAATGGTCAGCCCATGCCGCACGCCTGAAAGTATCTCCGCACGATCCTGCTCTATCTTCTGCCGCGAACCCCTCCCATAGCCCCCCTGCCGCCTCTTCAGGTCAGCGGCGATGAAATCCTCACTCAGGCGCAAACCTGCGGGCACACCCTCGACAATCGCGATCAGTGCCTTGCCATGAGATTCACCAGCCGTCAGGAAGCGAAACACGACTATGCTTCCTCCGGAGGCTCACCGCCGGCCTCATCCCATGACTCGTCCGGCTCTTCATATCCCTGATGGCTCAATATATCCGCCGCTTCATCAGCACGCGATTCAGGCACCATCACCCTGGCCTCGCCCAAACCATCGACGGTGATGCCGTAGATCAATCCGGCTCCCTCATACCGCAGCATGGCCGGGATGCCCTCGCTTTCCAATCGACCCTTCACCACCTGGGCCTGGAGGTAGTTCCCGGCAAATACAGCAACCAGTTTCGACCCACGCGACATTCTTGATTCCCTACTCCAGCGCCTCTCTGGCGCTCTTCAACATTATGTCCACCGGGCCCTTCTTGCCCGTCCATAACTCAAAAGAGGCTGCCCCCTGATAGACCAGCATGGACAGCCCTCCCAGCGTCTTAGCCCCGGCCTTCTTGGCTTCCCTCAAGAACGGCGTCTCTTCCGGATTATACACCAGGTCATAGACAAGGGCATCATGCGGAATCAACTCAGCCCTCAACGGGCTCTCACCCTCGGTCGCACTATATTTCATGCCGATGGACGTGCAGTTCACCACCAAGTCGGAATCCTGAAGCGCCGAACTGGTCCCCAGTTCCTCCCATGGTAGAGCCGACAATTCAATTCTTCCGGCCTCTCTGGCAAACGAACTCACCAGCCGTCGTCCCCGTTCAACAGAGCGATTGAACACCGCCACGGATCTCATCTCCTCATTCAGCAGCGCAAACATCACCGCCCTCGCTACACCACCTGCTCCGAGAAGCACCGCCCTCTTGTTGCGGAACGCGAAGCCACCGTCCTGGCAAAGCGCAGTAGTGAACCCCTCTACGTCCGTATTGAAACCCATCAGCCTTCCATCCCTGTTCACCACGGTGTTCACCGCACCGATCCGCACCGCCGTATCGCTCAACTCATCCAGCAAGGGGATGATCCCCTCTTTGCACGGTATTGTTACGTTGGCCCCCAGCATCGACGCCTGCCTGAGCCTGTTCACAGTTTCCGCCAGCCGTTCGGCCTCCGTTTCCCATTTCTCATACCGCACTTCAAGGCCGCAAGAGTCAAAGGCCGCCTGCTGGAAGGCCGGCGATACCGAGTGCTTCAAAGGATAACCGATAAGGACTACGGATTTGGACATCGACATCAAACCTTGCTCAAACCAGTTCCGATCTTACACCGATTCCTGGAGAAATTCTATCGCAGGAGACCCTGCACGGTGGGCTGAAACGTGCTGCCACCGGACAGAAACTCAAGACGCTAGGATTCGTCTTGTTCCCGACGTGCCTTGTCCAGGTACCACTGCAGAATCAAGGCGGCCGCCGCCGCATCGATCTTGCCCTTCCGGCTCTCCCTGCTCTTGCCGGCCTCGATCATTCCCTGCGTCGCCACTACTGTCGACAATCGCTCATCAGATGTCTGTACTGGAACGGTAAGCGATTGAGCAAGTTTCTGCAGGAAATCACGCACTCTCACCGCCTGAGGTCCCACGCCGCCATTCAACGAGTAAGGCAAGCCGGCCACCACTTCCTTTGCGTCGTGTTTCCGAACCAGGTCAGCGATGGCCTTCACCGCCGCTTCGTCGTCTGTTCTCTCAACGCGTGTCAAAGGACTGGCCAGTATACCCAGGGGATCACTGAGGGCCACCCCGATCCACCTCTCCCCGATATCCAGTCCCAGAGTCCGCCCCACCACAGCACCAACTACCCTCTACTTCTTCCAAGTGCCGGAGGCCTGGTCGTAGTGGTGTTCCACCAGGACAGCCACCTTGCTCAAAGCTTCATCCAGCTTCGAGGCATCCCTGCCGCTGCCCTGGCCAAGCTCTGCTCTGCCGCCTCCGCCGCCTCCCACCACCTTGGCCGCTTCCTTCACCAACTGTCCTGCGTTGAACCCCCTAGCCGCCAGGTCCGGCGTCACCATAGCCAGCAGGCTGGGCTTGCCATCGCATACCGCACCCAGAACCACCACCCCACTCTTCAGCTCTTCTTTGAGCCGATCGCCCATCTCGCGCAAGGCGTCGGTGCTGGTGGCGGTTACCTTCGTGGCCAGCACATTTATACCGCTGACCTTCCTGGCCTCGGACAGCAGAGAACCTGCCGCCTTTCTGGCCAACTCCCTCTCCATGGCCAGCGCCCGCTTGCGCTCCTTGTCCAGCTCATCGACCAGGGAAGAAACCTTGGCCCCCACGCCTTCCGGGCCGGTCTGAAGCCCGGCAGCCAGCGAGTCCAATGTCGAAAGGCGCTGCTCCACCAGACGCTCCGCACCTTTGCCGGTCAACGCTTCGATACGCCGCATGCCGCTGCCTACGCTCTCCTCAGAAACGATGTACAGCAAGCCGATCTCTCCGGTCGAATGAACATGCGTGCCGCCGCACAGCTCGGTGCTGAAAGGCGGATCGCCCACCTGCACCATGCGGACTTCATCGCCGTACTTCTCGCCAAACAGCGCCATAGCGCCTTTGGCCACCGCATCCTTGTATGAGGTCACCTTCGCCGTCACCGCCAGATTCTCTCTGATCTTCTCGTTGACCAGTTGCTGAATCTCCAGAAGACGCTCCCTTCCTACCGGCTCAAGGTGATTGAAGTCAAATCGAAATCTGTCCGGCGTCACCAGCGAGCCTGCCTGCCGGACACTCTGCCCCAGCACTGCTCTCAACGCAGCCTGCAGCAGGTGAGTCGCTGTGTGGTTACGCGCGATATCAAGCCGGTGTCTTATGTCAACCTCGGCTACTACACTGTCGCTCACGGCGATGCGGCCCTGAGTCACCTTGCCCCGGTGAACGACGAGCTCGGGCAGAGGCTTGGTGGTCTGGCTTATGGTGATTCTCCCATTCGGGCCTCGAATCTCGCCGGTGTCGCCCACCTGACCGCCCATCTCTCCGTAGAACGGCGTCTCCTTCAAGACCACCTCAACCTCATCACCCTCGGAAACGGAATCAACCGACCCGCTGTTCGCTATCAGCCCCATCACCACCGACTCATGGCACGTGGTGTCATAGCCCACGAATCCGGATGCCGTGACGCCCAGTTGTTCGTAGGCCTTCGAGTCTGCTCTGTCACCGCCGCCGAACTTATGAGCCGCCCTGGCCCGCTCCCGCTGGCGCTCCATTTCACGCTCGAAACCGGGCTCATCAACCGAGAAGCCTCGCTCTGAAGCTATCTCAACCGTAAGCTCCTTGGGGAAACCATAGGTATCGTAGAGCATGAAGGCGTCTTCACCGCGTATTCTCTTCTCGGACCCGGCTGCCGCCATAACCTTGTCCAGAGCGTTGAGGCCGCTGCTGAGAGCCTCGCCGAACCGCCTCTCTTCCAGGTTGACAATGCGGTCGATCAGCTCCCGGTTGTGCACCAGCTCAGGGTAGACGTGCCCCATCCTCTCCATAACAAAATCCGCCAGCCCGCCGATGAACGGCTCCTCCAGACCCAGCTTCCTTCCGAACAGCGCCGTGCGCCTCAATAATCGGCGCAGAACGTAGCCCCTGCCCTCGTTGCCGGGCACCACGCCATCGGCGATCAGGAAGGTGATGCCACGGGAATGCTCCGCCACGACTCTGATAGCCCGATTGACGGCCTCGTCCTTGCCAAACTGCTTGCCGGTGATCTCAGTCACCTTGTTCACCAGCGGAGAGAAGAAATCGGTCTCGTAGACCGTCCTCTTGCCCTGCATGATGGCTGCCACCCGCTCCAGGCCCATGCCCGTGTCTATGTTGGGCTTGGGCAGAAGGGTGCGCTTTCCCTGCCTGTCCTGGTTGAACTGCATGAACACCAGGTTCCATATCTCGGAGAACCGACCGCAGTCGCAGTCGGGGCCGCAGCCGGATTGGCCGCAGCCATACTCCGGGCCGAAGTCGTAGTGGATTTCGCTGCACGGGCCGCATGGTCCGGAATCACCCGCCGGCCCCCAGAAGTTCTGCTTCTCACCAAGTCTGACTATGCGCTCCGTGGGAACTCCGATGCGCCGCCAATAAACCAAAGCATCGTCATCATCCAGGAAGATGGTGATCCAGAGGCGCTCGCGGGGAAACTTGAGCCACTCGGTCACGAACTCCCAGCCCCACTCAATGGCCTCCTTCTTGAAGTAGTCGCCGACGCTGAAGTTCCCCAGCATTTCGAAGAAGGTCAGGTGCCGGTTGTCGCCCACCGAATCGACGTCGGTGGTACGGAAGCACTTCTGGCAAGAGGTCATTCGCGTGTTCGGCGGCGTGGCCAAGCCCAAAAAATACGGCTTCATCTGCACCATGCCCGCCGTCGTCAGCAGCAGGGTGGGATCTCCCTGAGGTATCAGTGAGGAGCTGGGCACAATGGTGTGCTGCTTGCTCTCAAAGAAACTGAGAAACGCTTTTCGAAGTTCGTCGCCAGTCATATCGATGGAAAAAGTATATTGAAAAGGCGGCTTGAGAGCAAGGATTATGTGGTCTCTGGGGACACCCCAGACCCCGGCAGCGTCCCACTGCCCCTATGCGGCAACGCGCTCCCAGGCCTCCAATAGCTTAGGAACGGTTTCATGCCGGTCTATGTCTTCCGGAGCGATCCACTTCGCCTCCGTGTGCTCCCAATCGATCCTGATCTTCTCAGGCTTCAACACCCGGAACCGGAAGGGATGGACGATCCACCTCTTATCGATCTGCGTATCAAGGACTTCCAGCGGCAACCCCTCTCGGGCCAGTTCAACGTCACCGCTATCCAACTCTGTCTCCTCTTTGATCTCGACCAACGCTTGCTCGACCGGCTTCTTGCCTTCCTCGATGTATCCGCTCACTCCGGCCCACTTGCCCCGGTACGTGCCCACACGCTCGCTCCGGCGCAGGATCACGATCCTGTCCTCATGCTCCAGGAAACAGGTGACTACGTGCCGCTCATCCATTGATCCATCTGGCTGTGCTTATTTCTTTTCGAACCTCTTCTTAACGGCGCTTGTGGGAAAGAGACGCGCGTATATGCTTTGCTGCCACTTAACAAACTTGTCAATACACTCCGGGCAAATGTCCGCGCTGTGAGTCTCATCAATCTCCAGATGATTGTAGGCGGCATCATAGTTGCGGATTGGCTTCCCGCACAAAGTGCATTTCATCTTCTCCTCCACAACTCCCGGCCGCTCTACTATGCCAACCCCTGACAAGCCCTCTCCGCCATTGCAGCCAAGCGAAGCGCTCTACCCCAGGCCCAGCGCCTTGAACAGCGCGCTCACTTCGGACGGGTTCATTTCACGCCACTTGCCCTCGGGCAGCTTCTCGATGCTCAGCGGCCCCAGCCGGGTTCGCATCAGGTCGGTAACATGCAACCCCACCGCATCACACATGCGGCGTACCTGCCTCTTCCAGCCCTGGTGGATGACGAGCTCCAGAACGGTAGAGTCTCCTTCACAACCCACTACCCTCGCCCGGGCAGGGGACGTGCGGCCTTCCTCCAGGTCCACCCCTTCGCGCAGCCGTTTCAGGATGCCCGGCACAACCCTGCCCTTCACCCGCGCTATATAGGTCTTGTCTACCTCAAACCTCGGATGAGTCAGGCGGTGCGCGACAAAACCGTTGTTGGTTATCAACAGCAGCCCGCGGCTCTCCAGGTCCAGGCGGCCGACCGGAAAGAAGCGCCCCTTCTCCTTGAAAAGGTCAAGAATAGTAGGGCGGCCGTGCGGGTCGTCCAGGGTGGTGAGGTAACCGGGCGGTTTGTTGAGCAGGAAGTAGCGCGGTTCCACCTGGGTATCCAGGCGGATGCCGTCCACCTCCACCAAGTCCACCGCAGGGTCTACCCGCATCCCCTGGACCATTACTTTGCTCCCGTTCACGCTGACCCTGCCGGCGGCGATGATTTCTTCACAGGCTCGTCGGGAACCCAGCCCTGCCGCGGCCAGGACCTTTTGCAGGCGTTCACCTTTCGGTTGCTCTTCTCTCATAGTTAGAAATATATCACCTCAGGCTACTGTTTTCATGCAGGCGATTGTTCAAACCATACACCCAGTAGTGGGCGACCGGCCGGTCGCCCACTACGTTGCCCTGCACGTGATTGGCCATGAACACATCTCTTCTCGCGTCAGTCATGGCAACCATAAGGGCACACCGCGCCGTGCCCTTACATAAATTTGACAAACGTGATCGGCGGTCTCTATAATCCTTGCACAACTGAATACCCAAAGGCTGAGAACAGGAATAGTAGGTTTCAAGCCAGGCACAGAGAGTCGGGGAAGGTGTGAGCCGATGCCTGAAGCGGAAGCTGAATGGACCTGGGAGCTGCAACCCGAAAGGTGTCAACTGAGTAGGTCTTGACGGAAGGGCACCGTTACCATAGCCCAAGGTATTGGACTTGATCCTGTACCTGAAAAGAGATGGTTCGCTCGTCGAACCAAAGAGGGTGGCACCGCGAATAAAGCCCTTCGCCCCTCCAGGGACGAAGGGCTTCTCTATTTTAACGGAACAGGCTGTCAATGATGAACGAGAGAATGGGACTGGAGTCAGACCGTTACGGTCTGAGAAGCCCTGTATTCTCAAGAGCCACCCGTCCATGGCGACGCTCAGGCAGCCGGCT
Source organism: uncultured Dehalococcoidia bacterium (assembly GCA_964475375.1). Classification (GTDB taxonomy): domain Bacteria; phylum Chloroflexota; class Dehalococcoidia; order UBA2247; family RBG-13-53-26; genus JAFGCL01. The sequence goes on from CAYYWI010000014.1 coordinate 23,835, forward strand.
ATTCAATGATTTCGATAAGGAGGAAGAGACACAATGGACCAGACTAAATTCATCCTGAGTGAGAAAGAGATACCGACATCCTGGTATAACATCCAGGCTGACCTGCCCGAGCCACTGCCGCCCATATTGCATCCCGGCACAAAGGAACCCACCATCCTGCCGCCGCCGCTGTTCCCGGCTACCATAAACGACCAGGAGTTCAGCAAGGAGCGCTACATTGAGATACCGGAGGAAATTCAGCAGATTTACCGGCTGTGGAGGCCGACCCCATTGCAGCGCGCCCTTCGCTTGGAGAAGGCTCTCGGCACACCAGCCAGGATTTTCTACAAATATGAAGGAACCAGCCCGGCTGGCAGCCACAAGCTGAACACCGCAGTCCCCCAGGCCTACTATGCCAAGAAGGCCGGCGCCAAGCGGCTGGCCACTGAGACCGGCGCCGGACAATGGGGCAGCGCCCTGTCCATGGGCTGCAACTTCATGGGTCTGGAATGCAAGGTGTACATGGTGAAGGTCAGCTACTTCCAGAAGCCGTATCGCCGCATACTGATGGAGGCCTTCGGGGCCAAGGTTGTAGCCAGCCCCAGCCAGGACACTCAGATCGGCCGCAAGATTCTGGAGGAGGATCCCAACTCTCCCGGCAGCCTGGGCATTGCCATCGGCGAAGCCTGTGAGGACGCGTTCAGCCGCGAAGATACATTCTACTCCCTGGGCAGCGTGCTCAATCACGTGCTCATGCACCAGACCATAATAGGCATGGAAGCCAAGAAGCAACTCGATATGGCAGGCTGCTATCCCGACATCATCATCGGCTGCGTCGGCGGCGGCAGCAACTTCGCCGGCCTGACCCTCCCGTTTGTGCCGGATAAGCTCAAAGGGAAGAGAATTCAGCTTGTTGCCGTGGAACCGGAAGCCTGCCCCACCATCACCAGGGGACCCTATACATGGGACTACGGCGATGTCGCCGGCATGGCACCCATCGCCAAGATGTACACCCTGGGACACAGCTTCGTCCCGCCGCCCGTACACGCTGGAGGTCTGCGCTACCACGGCATGGCACCCATAGTGTCGCTCTGCCAGAAGCTCGGCCTTATCGAAACCAGGGCTGTGCCTCAACTGGCTGTGTTCAAGAGCGCCCTGCAGTTCGCCCAAGCCGAAGGCATCATCCCGGCACCCGAACCATCACATGCCATAAAGGTAGTCATCGATGAAGCGTTGAAGTGCAAGGAGTCCGGCGAGAAGAAGACCATCCTTCTCGGCCTCTCGGGACATGGTCACTTCGACCTGGGGGCCTACGACGAGTACCTCAGCGGGAAGCTGGCCGACTATCCCTACCCTGAGCAGAAGATAAAGGAAGCGCTCGGCAAGCTGCCAAAGGTTGATCGCTAGGCCGATACTACGTTACCCCGGCTCACTTTGAACCTCGCCGCTCCAGCCAGAAACGAGGGATCGAAGTAGTCGAGCTCTGTAGCGGTAATCAACACCTGCTGGTAGAGGGTCACCAAAGCCAGCAGGTGTTGCCTTCTATGCAAGTCCAGCTCCGAGAAGACATCATCCAGCAGTATGACCGGATAGTCATTGACTGTGGCCTGCATGTGCTTCGCCTCCGCCAGCTTTAAAGAAAGGGCCACCGTCTGCTGCTGCCCCCGGCTACCGAACCTGGTGGCATCCACACCGTTAACCTGGAACTGAAGGCTGTCCCGATGGGGGCCGGCCAGAGTTATTCCCTGAAGAATCTCCCTTTTTCTCTTAGCTTGGAGAGTCTCCCTGAAGCCGGATTCGATCTGGGCAACGCTGTCGTCCGCCATCACGTTCGGCGCATAGCTGATATGCAGATCTTCCGCACCACCGCTTATCTGCCGGTGGAGTTCTCGTGCGTGTTCGTTCAATGCCTGCACCAGACACCAGCGCTGCATGATCAGATATGACCCGCTTTGCACCAATTCATTGTCCCAGAACTCCAGTTGGTCCGGTTGGGCCTGGCCCTCCTGCAAAAGCCTCAGGAGATGGTTCCGCTGCATCAGGACTTTCTGGTAGCGCTGCAGCGCCCTCAGGTAGATCGAATCCAACTGAGAGCAAACCAGATCGAGGTACCGCCTGCAGAGCGCCGCTCTCCCGGTCACGAGATCGATGTCCTGGGCATTGAACATCACCACATTCACCTGCCCCACAAAATCGGCTGATCGCCGGGCTATGCCGTTCACCCTCACCTGTTTGCGCAACGGCAAGGTCGAGTTGCCGGAATCAGGAGCCGCGGCTGCATCAGCCATCGACGTCCTGTCCACCCGCAGGGCAAACTCCAACCTCACCTGGCCTCGATCTCTCTGGGCGTCTGCGCAAACCCGAGCCACGGGCATGTCCTCACTCATGGCATCGTGATGCAACAACTCCCGGTCGGTAGAAGCCCGGTGTGACTTGGTGGTAGCCATGAGGTGGATCGATTCCAGAAGATTGGTCTTGCCCTGGGCGTTGTCTCCCTGGATCACGACAACGCTTGAGGGCAGATCCAGCTCGAGACGCCGGTAGTTGCGGAAGTTGGCAAGGCTTAGATGAGTGATATGCAAGATCGACCTCTGGATACGTCTTGTGGTGCAAATGCCCTTTACTTTTCCATAACTGTACCGTTAATACCGGGCAGGCGCAATGTTCTCCGTGGAGATATGGTTTGGCATCCGTCACATAATCCGTTAGACACCCTCAAACCAGACCATCTATACTACGAGAGACTACAGTGAAAAATCGGCTCTTCGCAGGCATAAGCCTCAATATCCTCCTGCTGGGGATGGTGAGTCTACTGACTGACCTCAGCAGCGAGATGATGGTCTCGATTCTGCCCATGTACATCACCACTCTGGGGGGCACCGCCTTTGTCGTCGGCCTGATCGGTGGACTGGGGGACAGCATCTCCAGCATTCTCAAGGTCTTCTCGGGATACTGGTCGGACAGAACCGGAAAGAGGAAGCCCTTCGTCTTCTTCGGATACGGCGCTTCAGCCATCGCCAAGCTGGCCCTGGCCATGGCCGCTACCTGGCCTCAGATACTGGGCTTTCGTGCGGTGGAGCGAATCGGCAAAGGAATGCGCGACGCACCGAGAGATGCTATCATTGCCGACTCCGCACCAGTCAAAGTAAGGGGCAAAGCCTTCGGCATCCACCGGACCATGGACACGGCGGGCGCTATCGGCGGCTCTCTCCTGGCTCTTCTGCTCTTCTGGGTCTTCGGACTCAGTTTCAAGACCATAATCCTCGCTTGCTCCATTGTGGCATTCGCTTCGCTGATCCCTTTCTTCTGGGTGAAGGACGTGAAGCAGCCGCCTCAGAAAAGGAGCCTGGGGCTCAGCTTCCGGGCGTTGCCAAGAGAACTGAAGTACTTTGTATTTGTAGCCACCGTCTTCGCCCTCGGCAACTTCACTTCGTGGTTCTTCGTTTTGAGGACCCGAGACTTCTTCGCCCAAACCGTCTCCGATGACAGGGCCGCAACCATAGCCATAGCCCTGTACTGTCTGTTCAATATCGTCTACGCAGCCTTCTCAATTCCGGTGGGCATCCTCTCTGACAAGATCGGCAGAGGCAAGGTGCTTCTGCTGGGATATGCGCTTTTCGGGGTGACTTTCTTCGGCTTCGCCCTGGTTCAATCTGTCACAGCGTTCGTGATCTTCTTCATACTCTATGGTCTGATATATGCCTTTGTCGAGGGAGCGGAACGGGCCTTTGTCTGTGACATGTCTCCCGAAAATGTCAGGGGCACCGCTTTGGGAACGCTCCACACTTCCGTCGGCCTGGTGGCCCTGCCGGCCGGAATCATTGCCGGGCTGCTGTGGGAGCACATCGCCCCGTGGGCAACATTTGTCTATGGCGGCTCCCTTGGCTTGATCGCAGCGGCATTGCTCCTGGTAGGCACCAGGATTTGGCCGAAAGCAGGCGAGCCGGTTGCCAGCCCGTCAGACATGTCTTCAGAGCCGGTGTGATCCCGGCAGCCCTGAGCTCCAAGCATAGCCAACGGCTCTCAACATGTCCCCGTGAGTATGACCCAGACCTATGAGCTATCAGCCATGAGCCAGTTGCCTGGACAGCCCGCAGTTGCCTAGCCCCGGACCTCGCGCAGCCTCTTGGTCAGAAGCGGCAACACCTTAAACAGGTCTCCAACTATGCCGTAGGTAGCTACTTCAAAGATCGGGGCCTTCGGGTCATCGTTGATGGCCACGATGATCTCCGATGTCTGCATGCCGGCCAGGTGCTGAGGAGCACCGGAAACGCCGCAGGCAATGTACAGCTTGGGCGACACCGTCTTGCCGGTCTGGCCGACCTGATGCGAGTACGGAATCCAGCCATCATCGACAGGAGGGCGTGAGGTCCCCAGTGCCGCACCCAGCACTTCCGCCAGTTCAGCCACCATCTGGAAGTTTTCGGGCTTGCCCAGTCCACGGCCACCGCAGACAACAACCTCGGCCTCTTCGAGCTTCACCTTCTCGCTGAGGTCTTTGACCGCATTAAGCAGCTTCGTCTTTGAGGTGACGGACTGCTTGTCGAAATCCACACTGATCATCTCTCCGCGGCGTGAGTTATCCGGTTGACCCTTCTTGAAAGCATGGGGCCGAACAGTGGCTATCTGGGGCCTCTTGTTCGGACAGACGACATTGGCCATGAGGCTGCCGCCGAACGCCGGGCGCGTCTGCACCAGGAGCCGGCTTTGCGGATCGATGCCAAGCGAAACGCAGTTGGCTGCCACGCCCGTATCCAGCGCCACCGCCAATCTCGGGATAACCGACGATCCCAGCGAACCGGATGCGGCCAGGACTGTTTGAGGCTTATCGCGCCGTGCCAGGTCCACCAACTCTTTCACGTACGCGTCATCGTTCCAGCCATCGGGAGCCGGTCCATCCACCAGATAAACCTTGTCCGCTCCAAAGGCAACAAGCTGCTCCGCGTCACTTACCGCCCGGCTCAGGCACACTGCCGCCACCTTGGCCTTGGACTCGTCAGCCAACTTCCGGGCCTCGGAGATCAGCGCATATGAAGCCGCCTTGGTGTGTCCGTCCCTCTGTTCCGTGATAACCCAGATGTCTCCCAAGCCGTCAGCAGTCATTACTCATCGCTCCTTAGATGGCCCTCGTTTGCCGCAGCTTCTCTACCAGTTGATCAACCTGACCTTCCGGACTACCCTGCAGCATCTCACTCCTGCCCGCCCTCTGTGGGAAGAAAACCTTCACCACGCGTGTCGGCGAACCGGACGAACCGACAGATGCCGCATCAACACCCAGTTCCTTGGCATTCCAGACAGCTATCTTCGCCTTCTTGGCCGCCATCATGCCGCGAAGCGACGGAAGCCTGGGCACGTTGATCTCCTTCACGACGCTGATCACGCCGGGTAGCGTCATCTCGATCAACTGGTGACCTTCCTCGGACATCCGCATGACCTTGATGTGTCCCTGGCCCAGTTCCTCAATCTTGTTCACCAGAGAGACAAATGGCAGCCCGAGGGCCTCAGCCAGTTGCGGCCCCACCTGTCCGGTTTCACCGTCGATGGATTGTTTTCCGCACAGCACCAGATCGAACTGGCCGATCTTCCTGATGGCCTTCGAGAGGATGTGGGAGGTTGCCCACGTATCCGAGCCTTCAAAGGCCGGATCGCTCAGCAGAACGGCTTCGTCGGCACCGATGCCGATGGCCTCTTTCAACGTCTCGATGGCCTGCGCCGGGCCCATGGTGAGAACGACAACCTTGCCGCCGGTCTTCTCTTTGATGCGTATGCCTTCCTCCAGGGCATACAGGTCGGGAGGATTGATGGCTCTCTCTACTCCGCCGCTGATCAGGCTGCCGGTCTTGGGATCGATCTCGATCTTGATCTTGGCGGGCACCTGTTTGATGCAGACGATTACGTTCATTCCCGCTTTGCCTTCCGTTTCAGTAGTTCGAGGGCTATGGCGTTCCGGATGACCTGGTTGGTGCCTTCATATATCTGGGTGATCTTGGCATCCCGCATCATCTTCTCCACCGGGTAGTCCCGCATGTAGCCGGCACCGGCCAGAATCTGAACAGCGTCCGTCGTCACCCTCATAGCCATGTCGCTGGCAAAGAGCTTGGACATGGCCGATTCCTCAGTGAAATTCTTGGCGCCGCCGTCGATTGTTCGGGCTGTGGCATACAACAAAGCCCGGGCAGCTTCCACTTCCGTGGCCATGTTGGCCAGCATATGCTGCACCGCTTGAACCGCCGAGATGGGGTGTCCGAACTGCACGCGCTGCTGGGCGTATTCTACAGCAGCCTCCAGAGCACCTTGGGCGATACCCAGCGCCTGCGCGCCGACACCGGGCCGCGATCTATCCAGCGTCCTCATGGCGACGATGAACCCCATGCCCTCGCGGCTGATCAGGTTCTCCTCCGGCACACGGCAATCCCTGAACACCAACTCACGGGTGGCTGATGAGCGGATGCCCATCTTCTTCTCTTTCTTGCCGAAGGTGAAACCGGGGGTGCCTTTCTCCACCACCAGCGCACTCGCCCCGCGACTGCCCTTGGCCGGATCGGTCATCACCACCACGGTGTATATCTCGGCTTCGCCGCCGTTCGTGATGAACTGCTTCGTACCATTCAGCACGTAGCAGCCGCCCTCGCGCTTGGCCGATGTCCTTATTGCGCTGGCATCGCTCCCGGCAGTAGCCTCGGTCACTGCGAAGGCCGCCAGCCTGCTCCCGCCGGCAACTGTGGGCAGGTACCTCTTCTTCTGAGCATCGCTTCCATACAGGATCAACGGCAGCACACCCAAAGCATTGGCTGCGTAGCTGATGGCAACGCCGCCGCAGACCCTGGATAATTCTTCTACAACGAGGCAGAGGTCAAGGCAACCACCACCCAGCCCTTCATACTCCGCCGGTATGAACACCCTCAGCAGATCGCTGCTCGCCATTTCCCTGATCAGCTCCCAGGGAAACTCCTCTTTCTCATCCAGCTCCGCTCGAACAGGAAGTATGCGCTGCTCCGCAATCTGTCGCGCCAGGCTCTTCAGCGTCTTCTGTTCATCGCTCAGGAAGTATTCCAAGTCAGTTCTCCTTTCTCAATCTACCAAGAGAAGGATGAGGCGCTATCAGGATGACAGCCTGAGGTTTTGTAACAAGAAATCATCAGGAAATCGATGGTCCCAAGGTGTTTTGGTGGAAATCGAGGAGCGAGTGTCAGGGGAGACCGTGAACGCACCAAAGGAAACGAACACTCTAGCCCTGGTCCTCCTCTTGTGGACGCTCCCACAGGGGCACGGTGAAGTCGCTGATGAACTGGCGGCGGCTCTCCTTGATTAACTCTTCGATCTGCTGTCGCGACTGCGCTGCCAGGTTGTCCATCTCCGTCACGTCTATCTCTACCTTGAGCAGCTTGGTCAGCACATTCAGTACCGCCTGGGATGCCGTGGGGTTTCGCATCTCACTCAAGTAGCGCGGGGTTTCGCCCAGCAGACAGACACCCTTCATGTCCCGCTCTTTGGCCACAGAGAGGAGCAGACCATTCATACCAGCCACAAAGAAGTCCCCCTTCAGCACCAGCCCTTTCCCTTCCATCTCTTCAAGCATCTCCACATCCGTGACAGCCGCCCAAACGCGTGGGCTCTCCGGGAAATGAGTGATAAGAGCAGCAGCACACGTATAGACAAGTTTTGCGCCGAACTTCTGCGCCACGTCCAGAATCATACCGGCGAACTCACTGTTCTTGGTGGAAGGCTGCGACTCCCCGAGGAAAATGATCAGGTCGCTACCCCTCTCTTTCCTCTTCCAGTAGAAAAACTTGTTCTCGGGCAAGCGGGGCGGCTGAACCAGGTTCTTCTCTACGTAGACACCGGTGATCTCAAAGAAGGAGTTCGCCTCGATTTCGGCGAATTCCTCCGCCTGGAGCTTCTCCTTCAAATAGGTTGTCGCCTCAAGAGCTACGTTAGCCACGCCCGGCCAGGCGGCCAGCAGAATAGGGCTATTGAGCTTCGGCTCTTTATGAATTATGACCTGATCATCGTGTGACTTCTTCATCTCAATTTGCCTTCCAGCCAGCTGATTGGACGGACCACCGGGATTTGTCCAGAGGCATTCACAGCAGATTTCCCTTCAGCGGGACGTAAGCGCTTCTCAATTACCTGGAACGGTCTATCGGCACTTCCGACAAGGCTGCATTCTATCACACCGCTCTCGGTGCTTCAACAATCCTCACGACTCCTCCAATGAATCCGGGTGTGAACCGAGGATAAGAATGGTTATCCTGGAATCTGGAGACAATTTTCTCATGCACTGAGAGCCTATTGGCATCCAGTCACCGCCGCTCGTGATAACAGTGTGACATTCTCGTAATACAATCGACACTGCTATGGCTTCACTATGCCATGTTTCGACATTGGCCAGCCGGCGCATCACTCTGCGTGACGGTCGCCAGATGGCATATGCCGAGCACGGCAGCCTGTCGGGAAAGCCGGTTTTCCTTTTCCACGGCACACCGGGTTCGCGCCTGTTTCGGCACCCCGATGAGTCAATCGCCCTTTCTCTGGATGCGCGAATCATAACAATCGACAGACCTGGCTTTGGCCTGTCCGATCCCAGGCCGTACCGTACCATGTTGGACTGGCCGGACGATGTTCTCGATCTAGCTAACGCCCTCGGCATCGACCGTTTTGCCGTTCTGGGCTACTCAGGAGGCGGTCCATACGCGGCTGCATGTGCCAGCAAGATCCCTCACAGGGTAACAGTCGCTGCACTTGTCAGCAGCATGGCCCCGCTTGAAGCACCTGCAGCAGTTGCGGGAATGAGCCTGCCGCTCCAGGCCATGCTCAACCTGGCGCGTGACTCGCAGACGCTCAGCCAGCTGTCATGGTGGCTCACCAGCCATCTTTACAGCAAGTCTCCTGAACGCATGTTCGGTTTGGAAGATGTCCATTCAACAGGATCAGATAAGGCCACTCTCGACTGGACACCAGTAGCTGAGATGCTTCGGGATGACCTGCGCGAGGCCTTTCGCTGCGGACCGGCCGCTGCTGCATGGGAATTTGCGCTCCTGACGAGGCCCTGGGGCTTCGAACTGACCGACATTGAGATTCCGGTTCGTCTCTGGCACGGGTACGAAGACAAGAACACCCCTGTGTCAATGGGCAAATACCTGGCTGGAGTCCTGCCGGACTGCCAAGCGGAATTCGTCAAAGGCGAAGGCCACGATCTATTTTATCGCCACTGGTCTGACATACTCTCGGCAATCGTTTCTTTCCAGACGTCGATTGAGCCGGCCTCCGGTACTTCTTGGTTTGTGCCTGATCATATCCGCTCCGGTGAATACACCCAAACCTACCCGAGTCGTTGACTACCCGCTTCAAAACTTGACAGACACTGGCCCTCTTGATAGTATCCCAAACAGTGTCCTCACGTGCCTCATGCTTTGGTCACTGCATGGAGTCCCCCAACAGATCGGATGATTCTTTGTTGTGTGGTTGCAGGCAAACAGGGAGCCAGCATAATGGGAGGCCTATAGACTGATGCTGGGCGTCGAGTTCTGGTCAAAGTACTGCAGGATGTACGACATCCTGAATTCTTTCCCACCCTACACGCAACTGCTGACTTGTATCTGCAAGGAGTTGCAGCCCAATCCGGGCGACCTTGTGCTCGACGTGGGTTCCGGAACAGGGAATCTGGCCATCCATCTGGAGGCCATGGGATGCCGCGTGGTCGGTGTGGACTACTGCCTGGAAGCGCTGTCTTGCCACCGAATCAAAGATGGCACTTCGTCCCTCCTTCTGGTCGATCTGATGCATGGGCTTCCTTTTGTGAACAACTCCTTTGACTGCATCGTCTCCAATAACGTGCTCTACGCTCTGCCGGCAAGTGCCCAAATACAAGTGGCGAAAGATCTCTATCGCATCATGAAACCCGGTGGGAAGATCACCCTTGCCAATCCAAGAACCGGCTGGAGTGCCATGGCACTCTATTGCAGGGCCTTGTCCACGAATGCGGTGGCAGAAGGGAAACTGGCCACCGCGAAGAAAGCCACAAGCGTGATCATGCCAACCATCAGAGGACTCTATTACAACCAGCAATTGGCCAGAGAGGGCCGGTTCCACTACCATTACTTCCAGCCTGATGAGCAGCGAAAGCTCCTTCAACTTGCGGGGTTCCGCCCGGTCTCGGATACCAAGTTGGTGTACGCAGACCAGGCAGTCATGGACAGTGCTGTGAAGTAGGGAGCGCAGCCATCTCTGAGGCTCGCCACCCGCCGGCAATCTTCAGCTTCTTAAGTATCCCCTGGCACGATATAGGTATCCTACACCTGTACTTATTCGCACTCTGCGTATTGCAACTACCGTTGCACGACCACTAGCATCAAGAAGGCATCAGCACTGCCGGATTCAGACGACGACACCCAAGTCAAACCCAGTCTCGACCACACAAATGTCAGACTGCCGTACCAAATAATTGCAAAGGGGGAAATGCAAATGCTGAGAAAGAGTGCCGTTCTCATTATTCTGGCGGGGTTGCTTGCGGCTCTGGCGCTGGGAAGTCCAAGCGGGTGTACCACTGGAAAGAAGGACATCGTTGACACTTTGAAAGCAGATGGCAGGTTCGAGACCCTGGTGTCAGCATTGGAGACGGCCGATCTGGTTGATACTCTTAAAGGCCCGGGACCCTTCACACTCTTTGCGCCTACCGATGACGCGTTCAATAACCTGCCCGCAGGGGCCCTTCAGGCCCTGCTCAATGACATACCCGCCCTTCAGACTGTTCTTCTGTATCACGTGGTGACGGGCAAGCTCATGGCTGCGGACATCACCGAAGTTGGTTCTCTAACCACAGTTTCAGGCGAACCAGTGACCATCTCAGTTTCGGACGACACAGTGATGGTTAACGACGCAAAGGTGATCGAGGCTGATATGGAGTGTTCCAATGGTGTCATTCATGCCATTGACAAAGTGCTGCTGCCTCCTGAAGAGCTGAAAGACATGGCTGATACCGCCATAGCAGATGGCAGGTTCACGACGCTGGTGGCGGCAATGCAGGCGGCCGGTCAGGATGACACGCTCAAGGGCACCGGCCCGTACACACTGTTTGCCCCCACCGACAACGCGTTTGCCGCACTTCCGCCGGGCACGGTCGAGACCCTGCTCAATGATATAACCACTCTTCAGGACATCCTGCTTTATCACGTAGTGAGCGGCAAGCTGATGGCTGCGGACATTATCAAGCTTACTTCTGCAACCACAGTCTCGGGCAAGTCGCTTACCATCTCTGTCACCGATAATGCAATCATGGTAAATAATGCAAAGATCATCGAGGCTGACATCGAGTGTTCCAACGGTGTCATACATGTCATCGATGCAGTACTGATGCCTCCTGGCAGCAATAGTGTCGGGTAACACAGAACCACCCCTGTGATAGCCGATCCGATACTTGATATATTGCTGCACAAGCAACGAACCAAGGGCGGGTTCAAGATCCCAAAAGCTCCCATAAAGCCCAACGCTCTTTCAAACCCCTCGAAAGGCGTGGGCTGAATTCATGAACCAACCGCTGGATGCTGTTTAAGTAGTTATTTGCGTAGTCACCTTTCTAAATAATTGCCTACGTAGTCCCTAATCAAAACTAAGCCAAAGTCATCTGCAAATCGGGTATGAACACTAATATAAGAGGCACCTCACTGTCCTCATATTAGTACATTGTTGCGTTCGTATATGGGGTACTTGCGGCTCGGGTTCGAGCCAGAAGTGTCAAATGAAGCGGGAGGTGTCAGATGAAGTGGCTGCAAACGATGATAGTAGTTCTGTCAGTAGTGTTTACTCTATCAACGGCACTTGTAGAAAGCCATCCGGCCCAAGCCGGCAGCGGAATCATCATACCCATAAAAGTCGGCATAATCGTGGATCAATCGAGTCAGCAGAGCAGCACCGACTCCGCCATCTTCCAGAGCGTCCAGCGAGTACTCAAGGCAAACGGAATACCCTGGGAAGCGCTGGATATCTCGAAAGGCCAGCACTATTCCCTCATTGATGGTTCGGGCAATCCTCTCTATTCCACAATTCTCATCAACGTGCCCGGCACCAGTATAGATGCGCAGAATGCTGACGCTATCACCAATGTCGTCGGCATGGGTGCAGGGGCGATAGGGCTGCTGCCCAACTACGTGAACCCCCAGCTAGCCTCAATCTTTGGAATAACGACAATCGGATTAAGCTGGAAGACCTCAGAGGGTATTTTCGTAGAGCGAGACGAATTCACCTTCGCCTATGCGGGGCAAACACTTAAAGCACCAGGCATGTTGCTCCTGAATCATTCAATCTCTTCCAGTGCGCTGGTGGTTGCTCACGACACGGTGCAAGGCTTGCCAACCATCTGGGTCTATCATTATGGCAGTGGTAAGACGGTCTTCTTCAACAACAATGCGGTGGGGAGTCTTTACTTCCAGGGAATCCTGTTGCAGAGCATTCTCTACTCTATGCCGGTTGGCCTGAGCTCTCCAGTGAATGCCGGTGCGATTGAAGTGGATGACTGCCCAAGAAGCTACTATGGCTCAGATCAAGCCCAACTGGTGCATTATGATTACATCAGCAATTTCATTAAGTATTTGAAGGCCTATAACCTCCGTGCTACAGACTTTGTAGCCTTCTCCTATTCCGGGAACGTTAACGATTTCTGGAACCACCCTGAGTCCGTGGATGGAGTATATCAACTCCTGAAAGCCGGGAATGAAATTGGCTGGCACTGCGGACAAACACACATACCTCTAGATCCGGCATACTGGGACGGGAAAGCCGGTGTCGATAACGAAGTAAACGCCATGGCGCAGGCAACACAGAAACTCAGAGACAAGCTTCAAAATAACTACGGTATCCAGCTTCCGAACGTAGTGTCCTATGTTGCCCCCATGGAATGCATAGGTGCATACGGATATCAATCACTGGATGCCAGGTCAGACGTGAAATACGTTGGCACGTCTTATGCGCGGGGCTCAACCCAACCACAGACCGAGAATGCCACCTACCCTGTCACCTACAGAGATTTCGGCATGGAGCCAGGGACTAACCTGTACAACCTTCCGCGTACACAAGGTAGCTTCTTTCTATTCTCACGGCCCGAATCAAACAAATACTACGACTCCTGGGCCATGTTGAGATGCTTGATCGAGAGCGGCGCACCTTACGTGATATGCACTCACCCGGACGAAAATAAGATGCTTGGGCCGGAAGGTTATGATAATGTGACGATGGCCCAGGTCTTCCAGGCCTACACCACTTGGGCTGACTACGTGGCTACAAACTACCCGTTCTACCGCTGGCTGACTGCCGGCCAGTTAGGCCAAGTCTGTGAGTCAAGATCCGGTTATCTGAACGCGCGCTGGTTGCCCGGCCAGAAGACCCTGGAAATAAACAATGTCGGGCAGAGCGAGGCTCTTCAGGCAAAAACCTCCCTTTATCTCAGCAACTGCAGCAAGACAGATAACACTCTTCGACTAACCTTCTCGGAAACGCCCACTGAATTTCAGTCGCAGGATTATGACATTGTAAAGACGCGGACCAATTATTTTCTCTATCCGCCCGGTTCAACTGAATCGCTGGCCGTATTGCCCGGCACGCCTTTCCAATTTCCGAATCTACCCCCGGTGCTCAATCCCATCGGTAACAAGACTGTGACGGTTGGCAATCCGATCAGCTTCAATGTCGCTGCCACTGATCCCAATGGTGACAACCTCACCTTCTCCGCGTCAAACTTGCCCGCTGGAGCCTCCTTCAATCCCAAGACACGCACATTCTCCTGGACGCCGATATCTGCCGGCGTCTACCTCAATGTCCATTTCGAGGTTTCCGACGGCAGTCTGACTGATTCTGAAAACATCACAATCAGCGTTACAGAGGCGTCCACCACCACCACAGCCATCCGTTCTTCTGCCAATCCTTCGGTCTGCGGGCAGTCGGTGACCTTCACCGCCACGGTCTCCGGCACTGGAGCAACAGGCACGGTGACCTTCAGAGATGGTGATGATATCTTGGGCAGCGCCACGCTGAGCGGCGGCACAGCAATCTACAGCACCTCAACCCTCTCTGTGGGCAGCCATACCATCACCGCGATCTATAGCGGCGATACCCGCTTCGCCGGCAGCACTTCTTCGTCCCTTGCTCAAACGATCACTCAGGCCGATAGCACTACCACTATCAGTTCTTCTGCCAATCCTTCGGCCTGGGGGCAGTCGGTGACCTTCACCGCCACGGTCTCCGGCACTGGAGCAACAGGCACAGTGACCTTCAAAGATGGTGATAATACCTTGGGTAGCGCCATACTGAGCGGCGGCACAGCAACCTACAGCACCTCAACCCTTTCTGTGGGCAGCCATACCATCACCGCAATCTATAGTGGCGACACCTGCTTCGCAGGCAGTACTTCTCCGTCCCTTGCTCAAACGATCACCCAGGCCGGCAGCACTACAACCATCAGTTCTTCTGCCAATCCTTCGGTCTGGGGTCAGTCGGTGACCTTCACCGCCACGGTCTCCGGCACTGGAGCAACAGGCTCGGTGATCTTCAAAGATGGTGATGATATCTTGGGCAGTGCCACGCTGAGCAACGGCACAGCAACCTACAGCACCTCAACCCTCTC
>CAYYWI010000014.1:38527-45615 GCA_964475375.1 uncultured Dehalococcoidia bacterium
TGGGCAGTGCCACGCTGAGCAACGGCACAGCAACCTACAGCACCTCAACCCTCTCTGCGGGCAGCCATACCATCACCGCGATCTATAGCGGCGATACCTGCTTCGCCGGCAGCCCTTCTTCATCCCTTGATCAAACGATCACCCAGGCCGATAGTACATCATCGTCAGGAACCAAATGGGGTCTGATCGGCGGAATCGCAGCCGCTATTGCAGTTTTCGCACTGATCAGCTCCGTGATGATTATTCGGGCCAAACGCAGATGAGACGATCGAGGATCGACCTGCCCTCAAAGACAGAGACAGTGTTAACAGGAAACCTGAGAAACAGGAGGGGAGATCGCTAACTCTGCAGCTGCATCGTCGCTGATCTAGACCATTGTACAAACAACGACAAAAGAGACGCTTACGCGTACCTCGACCTGCAGGTAAAGGCTACTCCGGAGGGTGCAGACATCAAGGGTTTCCTCGACCCGAACGTACTCACCACTGAACAAACATGGGCATGTCCCTCTGGACGTGAGTACACACGCAACGACGCCGCCATACCACAGTTGCCCTTCAGGCTTGAAGTTGTCAACTGAACAGCGACAGAAGCATCCCGACAGCAGACCAGTAAGATCCCCGCCGTTCGAGACGGCAACCGAGGTGTCGCGCCTGGGATCACGGTCGCCTTTCTGCTGGAGACGGGGGAGAGTCAGTCTCCACGAAACACGGGCTGACCATCTGCATCTTCAGCAACGGCCCTAGGCGGGGAGCAAACGCTGTTTTGGGGGTAGCCGCTGATGCACCGACTGGGTTGACACCGTCCATGGAACCGGGATGGGCCTTTGGCAACGAAGATCAGGCGCTGTTATTCGTGGGTTGATGTCGGGCGCATCGAAGTCGACGCGTTGCGTCGCACTGCCAAGAGAGACTAAGATCAACCTGATCAGCTTGCAGACTCTTTCAATGCGTGTGATCATTCTGGGGAGACGGGTAGAAGGCTGATGATGGTCTTTGACTCCCCTGACAAAGGGTTCGTCCAGACGAAGAGGGATATGTTTCTACCTACGACAAGGCAGGAGATTGAACGGCTCGGCTGGGACCGGCCGGACGTTATCCTGGTTACAGGAGACAGCTACATCGATAGCCCGTTCATCGGGACATCGGTCATCGGGCGCGTGCTCACACACGCCGGCTATCGGGTCGCCATCATCGCTCAACCTGACGTGCGCTCCGACACCGACATCTCCCGGCTCGGGGAACCGCACCTCTTCTGGGGCGTCTCCAGTGGCAGCATCGATTCGATGATAGCCAACTACACTCCGCTGAAGAAGAAACGGAAGAGCGACGACTACACGCCCGGCGGCATCAACAACCGACGCCCCGACCGCGCCACGATCATCTATACCAACCTTATCAAGCGCTATTTCAAGAGTTCGCGGCCTGTCGTCCTCGGTGGACTGGAGGCCTCCCTCCGCCGCGTCGCCCACTACGATTTCTGGTCCGACCGCGTCCGCGGCTCCGTTATCTTCGACGCCAAGGCCGACTACCTGCTCTACGGCATGGCTGAGAAGTCAGTGGTGCAGTTCGCCAATGCCCTGCGCGACGGCCGTGATGTCAGGGATATTCGCGGTCTCTGCTACGTTGCTTCCGAGCCCGATATCGCAAAGAAACGTCCCGAATACCTGGAACTGCCTCCATATGACAAGGTGGCCAAGGACAACAATGCACTGATAGAGATGTTCCATGCTTTCTATCAGAACAGCGATCCGGTTTCGGCGAAGGGCCTTTTGCAGAAGCATGGGACGCGGTACCTGGTGCATAACCCTCCGGCGCCCTACGAGACGCAGGAAGAGCTGGACGCCATCTATGCGCTGGCCTATGAACGCGCGCAGCACCCCTACTACGAGCGGCAGGGGAAGGTGAGGGCTTTGGATACCATCAGCTTTTCCATTCCCACTCATCGCGGCTGCTACGGAGAGTGCAACTTCTGCGCCATCGGCGTACATGAAGGGCGTACGGTGAGATGGCGCTCCGCAGAGTCCATCGTGGCTGAAGCCCGGCTGCTCACCACCAAGCGCGATTTCAAGGGCTACATCCAGGACGTCGAAGGGCCGACGGCCAACATGTACGGCTTCGAATGCAGGAGGAAGATCGAGCACGGGGCCTGCCATGATAAACGTTGCCTGTATCCGGAGGTCTGCCCGTCACTGAAGGCCGACCATAGCCACCACATGGGGCTTCTGCGCAAACTCAGGCAGGTCCCTGGAGTGAAGAAGGTGTTCGTCGCTTCGGGCATGCGCTACGATCTGCTGCTGAGCGATTCCCAATACGGCCGCAAGTACCTGCAGGAGGTCGTCAAGCATCATGTCTCGGGACAGATGAAAGTAGCTCCGGAACACACCGAAGAGGCCGTCTTGAGGCGTATGCAGAAGCCGGGGCGCGCTTCGCTGCTGCAGTTCAAGCAAACCTTCGACGAGATGAGCAAGAGGGCGGGCATGAAGCAGTTCTTGACCTACTACCTGATCGCCGCTCATCCCGGATGCACAGCCGATGACATGCGGGCTCTGAAACGCTTTGCTTCAGCGAAGCTGAGGATAAACCCTGAGCAGGTGCAGATATTCACCCCGGCGCCATCCACCTACTCAAGTCTCATGTACTGCACCGGCATGGACCCGTATACCATGGAGCCGGTTTTCGTAGAGAGGGATCAGAGGGGCCGAGAGCTGCAGAAGGAGATTATCGTCGAGAAGCGGAGAGCGCAATCAAAGCGGCAGCACCGGAGCCGCTGAAGGAGTCCGGCGCAACCTGACCCAGAGATTCACACTCCTCCGCGTTGCGAGTCCGAGAGTCACCGCGACAAGATCACTGCCAGTGCTGCCTGGACGTCAATTGCCTGCCTGCCGTTCCGACGAACATGTACAGGTCAGTTCCCCAACCGGCCTATTCTGTGATCCGCGGTAGAAGCTCTCTGGATGCGAGAACAGATGGGTGGTGCCACGTGACGTGGCCGCCTGACCAATGACGAGCCTATCCCCTGCCCATGCGGAAGACCTTCATGCCGCACCTGGGGCACGTGCCTTGAGTCGCTCGCCGTTTGTTCTTCAGTACTTGCTTTGGATTCTGCATTGCAACATTCTTGCTGCACTTTGCACAGTATACTTGCGTCATTGCCCGGACCCTCCTCGGTTCACAGGATCATCTTCTGAGCTGAGGTCAATTTTGAGCCTTACACCTATCTGGCAAGAAGACCCTCGCTGATGAGAGTGTAGCTCAACCGGCTGCTGGCATCAACTGCGGCGTGATTGTCCCATCCACAGCGGTCAAGAGGAGCGGCTCCAACCACGGGCTCTCGAACCAATGACCTTCTATGTTCAGGACAGAGGGTCTGATAGCCGAGCTTGCTCCGCCAAGACGGCAGAGGCCAGGCTCCAGTACTACGCCAGCCAGTTCCAACTCGTGGAGGTTGACAGCACCTACTATGCCATGCCAAACGAGGACACGGCCCGACTCTGGGTGGAGCGAACCGCTGCACACTTCATCTTCGATATCAAGACCTTCCGGCTGTTCACCATGCATCCGACCCCCCAATCTCGTTGCCAAAGGACATCCGAGAGGCGTTGCCCAAGAACAGCCTGGACAAGAAGACCATCTACCAGAGGGACCTGCCCCCCGAACTTGTTAATGAGATCTGGGGCCGCTTCGAACGCGCCCTCCTACCGCTCGACAGTGCGGGAAAGCTGGGCGTCGTCATGTTCCAGTTCCCGCCCTGGTTCTATCCCGGAGATGAGCAAAGAGAATACATCCGGTCTTGTCAGGCCAGACTGCAGCAGACACTCTCCGCTGTCAATCCTCAATCTGTCGTGCTATAATCTCGCACGGGATTGTCCGGATCTCGCAGGCACGGCGGTGATCAGAAGCCATGGAGTGGTAGCCCTGAATCTCCCGATACACGAAGGTCAGATACTCACAGGGTCGCTGTTCAGCGAGCCGATGCGCGTCGAGACAGCGCGCGCCAATGGACCCGATACGTGGGTGGTGGGCTTGGTTGGCACTCAGTCCGAGCGCTTCCGCAAGGTCACTCTGACCGCTGCCGATATCGAGAAGCTCACCATACTGCAGTCCGCCTTTGACTACGAAGGCGACGGCCGTCTGCTCCGGCTCGGCATCCAGGCATACTCGCTGGGCATTGCCTACGAGTTCGATCCCTACTTCGGCCTGTCCATCTCTCGCGTCGATCCGCTGCCACATCAGTTGGAGGCCATTTACGACTACCTGCTGAAACTCGCCCGCGTCCGCTTCCTGCTGGCCGACGACGCTGGCGCCGGCAAGACCATCATGGCCGGACTCCTTATCCGGGAGCTGGAGCTGCGCGGCCTTGCTGAGAGGGTTCTCGTTGTCTGTCCCTCCAATCTCGCCTTCCAGTGGCAAAGGGAACTGAAGGAGAAGTTTGGCGAGAGGTTCCTGGTCCTCAAGGGACAGGATATTCGGGAACAGTTCGGCATGAACCAGTGGATGGAGCAGCAGCGGGTAATAACTTCCCTCGATCTCGCCAAGCGCTCTGACATCCTGCCGGGACTGCGCCAGGTCCACTGGGACCTGGTTATCGTGGACGAAGCCCATCGCATGTCGGCGGCCGACGAGTCACACAAAAGCATGCGCTACAGGCTGGGCGAACTGCTTCGCGAGACATCCGACCACCTGCTCTTGCTGACCGCGACTCCCCACAAGGGCGACCCGGCCAACTTCAGCCTGTTCCTGCAACTCCTGGATGCCGATGCCTATGCCGACGTTAAATCCATCAAGCAGGCCATGGACCGCAGGCGTGCGCCGTTTTACCTGCGCAGAACGAAAGAGGCCATGGTCTACTTCCCGGAGCGCCAGGCTGATGGCACCTGGGTGGCCCGGAAGATATTCACCAAGCGGATCCCGCGAACGGCGGACTTCCAGATCGACGGGGATGAATTCAAGCTGTATCAGGAAGTCACCAGATTCGTAAAGCAGCAGAGCAGCAGGGCAGCCGCCGAGGGTGATGATCCCCGCGCCCGTGCGATCGGCTTCCTGATGTCACTCTATCAGCGCCGTCTGGCTTCGAGCACACGCTCCATGCGGCGCAGCCTTGAGAACCGAGCGCGCAGACTGGAAGATGGTCTCAAACGCGCACAAGAGTTGACCCGCCTGGTGCCACCCGACCTGCCGGACGCCGAAGAACTGGAGGAGATGGAGGAGAGCGAACGGGAACGGCTGGAACAACTGCTTGAGGCCATCACCCTGGCGGGGAGCTCTCAAGAGGTACATGAGGAGATCAGGGGACTCCAGGAACTGGCAAAGAGAGCCAAGGCCGTGGAATACTCGGGGGTCGAAGCCAAGTTGTCGAAACTGAAGACGCTCCTCCAGGATGAGGGCTTCTTCGACACCCAAGACAAGCGACTCCTGATCTTCACCGAGTTCAAAGACACCCTGGACTACCTGGTGGAGAAGCTGAAGGAATGGGGGTTCAGGGTCAGCTGCATACATGGCGGCATGAAGCCCGGCTCCCGCGACGAACCCGGAACCCGCCTTCACACGGAGCAGCAGTTCAGAGAGGGCGCAATCCAGGTACTGGTGGCCACCGAGGCCGCGGGGGAAGGTATCAACCTGCAGGTCTGCAACATCCTCTTCAACTACGACATCCCCTGGAACCCCAACCGTCTGGAGCAGCGCATGGGGCGCATCCACCGCTACGGTCAGCTCAAGGATTGCCTCATCTTCAATTTCGTGGCCACGAACACTATCGAGGGGCATGTGCTCCGACGCCTGCTGGAGAAGCTTCAAGAGATCCGCGATGCCCTGAACGACGACGCGGTGTTCAATGTTGTCGGCGAGGTTCTTCCGGCAGCTCACGTCGAACGGATTCTTCGGGACTACTACTCTGGAAAGCTGGGAGATGCAGATCTGGAAGATCGGTTGCTCAGGAATGTGGACGAGGGACAGTTCCGCTCCATCTGTCAGAACGCCTTGGAAGGGCTTGCCTCCAAGAAGCTCAATCTGGCCATGTTGGTGGAGCGCCGCGCTCTGGCTCAAGAGCGGCGAGTGGTACCGGAGACCATCGCCAGATTCATCCGCGAGGCTGCCGAGTACGCTCACTTTGAGGTCAAGCCAGTCTCTTCCCTGCTCCACACGTTTGATCCGGGCAGGACCCCGACGGCACTGCGCAAGTACGAACGGGAGGTCGACTGGAAGCTTCCGTCTCTGGCGGCCAAGTACCCCCGCTGTTCCACCGACCGCGACACCGCAGAGAAGAAGAGTCTGGAATGGGTGACTCCCGGCCATCCGCTCTTTGAGGCCATCCGCCGTCACACTCTAGGGGAAGCAAGAGAAGCATTTGCCAAAGGTGCCTGCTTCTACTCTATTCAACATGAACAGCCGGCAAGGATCGATCTCTACCGCGCCAAAATTGTCGATGGGCTTGGCCATGTCATTCATGAACGGCTCTTTGCGGTGGAACTGGTGGATGGCAGCGAACCATCACTGCGCGAAGTCAGTTCGCTCAACAACTTCGCCCTGGCGGAGGTCTCAGGCAGACATCCCGACCTGGGTACGGTGCCCGAAGCGGTCGAATGGCTCCACAGCAAGGTGCTCTCACCCTTCCTGGAAGAGGTGCGCTCGGATCGTCTGGGTGAGGTTGAGCGCATCGCGACTCATGTCGAACTCTCCCTCACCGAGCTTCTGCAGAAGGCAGACGAGGAGATAGGCAGGGCGGCCGCGGACGTAGAGCGCCAATTGCCCGGAGCCGAGGGACGAATGGCTCAAGCCGAGGCTCGACACGCAGAGCTTCTGGCTCGCCGCGAAAGGCGCAGGCAGGAACTGGGGCGCGAGCGATCGCTCTCTTTGCAGTCCGTGGAGCGCCTCACCAGCGTTCTGGTCTTGCCCCATCCGGAGCGCGAGTCGCCGGAGGTGCTACGCCTGCGTCCGAGCCTGGAGACGGAGGCCACGGCCATGGAGGTTGTCGCTGAGTATGAACGGAACCTGGGCCATCAGGTCTACGACGTTCATGAGAAGAATCTTGGCTACGACCTCACGAGTCTCGACCTGAACTCAGGAGAACTGCGGCTCATTGAGGTCAAG
>CAYYWI010000015.1:0-21481 GCA_964475375.1 uncultured Dehalococcoidia bacterium
CCCCAAGCCCCGGCAGCATCCTGCTGCACCTGCTACAGATTTCCTCGCCCTTTGAAGGGAGAGGATCAAGGAGAGGGCGAAGGTCCTTTAGAATTTTGGATTTCGGATTTGGAGCGAACAGCCCCAGCATTCTGCTGCACCTGTTATGGGTCCCTCTTTGCCAAAGAGGGACTACAGGGAGTTCGAAGACGAAAGCCCGATCACTGATCGTTGATCATTCTCTCGTAGTCATCATGGGTCCCGATCCACACCCAGATGAAACCTTCACTGTCTTTGACTGCCAATGCTCGATGAGTAAGTCCGACTCTCGCTGACCAGAACTCGCCGACTTTCTTGAATTGTAGAGAAGGATGTCTGGGGGATTTCTTGAGAAGGGCGAAATTCTTCTCGGCGAGTACCCTGACCTCGCTGGGTAACGCTGAGTAACACCGCCAGAAGCGGTCCGTTGCCCTGTGTTTCACAGGTCTTTTAACCTGTTGTCCTTCTTGGCATCCAGCGCTTCACGAACCAGAAAATTGAGCTTGCCGTCCTTTGAGTCCTGTTCAATCCGGCTGTCCCATCTCTTCCAATCCGTCTCGAGGAACCAGCGGCGGAACTTGCGGTATTCTTCTTCAGACAAGGAGGCGATCACTGTCTCCAACTGTTCGAGCGTCATGATTGTTGTACCTCATCGCTTATTCTAGCATATGTTGTTTTTGGGAATAGATCTGGTTCACCCCCCCGGCCCCCCGATCTCGGGGGGAAGGAAAAGAAGGAGAATTGAGGGACACCCTCAAACACCCGGCAGCATCCTGCTGCACCTGTTACAGATCTCCTCGCCCTTTCAAGGGAGAGGATCAAGGAGAGGGTGGAGGTCTTTTCGGATTTGGAGCGAACAGCTCCAGCATCCTGCTGCATCTGTTATGGGTCTCTTTGCTAAAGAGGGACCACAGGGAGTTCGAATCCGTGCATTGAGATCGGTTTGTGAGCCTCACGCTGTGCGATTGAGACCTTTGAGTGATCCGGGTGGTCTAAACTCGAATATGATTCCGGCCATGCCGGGGCAATGTGGGGAAAAACGGGGGTATACATAATATACTCCGTATGATATAAACTTCCCTTTGGTTCTGAAAAAGAGAGTTGAGGGGTTTAATGAAAACGACTTTGATGAGGATATTCGGTTTGATCCTGGTATCGGTGGTCCTGGCATCGTTTGCCTTGGTGGCGAAGACTGACATATCGCTGGCACGGGAGATCGCCTATTACGAAGTAACCTCCTCTTCCTGTGATCAAGCGGTGGATGTCCCTTTCGCGGTTACCATCACCGCCCGGGACGCGTCTCACAATCTGGTGAGCGATAACACCATCGCTCTGACCATATCCTCCAACTCTCCTACCATGCTTTTTGACACCAACAACAACGGTGTTTTCGGCGAAGCTTCAGACAAGACGGGCATACTCTCATACGGCAGGCTTTGTATCCATGCGAGGGATAGTGTGACAGCCAGGGGAGCAATCATCACGGTTACCGACGGCAACGGCAAGGACGGGAGCAGCGATGCCTATGCTGTTTCCCCTGAGACGGCAGTCAGTGCTGACGGCTGGGCTTGGCAGAATCCGTTGCCTCAGGGTAATCACCTCAGGGGTATCTCGGGAAGGTCCTCCTCGGATATCTTCGCTGTCGGGGATGGCGGCACGGTGCTGCACTACAATGGCGTGAATTGGATTCCGATGAACAGCGGCGAATGGCGAGCACTCTACAGCATCTGGACCGGTTCTTCTTCCGACGTTCTGGCTGTCGGTTACAAGGGCGCTATTCTGCGATACGATGGCTTGGCCTGGACTGCGATGAGCAGCGGCACCAACAAGAATCTCTTCGGGGTCTGGGGCAGTTCGCCGTCGGAGGTATTTGCCGTCGGCGATAACGGCACTGTTCTGAAGTATGACGGAGCGGCCTGGGCCGCGATGACCAGTGGAACCACGAGCGCACTCCGGGGTATATGGGGGAACTCATCTTCGAACGTCTACGTTGTGGGAGATGGGGTTGTTCTGCACTACAATGGGCAGACATGGACCGTCGTGAGAAGTGGCGATCCGCTGCGCTGCGTTTGGGGGAGCTCATCTTCAGATCTGTTTGTTGCCGGTGACAACGGCACCATTCTGCGCTACGACGGTGCGAGTTGGACCACAATGAGCAGCGGCACCACGCAGAACCTCAACTCCCTGTGGGGCAGTTCATCTACAGATGTCTTTGCTGTAGGCGACCAGGGCGCTATCGTGCACTATGACGGCACCGTCTGGACACCGATGACCGGTGCAGCCATTAGCTTGTACGGCGTATGGGGCAATCCCGCATCGGATGTATTTGTGGTAGGTGCCAGCGGCACGATAATGTCTTTCGATGGGGCGGCCTGGAGGGCGAAGAGCAGCGGTGCTACGAATACCCTGCGTGGTATCTGGGGAAGCTCATCATCTGATGTGTTTGCTGTTGGCCATGCCGGCGCTGTTCTGCGCTACGGCGGTGCTTCCTGGACTGCGATGAGCAGCAACAGCACCAGGGACCTTTATGGCATCTGGGGCAGTTCATCAGACAACATCTTTGCGGTCGGCTACGCCGGCACCATTCTGCATTATGACGGTGTGGCTTGGTCTGCGATGGACAGCGGCACTGAGAAACACCTCATGGGAGTCTGGGGCAGCTCACCCTCGGATGTTTTCGCCGTCGGCTACGATGGCACCATTCTGCATTATGACGGTGTGGCTTGGTCTGCGATGGACAGCGGCACCACACAAATCCTTCTTGCGATCTGGGGCAGCTCGTCCTCGGATGTTTTTGCGGCCGGCTACAACGGCACCATCCTGCATTTCAACGGTGCAGCCTGGTCTGCGATGAACAGCGGCACCACGGTTCGTTATTACGGAATCTGGGGCAGTTCGTCCTCAGATGTTTTCGCAGTCGGCAATAGCGGAAGCGTTCTCCATTATGATGGCGTCGCATGGACTGCGATGAGCAGCGGCACCGTGAATCGCCTCAATGGCGTGTGGGGCACTTCCTCCTCGAATGTTTTCACTGTGGGTGATAGCGGGACCATCCTTCACTATCAGGAGCCGGTGCCGACCGAAGTAGCCTCGGTCACCCCGGGCAATGGGCGCTGGGAGGATACTCTCAATATCGTCATCCGGGGGAATAACCTGAAGGGAGCAACCAGCCTGAGTTTCGGCTCCGGTGTGACCGTGAACAGCTTCACCGCCGATAGGCCTGACCGGATCACGGCCAACATCACCATCGCTGCGGACACCCCCGCCGGTGCTCGGAGTCTGGAAGTAGTCACTCCGGGTGGTACCGGCCGATTGTACTCGGGTTTTGGGGTAGAGACCCCTGTTGCTCCGGTTCCAGAGAAGACTGCGCAGGGCCGGTTGTGGATACACTGGGTGTTTCTGGGTGTGCTTGGTGCCGCCGGATTGGGAGCGCTGGGTTTCTTCTTGTGGAAGAAGCGGAAGAGCAGGCATGAGGAGAAGAAATCAGTCCCGGCGATTGAGCCTGCGGAGGAACCGTCAGTTGAGAGACCAACTGCCTTGGAGTCAGTATCTGCGTTGAAGGCCAGGATGGCCTCGCTGGGATCTGACCAGGGCCCGGCCAGAGTAGCGAGTGAAGAAACTGAAAGCACGGGTGGAAAGCCAGCCGGCAAGGGCGGGAATGGTTCGGGCAGCCTGATCGGCGCATCTGAGAAAGACAAATCAGCTGAGAGGTCCGCTGCAGTGCGACAGCGCAGGCCTCACAATAAGCCCCTGCAGAAGCCGGCTTCTGCAGACAAGCCTGATTTGACCGAGTGAGTCTGTGGGGTTGTGGAGGTGGATTGGATATGGATCATACGCTGATCATGGCATGGCCCTTCCGGGCATAGCTGAAGGCATGGAAAGCCAGCGCCTCGGCATCGTGGTTGCGCTGAGAGATAACCACTATATTGGATCGACTGTCCATCTTGGCCAGAGTGGATTGCAGAGCGGCGGTGGCCGGGTTGCGCCGGGCATCAGTATCCAGATTCCGGTACTCGATCTGCAGCAACTGCGCCAGCACGCGGGAGGCCTCGCTCTTGCCTGAGCGAATGCGCGCCATATTGGCCCTCAACCGCACAACATCCGGAACACCCAGATACCTTTCAGGGTTGGCGATGGTAACCGTTTCCATAGCCAGTTGAAGAGACTTCAGCACCAACTGCCTTGGTTCAAGCAGGGCGGTGGTCAGCCTGACTCCTTTGTGGTCATAGGCAGCCAGGGCCGCCGGGATGCCCTCTCCGGCCAGCGAGAGGGCGGCGACAACAATCTTACAGGCGATCTGGTCCGCCTCTTCCTCGTTGCCGACGGCCAGATTGGCCAGAACTACCGCCGGTTGCCCCTCGAATTCGGCGAACTCCTTGACGATGATTTCACGGTGTACGGCGGAATGTTTCCAGTCTATGTTCTTGATGCTGTCACCCGGCTGATACGGGCGGCTGCCGTAGTATTCCACGCCCCTCCTCAAACCATGCACCGGCTTCAGCGCGGCCACGTTGGAGATGAGAGGCAGGTTGCCGGGTCTGGTTTCCGCCAGGTACTTCCTGGCCAGCCACGCGGCATATCGGGCTCTCGGTATGACATGGAGCTGTACCGGCTCAATGTCGAACTTGACCTGAATCAAACCCCAGCGGTCTGTGGCTTGCCCGGCGATCCTGATCAGCGACGGCCCCGACAGCGGTGGGGTAAGGGATATCCCGGCGGTTATCTTTCCCCCCGTCAGCGGTAGAGTGTCCGGGCTTATCTTCAGCCAGGGGTAAGGCGATTCCAGGGATACAACACCACCGATGGCGGTCTTGCCGGTCAGCGTGATCTCAAAATCGCTTCGGGTCCCGGCGACTATGCGCTGCTGTACCGGGGTTTCCTCTACCGGCTTCGGGGGCAGCCGTATCAGGATGATCGCGAAGAGAATGCTGAAGCAGACGATGGCTGCGGCTGAGGTGAGCAGGAGACACAGGCTGCCGAGCAGCCACGAAACCCCGAGAGCCGCCACGGCCAAGGCGGGCAGGGTGATGCCGATTCTGGTGGGGCTGCGCCGGAATCCAGTGCCCAGGTGCATTGGCCGCACAGCGGTTTCCTGAAGATCCAGAGTGACCAGAGCCAGCATCGGCAGAGAGATGGCCGGCGGTATGAACGGCCCAAGTCTCGTTGTCAGTAACAGCGCGATGGCGAAGAAGAGAAAGAAATCGGTCAGCAATCGGAGCAACGGGCTCAACGGCCGCCACCACAGAAACAGGTGCCAGACCAGGAGCAGTATCGGAGCAACGGAAAGGGCAGCCGGTGAGAGCACAGCCGCCACAATCAGGGCGATCGCTGTATATGCTCTCAGCAGAAGCGTAATGGTCCAGATGCGAAATCTGCTCATGCCTTGATCTTGGGGACCGGGACCTGCGCCAGGACTCTCTCCAGGATTGTCTTCGGTGTTATGTTATCCATCTCCGCTTCGGGTCTGATGTTTATGCGGTGCTCGATGGTGGGAGACGCCAGGCGCTTTATATCATCAGGGATAACGAAGTCGCGTCCATCCAGCGTGGCCATTACACGGGCACACTTGAAGAGGGCAATGCCGGTGCGGCTGCTGACTCCGGACAATACGTCGGCATCATTTCGCACCGAATGCACGATGGACACGATGTACTCCACGATGTCTGGTGAAACATAGGTTGCCTTAGCCAGCTTCTGAATCTCGGCTATCTCAGCCGGTGTGGTTACCGCCCTGATGTCGGGTTGGTCGATACGATCGATCTCGCTGATGATCCTTTTTTCATCCTCTTTTGAGGCATACTGGCTGACCACACGCAGCAGGAACCTGTCAATCTGGACTGCGGTCAGAGGATAGGTGCCCTCAGTGCCGGATTGAACCTGCGTGGCGATCACCATGAACGGCGCTTGCAACTGGTGTGTCGTTCTCTCTATGGTCACCTGATGTTCCTGCATCACCTCAAGCATGGCCGATTGCGTTCTCGGAGTGGTCCGGTTCAACTCATCGGCCAGCACCACGTTGGCAAAGATCGGCCCGGGAACAAATCGGGGGGAGTGCCCGTCCGGGGAGTGAAGGTAGAATCCGGTGATATCGGCCGGCATCATGTCCGGGGTGAATTGTATTCGCTTGAAATCGCCGCCGATCACCTGGGCAAAAGTCTTGGCCAGCGTTGTCTTAGCCGATCCGGCCCATCCTTCAATCAGCACATGCCCTTCGGCGATGAGCGCTATCATGAGGGCTTCCTTGATTTCGTCTTTGCCTATGACAGCCTTTGACACTTCATTGAGTATCTTCTGGTAGGTGTCAGTAATTCTATTGACTTGAGCCAAGGATATCTCCTTTCCTGAGTGTGCAGACCCCGACTGCCAGGAACACCAGCAGCAGAATGCCGAGGACGGCATAAGGGTTCGACAGCATCCGTCGTATTTCGAGCAGCCTGACTTTGGATACATCCAGAGGGGTCGTGGTCATATGTGAGCCATCGATGAGGACTTCTTCTATGCCGGCCTGAGATTCGGTCAGGCACTTTAGAAAGATCAGGTTGTCGTCTCTGTGGTACAGGCTGTTTATCATCATCCCTGGGCAGGCGACAACGTCTACTGTGCCGCCGCCGATCCGGAACTCAGCGGCTACCGGGAACGGACCTTTGGGGTCACCTTCCTGCCACGAACCATCGTCGTTCAAGTCCAGGAAGCTGTAGGGTGAAGACCAGGCAATCGCCTCTGATGCGTCAACATTGCTGAGGACAGTGGCCCGGTCGAGAGTGATGATGTGGATGCCCTGCTCCTGTAGCTGGGAGCTGAAATCGGTTACCCGCGGCATATACTGATTCTGGTAACAGAAGAGCGGGTCGAGCAGAGGCTGCGCAGCGAAGGTGATTCCGGTACCCATATGCGCCAGAATCCGGTTCCCGTATCCATAATCATCCATCAGCAGCAGCCTGCCGCCGCCTTCCACGAACTGCTGCAACCGGTCCAGTTCCTCATCGGTGTAGTCCCTGGCAGGAGTGGCGATCAGAACGGTGTGTTGTGGCGCATCAGGCAAATCGTCGAGCGAGTTGACGACCTCAGAGTCAAGCTCGTTGGCCGTTTTCTTGATGCCATTCCACGTATTGTTGGCTGTGGCCAGGTCCTGGAACGATGGATAGAACCAGATGCAGACCAGCGTAACGATGAGGATAACCGCTACGACGGCCACCAGGATGCTATTTGGTTTCACCGCCCACACCTTTCTCTATGTTCTTGGATAACGACTTGATTCTCTCTGCGTCTTCTTCAGAAGGCTCATGCCTGGAGTAGAGCAGTCTTTCCACTATCCTGGTGAATTCCGCAAAGCGATCGGCCAGCGGCCCGATCGCGGATGCGGTCTCGCGGGCAAACTCCCGCAGTGTCTGGTCCGGGCGGGCAGAGACACGGGCAATCCGCTGCACTACCTTCAGAGCCAGGAGATACCAGCGCAATATCCTCTCACGGGGTTTGCCGACAGGTTCACCCATTGCTTCTTCGGACATACCGGTAGGAGCAGCCTCTGTGCTGTAGACCGGCACAGGATCGAGCGGATGTGGCTCATAGGAGGCTTTGGAATGTCTGCCCAGTCTTCTTTTCAATCGGCCGGGGACATATACGGCGAGGACAACAAGTACTACCAGAAGCCCGGCGCAGTTCACCACGTTCACTACAAAGACGTTTCTGGTCACGATCACGGGTTCATTCCAGGGTTCTCGGGGTATGACTTCCACCCGGAGTTGCTCCGAACCGAAGAGGTCAAGTCCCCATCCCATCTTCATGCCGGCATCAAAGGTACCGTCGTTGGAGCTGGCCAGTTCGGTTTGGGATCCGCGCAGGCTCATCTTGACTAACGCTCCATCGAGGGGCCCCTGATCGGAATTGACCGTGCCCGAGAAATGAGTGCTCCAGGGGGCCAGTATTATTCGGGGCGTCTTCAGATCGATGACCGGAGTCATCCTGGTTACGCTCAGACCCGCCGTGGCTACCACCGCCGCATATCTGCCTGAGGCCTGTGCTGATACGGTGATGACGTGCCGGCCCGTTTCGGTGTTGGGGGCTATGGTTATCTTCCGGATGAACTCAGGCTGCGCCTGAAGGCTGGCCACGAGTTCGTTGTCCAGGTAGATTTCCACTTCTCTCTCGCTTGGTACCGGCCACTGGCCGTAGTCGAACCTGGCGGCAATCCCGATTTCAAGGCCTGGATAGGCATCTTCGGCCACCGTCAGATCGATCGTTGCTTCGTAGAACATGACCTGGAGCATCACCTCCGGGCTGAGAGACGCGATATAGACGCCGACGTCGCTGTCCCTGGGATAGTACAGCGCCTGGACGCTTATCTGAGTCATGTACCAGTAAGGAACCTGAAGGCTTCCCTGGTAGAGTCCGCCAGTCCCGGTTGTGGCGCTGGCATACTGCGATCCATTAAGCAGGATATCGACTCTTCTCCCGACCAGGGCTTCTCCGTTGTCGGTGGTCAGGACGCCCTGGAAGCTGATGTTGTCGCCGACAAAGGCAGTCTGAGGGTCGATCTGCAAAGTGAGATCGGTGGCATGCAGTGGGGTTCCGCCTGAGCCTCCTCCGGGGATCGTTGCTGACATGTTGTCGATGATGTCGAGATAAAGAGCGAGCATCTGCCGTATGCTGTCTATCTTGTCCAGAACTTCGTCGTAGGCTTTTTTGAGATCACTGCCCGCCGGTGCCGGATCCACCTGGAACTCCTGGCCGTTGGTCTCTATGGCCTGCTCCATTTGCGCCAGCCCGCCATTCGCCTGGGCCACTACATTGGTCAGGTTTTTGACCAATTGCCTCGCTTCATCGAATCGAGACTGCGTGACCAGCATCCTCAACTTTTCTATCCCTTCATCGATATACACAACCTGATGGGCCACACTCACTGTGGATGAGGTGAACTGCTCCGTCGCTGAATCCAGGCTGGGCGGGATGTTGGCGAACGGCATCTTTTCCAGCCTGGTTTCGACCTGAGAGGGGAACTTTTCGAGCACAAAGTCCAGGGAACCCGAATAGTAGCTGAACAGGGCAAGGCCGCTGAATGCGGGCTGGGCCGTCTCCGGGTTTTCCAGAGGTGCCTCGGCCAGCACCGGGGTTGCCAGGATGAGAGATACAATCAGCCATATTGCAAGGGGTGCCGGCAGCTTTCTCGTGGTATTGAGCCTTCCCATCGTCACCTGCCCGACAAAATATGCACGACTTTGATGACCACAATCACCACGAAACCACTGAACAGCATGTAGCCAATAATGTCGAGAGACCTTCTGGCCCTGGGGTTCAAATAGACGTAAAGCAGCGTGATGACGAGATAGGCAATGATGTTTACCGTGAAGTAGACATCAAGATTCTCCTGCCCTCCGAAGGCGAGCAGCGTGTTGACCAGGCCGGTTGCTATTGCCAGATACAATACATACCGGTTGTAGACCCTCAAGGCAGGACCTCAAGTGTGATATGGCTTTTCCCATGGCTGTAGCTTTCCTCTTCGATCCTCACCGGCTTGCCGAAGGCCTCGCTGCAAATCGCCGCCGTGATGGAGGCAATCGGGCTGCCCAGACAGCGGTAGTACCATATGTCTTCGTAATGCAGCCTGGCCCCTTTCACCAGCACCTCGATCCGGGCGTCGGACAAGTTCACCGTGACGGAGTCCGCCAGGTCCAACACGCCGATCAGGATATAAGAAGCTGCGCCCTCGATCTCTCCGGAAGCCGGCCCGGGAGGAGTCTTCAGGAGTTCGGTGCTCATGCTGCCCGGAGTGGTGACGGCAATGGCCATGTCGTCCGGGGCAGCGCCGTATCTTACGATCAACCGCCCCGGAATCTTGCCCTGGATAAGCTTGATGTCACCATCCTCCAACGGAATTATGGCCTGGGGACGGCCATCCCTCATCGTTGATGGCAGGTACAAGGCTTTGTTTCTGAGCCCAAGCTCCTCGAGAAGTGCCGCGGTGTTCTCCATCCCGGTCTCCAGCAGTATCTGGCACGCTTCAGGTGAGATATAGGGTCGTGTGTTGGCCAGGGCGATGCAAACAATGCCGATGACAATGGTGGACACAGCAACGGCGGTCAGTGGGACTGATCCCAGGATAAGATATGCCATGGGAGCGAACACAGCCCCTGCAAGGCATAGCCCCACTCCCAACAATCGATACGGATTCTTCATCCTGCTGCTGTCAGAATCTCCTTGCGCGGCTTGACCAGTCTATCCCCGAAAATGCTGATCGTCAACGCTCGAGCCGCACATTGCGCGTCGCCTGACCCTTGCCTCAGGGGTAGAGCGAAGCGAAACCCGCCAACATTGCCTCAAATGGCATTCTTCAACCCCCTGCCCCCGGAATTCCAAGCTCTAAACACGAAATCCTAAGCTCTAAACTACAAGTTGAGGCTTGGTGCGCACCGCATGGACTTTCGAATTTCGGATTTGGTGCGAACAGCACTTGCCTCAGCGACCCTGCCCCATCAATGTCACCGGTTGTCCGGAGATCTCATTGCGGCGACTGCAAAGACAATGGCCAGAAGCCCCGGTCCCAGAGCCGTCAGAGAGGTGTCCCGAAAGAAGAGTTGGGCGATAGCTGTGAACAGGGTTGCTGCTGCAGCAAGTAGCCAGACATACCTCATTTTAGCTGCTACCTCCTTGTCAATCGACTGCCGTCAAATCGTGGTTGTGATCACGATACTACGATACACCCTGAAGGTCAAAATCCCGGTGGTTCACGATGTAACCCCCGGCTGACCAAAACCAGATTTACTTCTCACAAATCTCACTGCCAGGCAGGCACGCTTAACAATCCTCTCTCATTCAGGTCCGGTGGGCCACTTAGCTCGCAAATGATATCCATTTGGGGCTTACTGGCCTGTGTCAGCGTGAAGAAAATCAAACAAAATGATTTCGCACTATTCATTGGCCAGCAGAGGCCGACATGTGCGTCGTGAATGCCAAAAGGAGGTGATCGCGGAAAACGAGAGCAACCACACAGGTTGATATAACGCACGCACCAGTCAAGAGAAAAAGAAGGGGAAAAAAGGAGGAAAAGGAATGTTTAACAGGTACATCAAAGCCATGCGGTACATCCGCAAGGGACACAGAGCCCAGGAGGGTATGACCGGCCTGGAGACAGCCATAATCCTGATCGCATTCGTCACCGTGGCTGCCGTGTTCGGTTATGCGGTACTGAGTGCAGGGCTCTTCTCTGCTGAGAGGGGCAAGGAAACCGTTTATGCCGGCTTGGAGCAGGCCAAGAGCAACCTGGAGATTTCAGGCTCCGTGGTTGCGCGCTGCGACAATGTGACTGACGGCAATGTGGATAACATCACCTTCACGCTGAAGAACAGCATCGCCGGCAACCCTATTGACCTGACGCCAAATGATAGCGATGACGCTAAAAACCGCTGTATCATCAGCCTCCGCACCGCGGACAACTTCTATAATAACGTCCGTTTCACCGTCAACCCGGTCGGCTATTCCAATGGTGACAATGTCCTGAGCCCCGGAGAGCAATTCGAGATTACGCTTAACCTTAACGACATTGATGGCAGCAGCACAGGCGTCACCCTGGGAGCCAATGACAAGTTCGCCATTCAGGTGAAGCCGAACATCGGTTCAACCAGCACCATTGAGAGAACTCTGCCTGCAGCCATA
Source organism: uncultured Dehalococcoidia bacterium (assembly GCA_964475375.1). Taxonomy (GTDB): domain Bacteria; phylum Chloroflexota; class Dehalococcoidia; order UBA2247; family RBG-13-53-26; genus JAFGCL01. Next base: position 11,668 of record CAYYWI010000015.1, read on the forward strand.
GACCCTGTTGTTGACCTCTTCTAGGTCAAATCGGTCTGTAGAAGCTGTAAAGTCAGTTCACGTGATTCAGAGGGCGCTCCCGGGTAATCTGCCCGGGAGCGCTTTTGGCAAAGGAGGGAATCCGCTATGAATGCCGATCAGAGAATAGAGGCGCTGGAGGGAGAGATAAAGCTCCTGAAAAATGAGATCAAAGCCATTCTTCTGGATATCCGTGAGCATTATCTGGACTACCAGAATCCCTTCACGCATGGCGCGCTGCCCTCAGTCGGCGGCGATGCCATCCCAGTCGCAGAGGCACCAGCCCAGCCCTTAAGGGCCAAACCGGATCAGAAGCCGCACGAGACTGAGGCTGACTCTGATTCGATCAAGCCTCCCTTGCTGTCGAACGATGCTGAAGAAAAGCGATCATTGCCGGCTTCGCCTCAAGATCGGGTGGAGAGGGCGGTTTGTTCCCCGGTTGCGAACAGGCATGGAGAAGACTCCAGGCTGGGCCTGAGCACGATTGCCGGGTTGACCCAGTGGGTGGAAGAGACGGTTGCCTTGATGGGGCGGGAGAAGCTGGAAGCGCTGGTAGACGTGTGTTGCATGAGTGGAAGATTACCCCCGAATGTCAAGGATGCGATTCTGGTTCTGGTTCGTCCTTACGCTACGGAACATGTCAGCAAGCGGATAACCGGGAAGCAATATCTTCTTATTCTGTCCCGGCTGGATGGCGTGTTGGGGAATGGGGTTCACGACAGCGCCTTCCTGTCTTCAATGATGTTCATTGATAGAAAGCCGGCCAAGCCGAGAGAACGAGTTTCTGGAAACGGTCACAAGAGCGAAGAAGGTGTGGAGTCGCAGTTGGTGGGAAGCAACTGATGAGCCAGAATCAAGCGATAGAGGTGCTGGAGGAGGAGGTCAGGCTTCTCAAGAGCGATGTGAAAATACTGCTCCTGGATATCCGGGAGCGCTATCTGGACTATCGATACCCCTTTCGCTTTGAGAAAGCCGGCGAGGTGATCGGTTGTGGCGTTGGTGACCGCGTCGAGTGGTCGCCCAAGAGAGCATCCGATTCATATGACTATAGCAAGGAGGCCGATATGGCAAAGGCTGAACAGGCTTTGAGCGAGTGCAAAGAGAGCGAGGTGATCAAGCCGGAGGGAGCATCATCTTGCCTGGAAGCTGTTCATGAGGAGAGCAAGGGCTGCGGCAGGCTGGACCTGGTTACAATCGTTGGCTTGGCGCAGTGGGTTGAGGAAGGCATGGCTATGATGGGCAGAGAGAAACTCGAAGCGCTGGTGGAGGTGTGCCAGATGTCCGGGCGTCTCCGCCCCGAACTGAGGAATGCCATCATGCGGCTGGCCCGTTCCTACCCCGCAGAGAACACCGGCGGGCAGGCGACAGGCAGGGACTACCTGGCCATCCTGGTGAAACTGGAGAACCTGTTGGGCAACAGCACCCAAGGTGAGACCGCGCTCCTTTCCATCCTGTCCGATCGTAATGGAAAGAAAGACAAGGCATGGACAAAGCAATAGTTACCGTCATACTTATTGTGGCTGGTGTAGTCTGCTGCATGGCCGTGTTCGGTGCCGTCTATCCGGCCATTACCCACACGAGCAGCTCCATGCTGGCCATGACCGGCAGGATCAACGATCGCATCGAGAGCCAGATCGACATTATTGCCGTAATGGATCAGAGCGACAACGTGTCGGTGTGGGTGAAGAATGTCGGTGCCGGGAGCATCCGGGACGTTGAGAAATGCGATGTCTTCTTCGGCGAGGAAGGCAACTTCAGCCGCATAACCCTTGGAAGCGCCGGCTCTCCGGAACCCTATTGGGAATACGTGGTGGAAAACGGGGCCGTATGGGAGCCAACCGCGACGCTGAGGATCACCATCCACACACAGAATCCACTGTCGAATGGGAGGTACATGGTGAGAGTGGTTACACCCAGCGGCATCTATGACGAGAAGACGTTCAGTACGTAGGTGTGGCCGTGGAGAATGCCATAGTCTCGTTGATATGCAGCGTGCTGATACTCATCGGGTCGGCGACAATGACCATGAGCGCGATCAACTCAGTGGACAAGGTCTCCGGCGCGTGGAAGCAGATGGATCAGGTGACACAGGAGATGAGAAGGACCGCCATAACCGGCGTAAGCAGCCAGGTTACAGACAACGGTACCGGGCTGGAGATGATTGTCAGGAACGAAGGCGCAGTCGGTATTGATGACTTCGAACGGTGGGATGTGATCCTTCAGCATGAGGATGGCAGTGCAATATGGCTTCCCCACACGACCTCCGCTCCCGGGTGGACGGTGGCCGAGCTGCTTTATGATGGCGGCCCCGAGGTCTTTGAGCCGGGAACACTCAATCCCGGTGAGGATGCCAGGCTTCTCCTCAGACTCGACCCGCCGGTTTCTGAAAACACCACAAACCGCGTCATAATCTCCACCGCCAATGGCATCACGGCGGAGTTCATGTTCAAAGGCTAGGTAAACGGGGGGTACTACCGAATGGAACAGGCAGTTTTGACAGAGCAAACGGAGCAAGAACAAGAGGAACGACAACCGGACGTAATCGGCACCGGTTGCGCTGAGATAGACAAGAGACTGGGTGGCGGCATACCGCTGGGGTCCCTGACGCTGATCGAAGGTCAGGCTGATTCAGGGAAGTCGGTTCTGGCTCAGCAACTGATGTGGGGTGCTCTGAGCAGCAACAAGCATCAGGTCATCCTCTTCACTACGGAGACCACTGTGAGAGGTCTTGACAAGCAGATGGAGAATCTGGGCCTGAACATCCTGGACTATCTCATACTGGGGCGGCTCAAGGTCTATACAGCCAAAGCATCACAGATGGAGTCGGACAGCGCCTTCGAAACTATCTTCACTATTGCCAGGCGGTTTCCCACCCATTCGGTGATAATCGTGGACTCGCTGACACCGGTCATTGCTCATGCCTCTCCGCAGAGCGTCATCAGTTTCTTTGAAGAGTGCAAGAGCCTGTGTGACCGGAACAGGACGATCATTAATGTGGCTCATACCTACGCTTTCAGCGAGGAGTCGCTGGCTCGCCTCCGATCGGTCTGCGACGCCCATTTCCGCCTTCGCATAGAGGAGGTCGGCGACAAGCTGGTCAAGGTCATGGAGGTGGCCAAGGTGAGGGGTGCCGACAAAACCAGCGGCAATCTGGTCAGTTTCGAGGTTGAGCCGGGGGTAGGGATGCGCGTGATGCCCATCTCCAAAGCAAAGGCATAGGAAAGGAGCCCCGTGCCCCAGGTTGTGCTCCCTTTTGGTGAGCAGGCAAAGTCTGAAAGCGATCGTGCTGCTTTGTTCAAGAGCACGGTCTTCCCGATGCTATCCGAACAAGGTCAGGAAGCATGCCGGCGCTATCCCTATCTGGCGGAATACCTGGCCATGGTGCCGATCGATGAATTCGGTGTCCCTCAATATCACCCCAAGCTCGTCAGAAGCCTTCAGGGCTTGAAGCAGCCCAATGTCTTATATCCGGTCATGGATGGTGTCTTCACCCATATCTTTCCGGACCCCGAAGACGAGCGCAACACCTACATCTCGATCGAGCCAGGCCTGAGCACAAGGCTCCGGTCTCTGATGACCGAGGTTGAGAAGAGGCTTCTTGATGAGGCGGAGAGCCTCGACAGGAGCGAGACCGATGAAGAGAAGAAGGTGGCTTTCCTGGGCTTCATCGATCAGATCTGTGCTGCGGCCCCGGACCAACAGGGTTTTCCTAAACTGGATACCGTGAAGAGACTCTTCGGCTCCAGGAACGGAAAGCTCCATGCAACAGCGGGCGAAATCGACTCCATCAAATACCTCATAGTGAGGGACAAGATCGGAATGGGCATCCTGGATGCCATGGTTCATGATCCATATGTGGAAGACATCAGTTGCAGCGGTCTGGGGACGGTTTTCCTGGAGCACAAGATATTCGGCAGTCTCAAGACCACCGTCACCTTCTCGGCCCACGAAGACCTGGATGAGTTTGTTCTCAGACTGGCTGAACACATCAAGAAGCCGGTCAGCGTCCGCAAGCCGATCGTTGATGCCACTCTTCCGGACGGCTCCAGAATCAACATTGTCTACGGCCGGGATGTGTCCAAGCGCGGCTCCAACTTCAGCATCCGCAAATTCAGCGACACGCCCATGTCGATCCTGGAGCTTATCGAACTGGGCACCCTGGACTACAAGATGGCGGCGTACCTTTCGATAGTCATCGGCAACGGAATGAATACCTTCGTTTGCGGAGAGACCGCCTCAGGCAAAACAACCACGCTGAACGCGGTTACCGCATTCATACACCCGAATGCCAAGATAGTCAGTATTGAAGATACACCGGAATTGCAGGTGCCGCACAAGAACTGGCTGAGAGAAGTGGTGCAGACCACCCGGCAGGAGTCGGACAACGAGGTCACCATGTTCGATCTTCTGAAGGCGGCACTGAGGCAGCGCCCCAATGAAATAATTGTGGGCGAAATCCGCGGCCCTGAAGGACTCATAGCTTTCCAGGCTATGCAGACCGGCCACTCGTGCATGGCCACATTCCATGCGGCATCGGTGGAGAGACTGATCCAGCGTCTCACCGGCAGCCCGATCAATGTTCCGAAGACATACGTGGATAACCTGAATGTGGTCATCATTCAGAGCGCGGTGAAGCTTCCCAACGGTAAGAGCGGCCGCCGGATGCTGAGCATAGCCGAGATCGTGGGGTATGATCCCTCCACTCAGTCCTTCTCCTTCGTCGAGGTGTTCCACTGGGTCCCCTCTGAGGACAAGTTCATGTTCTTCGGCGAGGGGAACAGCTATCTCCTGGAGAGGAAGATAGCCATCAAGATGGGCATTCCCCCGGAGAAAGCCCGGCGCATATACGCCGAGGTTGACCGCCGGGCGAAGATACTGGAAAAACTGCATAAGGAACAGGGAGTGACGGGCTTCTATGAACTTCTCCAAGTTCTGGCCAAAGCGCAACGCGAAGGGCTCTTCTAGCAAGAAGGAATCGTTCAACAAAGACCTTCTTGGGGTAGACCTCTTCTGTGAACTGACACACCTGTCGGCCATCGCAAGCTCCGGGCTGACAAGGAGCCAGATATTTGAACAGGCTGCCAGGCTGCCCTACCAGTCGTCACGCTACTTCCGGGAAGTTCACCGTCTGGCTGTGAGGCTCAACTACGACTACGCGGAAGCCTGCCGCATGGTCGGTGAAAAGACCAAGGAGCTTGAACCCAGAGGGCTCCTCCTGCGCATGTCCGGCGCTCTGGTATCAGGCGAGCCGGAGGCTGACTTCCTGGCCAGAGAAGCCTATGTAATGGGGGAGACCTACGGCAACGAGTACGAGCGGGCCATCGAACGGGTGAAGACCTGGACTGATGCCTATGTGGCTCTGATACTGTCGGCGGCTCTTGTTGTCGTCATCAGCGCGGTCACCATGATCATCTTCCCGGTGCCCACTTCGTTCGTCCTTGTTCTGGCCGGGGCGATGCTCATGGTGACGGTGTTCGGAGCATGGGTCATGTACCGGGCCAGCCCCAAGGAAATCAAGACCCACTCACTGCCCATGACTTCCGCTGAGCAGAGGCTCGCCCGAATCCTTTTCAAGGTCTCCGTGCCGGTGGCCCTGGTGGCCTGCGTGGCCCTGGCTTTGATGAAGGTGGAACTGGGTTGGATCATGCTGGTTGCTGCAGCTATCCTGCTGCCTACCGGTATTCTGGCTGTGATCGACGATATGAAGATAGACAGGCGTGATACTGACATCGCCAGCTTTCTGCGCTCTCTCGGGGGCATCTCCAGAGCTATAGGCTCCACCCTCACCGACGCTCTGAGCAGGATGGATTTGCACTCGCTCCATTCACTCGAAGGACCGGCGAGGAGGCTCTATCGCAGGCTGCGGCTCGGGCTCAATCCCGACCTGTGCTGGGAGAGGTTCATCAGCGAGACGGGGAGCGAGCATGTGAACAGGAGTGTGCGTATTTTCTGGAACGGGATCTACCTTGGGGGGGACGCCGAAGTCGTAGGTAACCAGTCTTCGATGTTTGCAATGAAGGTGTCTCTTCTGCGGGCCAGGAGAAGGATGATTTCCTCTTCTTTCAGCCTGCTCTGCATCGCCATGCATGCCGCCATCGTAGGACTTCTGATATGCATCTACCAGGTCATGCTGTTCTTCTCGACCAGCTTTCAGAAGGCCGCGGAGGGTCTCAGCTCAGATGCCGCGAGCAGCTTGACTACTTTGCCAAGCTTCGGTTTCTTTCTGGGCAGCGGTCAGTTGGTGTTGCTTCGGACTATGACGATACTGATGGTTGTGGTCCTCACCGGAGCCAGCGCCGTGGCCATCAAGGTCGTTGGCGGCGGACACAACTACAAGTACCTGTTCTATCTCAGTATCCTGCTGGCGATATCCGGAGCCTGCTTCGTATTCGGGCCAGACCTGGTGATGTCGCTTTTCCAGGAGCCTGCTGCTTAGGAAACAACATAGGAGATTATTTGACATGTATTCGGCAGCAATATGTCTGACTGTGGCCGCCGTGGTTGCTGTGGCAGCCATTGTGGGTGCCATTCTGACGTCACTGAAGAGCGGTGCTGGCTTGCCCGACACGGCGCGATCCGAGGGCATTGACCCTTTGATAAGCCCCTTTGTGAGATCGGAGCGTGAGCGACTCCAGCCGGACTACGTGGAACTCAGAGACATCCCGGCTGTGGCGGGGGAACGGGAGACGGCAGAGGTGCCAACGCAGCCCGGCCCGTCAGCGGCGTGGGCGGCAGCCCTTTGTCAACCGGAGACCCCCGGCGCTGCAGTCGGGATTGCCGAGTATGTTGACAATACGATCGCCGATCGAGAGTACCCGGCCCTGCCGGAGCAGGCAGAGTACTCTTGCCAGGGTCAGAGCCTCTCGTCCGGGGAGCCTGAAGATGCGGGATCAGACACAGACCAGAAACCGGCTGGTAGCGAAGAACCGGAGACGGTCCAGGTTGCTTGTGAACACCGCACAGTGGTCAGCATTTCACGACCCTCATGGCTCCAGGAAGGAACTCCGCCTGAAAGTCCGGCAGCAGGACTGGTCAAGCTAAGCGAATTGGAGACAGAGGACCCTGCAACGGTTGTCCCTGATGCTTTGCCCGGACTGAGCATGAAACGGATGGTGCTCTCGGCCCCGCTTGAACCCGACCTGAGGACGTCGTCGGCTGCTGCACCGGCAGTGGTAGAGGCGAGCTCTGACGCAGCATCACCGGAACCGCCAAAGATCACTGCCGCTGTAGACCAGCCAGTGGAAGCTGCGCAGCCGGAAGGTGCGCCGGAACCGGTGGCGGAAAAGAGTGCGGAGACAGGAAGCGTTGAAGCGGCCCTGAAGGTATTTGAACGCGCGGAAGAAGAGGACGCCGGACGCAACCAGCTTGTAGGAAGTCTTGAAGATGTGGACATTCTGGGCCTGCTGGAGTTCACCAAGGAAATCTCAGCCAGGCTGGAAGAACGTGTCAAATGCATGAACGGCGGTACGCCACCGAATTGCAGTACAAGTTGAACCGCCCACAGCAGTATATGGACTCTGGCAGCCGGTTTGGGGAGTTGGAAAGGAGAACATCGTGACACCAGCAGTTGCAGCCTGCATCTCTCTAGTTGTTGTATTTCTGGCCTTGGCGGCGATCAGGATCATACGGCTGAGGACCAGGCAAAATGCCTGTGAGAGGCAGGATCTGTCGAAGCCGTCACAGCCAAAGAGGTCGTTCAATAAATACGTGGAAGCAGTCCTGGGGCGCTCTCGTCCCGGGGCGCACAGGAAGAGTGCACAATCCAGTGTGCAGGAACAGATGTTTGAGGCCAGGCAGCCCACTCCGCCAACCCGTGTAGAGCCGGCAAGCGTACTGGAAGCGGTGCCATCGGGATCCCCTGCGGCCACAAGAGCGGTCCAGGAGGCGGGCTTGGATGGCTTGAGCAAGGCCGCACCACAGAGAGCGGCCGACAAACCGGCTGCGGACGCGGCGGCGAAGGCTCTGGAGAATACAGAGAAACCCGCCGGTCCGGACGACAACATGCTCGGCATGTTTATGCCGCTGGGAGAAGAGGACGCGAACCTGTCCCTCATTGTCGGCGGACTGGATGATGTGGACATCCGCGGCCTGGTCGACTTTGCCGGGAAGGTGTCTGAGGAACTGAAGGTCTAGTACGGAGACTCCTTCTTCAAGTTGTGCAGGCCGAAAGAAGCCGGTTTGCCGACTGGTATAATATCCACTGCTGTCGTGCCTGTCCTCGGCAACAACGCTGGGGGTCTTCACAGAGCGTGGCGGCAATTGAAGGAGGATCGCGTGAGCGTACCCCGATCGAAAACAGTGTTCACCGTACGCCTGATAGATGGCAGTGAAACCAAGCATGTGTATGACATTCCCGGGGACATCGGTGAGTCCTGGGAGTTCCTCAATCAGATGGTCGATATGATAAGCCGCGGACTCAGCCGCCAATCACCGACCCACCTGGTTTTCGAGAATCCGAGTTTCTGGTACAACCCGGACAACGTGCTGGGCATCGGAATAGAGGCCCCCGAGGGCACGGAGTTCGCAGGGTTTGTCAATGAGGTACACAGGGCCGTGAGGGTCAAGCAGGCCACAACCAAGACTGCCAAAGCATGATCCCTGCACCTCAATCTCGCCCCGGATAAGCGCTGGTATCAGTTACGGAGCTTCCCCGGCTATCATAATGTACGAAGGGCATTTGACCGGAGAGCCGAAATGGAAAGCTCCTTTCATGAACTCGATGATCCGGCCTTCCGGAACGGTGAACGGCGGAGGCGATGTCTGCTCGCAAATGCTGTTGCACTCGGGGCACTTGAAAGCGATGGCCCGCAGTTGACCATTCACGATACTCTTGGCCAGTATCAGGCTGCATGATCCGCAGGCCAGATCATGATCTCCTCTGCCGACAAAGAAAGGAGCCTTGCCTTGTATTATCGTCCTCGTCAGCGGCTTCGGCTCCGGTATCACAGTGAGGCGCAGTCTGGGCATATGTATTCCTTTCGGGTCTAACGTTTGTGCGCTTTAGGTTATCACCGGCCATCATGGCAATCAAACCATACTTGCCAAGTCCAGGCCGATTGTTGTACTATGTCACCCACATAGCAAAGGCTGCGAACGAGATTAGTAAGACTCCAGCGAAGCTCAGAGAGCCGGGGAAGGTGTGAGCCGGTGCTGGCGCAGAGGTCTGAATGGACTCGGGAGCTGCGAACCGAAACGACAGGTACAAGACAGGTCAGAGTAGGCTTCGCCGGAGAGAGCACCGTTATCGAAGCTCAGGGTATCGCCCGGAAATTCCGGAGCCGTACCTGAAAAGAGATGGTTGTTGATTCATAGGGTTCAGCAACCAAGTGGGGTGGCACCGCGAAGGATGAATCCCTCGCCCCTACAGGGCGAGGGATTTTGCTTTTTATTGCGGTTTGAAGGAAGAGGATTATGTATAGTCCGACGCTGGAGGAGATAAAGAGCCGCCGGAACGAGGGCAATCTGGTGCCCATTTACCGCGAGATAGTGGCCGACCTGGAAACGCCGGTGTCGGCCTTCCTGAAGATCAGCCGGGGTGGGCGATCGTTCCTGCTGGAGAGCGTGGAGGGCGGCCAGTGGCTGGCCCGGTACAGCTTCATCGGCACCGATCCATACCTGGTGGTCAGCTCCAGCGGCAGAGCCGGCGCCGATCCATTCGCTCCCATTGCACAGGAACTGGCCAAACACAAGTTCCCGGTCGTGGCGTTTTCGATGCCGTCCGACCCGGTGCCGGAACTTCCGGTCACCTCCATCTATGTGGATAACGACAAGGCTTACACGGAGTTGTTTTCCCACC
>CAYYWI010000015.1:21491-45196 GCA_964475375.1 uncultured Dehalococcoidia bacterium
ATCATATCCGTCGAGGGGCTACCCCGCTTCACCGGCGGCGCTGTCGGCTACCTGTCTTACGAGACAGCCGCACGGTTTGAGGACCTGCCAAGCCCGAAACGCGATCTTCTGGGATTGCCGGAGTCTCAGTTCATGTTCGTGGACACGCTGCTGGTCTTTGACCACGTGACTCACCGGATCAAGGTGTGCAGCCACGTTCGTCTCGATGGCAACATAGAGAAGGCTTACGAGGAAGCGGTTCACCGGATCGACGCCCTGGTGGAAAGACTGCGTCAACCGCTCCAGCCGCATAATGAAGCTGCCAAGTCTCAACACTCTTCAAACACCAGTCTCTCATCGAACTTCACCCGGGAAGATTTCGAGGCCTGCGTCGGCAAGATCAAGGAGTATATCTCCGCCGGCGAGGCCATCCAGGTGGTGTTGTCGCAGCGCTTCGCCAAGCCGACCCACGTCGCTCCGCTGGACATCTACCGCGCCCTGCGCACCATCAGTCCCTCACCCTACATGTTCTTCTTCGACATGGGAGATTTCTGCATCATCGGCGCTTCGCCGGAGATTCTGCTCAGGGTGGAAGGTGGCAACGTGATCACCCGCCCGCTGGCCGGCACCCGGCCACGGGGGAAGGACCAGGAAGAGGATGCCAAGCTGGAACAGGAACTGCGGAATGACGAGAAGGAGCGTGCCGAGCACATCATGCTGGTGGACCTGGGCCGGAATGACATCGGCCGCGTCAGCGAACCGGGCAGCGTTGAGGTCAGCGACCTGATGGACGTGGAAAAATACTCTCACGTCATGCACCTGGTGACGCACGTACAGGGCAAGCTGAGACAAGACATGACCCCCTTCGATGCCCTGCGGTCATGCTTCCCGGCCGGCACCGTTTCCGGCGCTCCAAAGATTCGAGCCATGCAGATAATCGCCGAACTGGAGCCGGAGAGAAGGGGCGTCTACGCCGGAGCCGTGGGCTATTTCTCTTTCACCGGGAACATGGACATGGCCATCGCCATCAGGACCATAGTGATGAAGAACAGCGTGGCCTATGTGCAGACCGGCTGCGGGGTGGTCTATGACAGCGTGCCGCAGCGTGAATACGAGGAGACCCAGAACAAGGCCAGGGGGATGCTCAAAGCAATCGAACAGGCTGAGGGCCAGAACTGATGATGCGGGACGCCACCAATGAAGGCAAGTTATGAAAGCAGTGTATCGTCTCTTTGATTCCCGCCTACGCGGGAATCGGCCATGCTGATTGCCATCAGCACCACGAAGGATGAAAAACGGTCTATTTTCAAAGCAATGACAGATGGAGCGCGCAGAGGGGTGAAACCCTCTGCGTACTCCCTGGGGAAGTGGGCAAAGAGGTGCAGGAGAAAGTCTCCTGCCGGGGGAGTCGGGGGTGCCCCCCAGTTTTGTTTAACCCTGGAGGTGGGAGAGAGATGAAGGCAAGTACGGGAGTCTATTCTCAAAGCAATGACGGACGGAGTAGGAATAGCCTATGCTGCTACTGATCGATAACTATGACAGCTTCACCTACAACCTCTTCCAGTACCTGAGTGAACTGGGCCAGGAGGTACTGGTAGCGCGCAATGACAAGACAACTATCGAGGAGATCGAACGACTCAAGCCGGAGCGCATAGTCGTCTCTCCCGGTCCCTCTACTCCCCAGCGGGCCGGCATCTCGAACGATGTAATCCGGCATTTTGGTCCCAAGCTGCCGTTGCTCGGTGTGTGCCTGGGACACCAGTGCATCGGCCACGTCTACGGCGGCACCGTTGGACAAGCCAAGGCCGTCATGCACGGCAAGTCATCCCTGGTGCACCACAATGGAGAGGGAATCCTGGCCGAACTGCCCAACCCGTTCACTGCTATACGCTATCACTCCCTGGCGGTGTCGCCTGACGGCTTGCCGGATTGCCTGGAAGTGACCGCCTGGACGGATGACGGCACGATCATGGGCCTGAGACATCGCCGGCACCCTGTCGAGGGTGTCCAGTTCCATCCGGAGTCCTTCATGACGCCGGTGGGCAAAGACCTGCTGAGGAATTTCCTGAAGAAAGGGCTGCGATCATGATCAAGGAAGCTATCGCCACGCTCGTCACCGGCGAGTCGCTCTCGATGGATCAGGCCGAAGCGGCCATGACCGAAATCATGAACGGAGAAGTCACTCCGGCGCAGTTCGGGGCCTTTGTCACCGCTCTGCGTGTCAAGGGTGAAACCAGCGAAGAAATCGCTGGAATGGCGAAGGTCATGCGGACCAAAGCCATCCAAGTACATGTCGATGGCCCCGTAGTGGACACTTGTGGAACTGGCGGCGATAGTTCCTCCACCTTCAACATCTCCACGGCAGCGGCATTTGTCGTGGCCGGTGCCGGGCTCAAGGTGGCCAAGCACGGCAATCGCGCTGCGAGCAGCCGCTGCGGCAGCGCCGATGTTCTCGAAGCCCTGGGGGTCAAGATCGAGATGAGCGCTGGCCAGGTGCAGCGCTGTCTCAGCGAAGTCGGCATCGGGTTCATATTTGCGCCATCGTTCCATCCCGCCATGAAATACGCCGGGCCGCCCAGGCGCGAGATCGGCATCCGGACTGTCTTCAACATCCTTGGCCCACTCACCAACCCGGCCGGCGCGAAAGCCCAGGTTCTGGGCGTTGCTGATGCAGTGCTGATGGAGAAAATGGCCGAGGTGCTGCGCACGCTGGGCTGTCAGCACGCACTGGTGGTTCACGGCGATGACGGCCTGGATGAGATCACGATCAGCGGAAAGACCCAGATTTGTGAGCTTGAGGGTAGCCGGATCCGGAGATATGTGATCAGCCCGGAAGACCTCGGCTTCTCCAGAGACAGCCTGGACAACATCAAAGGCAGCACGCCTGCTGACAATGCTGTGCTGGTGCGCCGGATTCTGGCCGGCACTCCCGGCCCGCAGCGGGAGGTGGTGCTGATGAACGCCGCTGCCGCCATTATGGCTGGAGGCAGGGCGAAAACTCTTCAAGAAGGAGCCAGGTCCGCCGCAGAGGCAATAGACAGCGGCAGCGCTCTGGCGAAACTGGACTACCTGATCAGGTTCAGCCAAAGCCTGTCCTGAAGGGAGCCACATGATACTGGATGAGATAGTAGCCCACAACTTGAAGGAACTGGAGAACAGGCAGCGCAGCCTTCCGCTGCCGGAAGTACGCCGGATGGCGCTGGAACAGCCGCCCGCGCTCGATTTCGCCGCGGCTCTTCAGGGCGATCGCGTGCGCCTCATCGCCGAGGTCAAAAGGGCATCGCCGTCAAAGGGGGTCATCCGGCCTGACGCGGATCCGGTGGAGATAGCCAGGGTCTACGCCGGGAATGGGGCTTCAGCCATCTCCGTGCTGACCGAGACGAGGCACTTCGGTGGCAACTTGCAGGACCTGAGAATGATACGTGATGCGCTGGACGGCTCTCCTCAGAGTGGATCACCCTCACCTTCATCCTCTCCCATCAAGGGAGAGGAGATCGGGCCTTCGCGTGAGTCTGTAGGGGCGCATGGCCATGCGCCCTCACGTATCGCCTGTGGGACAATTCCCCTTCTGCGAAAAGACTTCCTCTTCGATCCCTATCACATTTACGAGTCGCGGGCCTACGGCGCTGATGCCCTGCTGCTTATCGTAGCCATCCTGAAGCCGGACAAGCTGAAGGAGCTGCTGTTCCTGAGTCACCAGCTTGGCATGAAATGCCTGGTGGAAGTGCACAACGAGGCCGAACTGGCCGTGGCGCTCAGGACCGAGGCGCGCATCATCGGCATCAACAACCGGAACCTGGACACCCTGGACGTCAGTCTCGACATCACCAGGCGGCTGCGGCCATTCATCCCGCCTGAGCGCATAGTTGTCAGTGAAAGCGGCATAAAGGATCCCGAGGATGTGGTTATGCTGCGGCACCTGAGAGTAGATGCCATTCTCGTTGGCGAGGCGCTGATGTCGGCTCCAGATATCCCCGCCAAGATGAAGGAATTGTTGCCGTGATCAGGATCAAGATCTGCGGTGTGTCGCAAGTCGAGGATGCCCTGGTGGCAGCCGAGGCCGGGGTCGATTTCGTCGGTGTGGTCTTCGCTGCCAGCCGCCGTCAGGTGTCTGCTGAAGAGGCGGCTCGGATATCGGAAGCCGTACATGCGCTGAAGTCACCTCCGGCAGTGGTGGGCGTCTTTGTGAACGAATCCGCCGACTACGTGAACCGCACTGCCGATCGCTGCGGGCTGGACTGGGTCCAGTTCAGCGGCGACGAGACGTGGGAGTACTGTCGGAAGATCGATTGCCCGATCATCAAGGTTACCCATGTGCCAGATGGCATGACGGCTCGCGATATCTTGGCAGAGCTGAAAAGAGGGCATCATTGGCTTCTGAAACACGAGCCGATACATCTCCTTGATTCGCGCATGGGCGATGCCTATGGTGGAACGGGTCAGGTCTTTGACTGGCGGCGGGCCAGAGAGGTTGCGGACGTGTTCCCGGTGATTGTTGCCGGAGGCCTGAGCCCGGATAACGTGGCTGACATGGTCCGGCAGGTTCAGCCGTGGGGGGTGGATGTTTCGAGCGGTGTGGAAACCAACGGCAAAAAAGACACCCGGAAGATCAAGACCTTTCTCAAGGCAGCGAGGTCGGTGAAGCTGTGAGGGTTGAGCAGCTTTCTCCATCTGCCCAGCTCTGGCGCTTCACGGGCAAGCCTCGCTTTGCCTGTGCCACCCATCCTGAAGGGGGTGCAGGGCGAAGTCCTGCCGGGAGTCTGAGGGTGTCCCTCAGTTCATTCTTTGTCCCCCAAGAGTGGGGGCAAGGGGGTTGATAGCCAGTCACCCAGCGACGGTGGTCCGGGTCAGGGAAACGGGGCTTCTCGCGCCCCGCCGAGGAGGTGCAATATGCTTGTCATCATGAAGAACGATGCCACTGAGGTGCAGGTCGGTGCGGTGATCCGGGAGATCGAGAAACTGGGCTACCGCGGAGTCCCCATACCCGGCGCACAGCGGACTGCCGTCTGCATCGTGGGGAACCAGCACGAAGTGGACGATTCACGCCTGCTTTCTCTGGATGGCGTGAAGGAGACCATCCGGGTGACGAAACCCTACAAGCTGGTGAGCCGGGAGACGCATCCGCAGCCCACAGTAATCACCATCGGCCCGGTCATCATCGGTGGTGGGGAACCTGTGGTCATGGCCGGGCCCTGCGCTGTGGAGAGCGAGGCACAGACACTGAACATCGCCGGCATCGTGAAGAAGCATGGAGCGCAGGTTTTTCGCGCCGGGGCCTTCAAGCCCAGGACCTCGCCGTACACGTTCCAGGGGCTGGGAGAGGACGGGTTGAAGATTCTGAAGAAGGTCCGTGAGGAGACCGGCTTGCTGGTGGTGACGGAGGCCACTGATCATACCAACATTGAATCGGTGGAGAAGTATGCCGACATCATTCAGATCGGGGCCAGGAACATGCAGAACTACTCCCTTCTCCGCAGAGCCGGTCGCTGCAGAAAGCCGATCCTGCTGAAGCGGGGCTTCGCTGCCACCATCGAGGAGTTGCTCATGTGCGCGGAATATATTGCCGCAGAGGGGAATCCACAGGTCATCCTGTGTGAGCGCGGCATTCGCACCTTCTCCGACAACACCCGGAACACTCTCGATCTGAGCGCCATACCCTCGATCAAGGAGGTCAGCCATCTTCCCGTGATCGTTGACCCCAGCCACGCCGCCGGACGCCGGGAGTATGTCATTCCTCTTTCCAGGGGAGCCATCGCGGTCGGCGCTGACGGCCTTCTGGTCGAAGTGCACCACGATCCTGCGCACGCCCTGTCGGATGGCAGACAGTCCCTGTATCCGGAGCAGTTTGCCGAACTGATGTGGGAAGTAAGACGCCTGGCTGGACTTCCACAACGTGAGAGATAAGGAGACACAAATGTTGCCCGATCATCGAGGTTACTTTGGAGCCTATGGCGGCCGCTTCGTGCCGGAGGTGCTCATACCGGCACTGGAAGAGTTGGAGGCAGCTTTCAGGAAAGCTGTGGCAGACCCGGTTTTTCGAACTGAGTTTGAATGGCTGTCTGCCCACTACTCCGGCAGGCCGACGCCTCTCTATTTCGCCGAAAGGCTGACAAAAAAGTGCGGCGGCGCTCGCATACTCTTGAAACGGGAGGACCTGGCCCATACCGGAGCACACAAGATCAACAATGCACTAGGCCAGGTGCTCCTGGCGAACCGGATGGGCAAGAAGCGGATCATCGCCGAGACCGGTGCCGGACAGCACGGCGTGGCCACGGCTGCGGTGTGTGCCATGATGGGTCTGAAGTGCGTCGTTTATATGGGCGAGGAGGATATGCACCGCCAGTCGCTCAACGTCTTCCGCATGAGGCTGATGGGCGCGGAAGTGTCCCCCGTCACGGTTGGCAGCAAGACCCTGAAGGAAGCCGTCAGCGAAGCCATCAGGGACTGGGTGACCAACGTCAAGGATACCTACTATCTTCTCGGCTCGGCGGTGGGCCCTCACCCATACCCGCTGATGGTGCGCGAGTTCCAGTCGGTCATCGGGAAGGAGACGAGGGAGCAGATGTTGGCCGGGTACCAGCGTCTGCCGAACTGCGTGGTCGCTTGTGTCGGGGGCGGCAGCAACGCCATCGGGATGTTCCATCCCTTCGTTGCTGATAAGGACGTCAGGTTGGTGGGAGTCGAAGCCGCGGGCCGGGGAATTGACACGGGCAAGCACGCCGCTTCCTTGGCTGAGGGAAGGGTGGGCGTGCTCCACGGCACAAAATCGTACCTCCTGCAGGACGAAGCGGGCCAGATCCGGGAAACCCACAGCATCTCCGCCGGTCTGGACTACCCCGGCGTCGGGCCGGAGCACGGCTATCTGAAGGACACCGGCCGCGCCGCATATGTGGCGGTCACCGACGAGGAGGCGCTGGAAGGATTTGAGCTGCTGTGCCGCACGGAGGGCATTATTCCCGCCCTCGAATCGGCTCACGCCGTATTTCATGCCGCCCGGATCGCCGGCACGTACGACCGGGAGCACCTGATGGTGGTGTGTCTCTCCGGACGGGGGGACAAGGACATGGGCGTGGTGGCTGCCGCCAGGGGGGTGAAGCTATGAGCCGCATTCAGAAGGCATTCACCCGGCCAAGCCGTAAAGCACTCATAGCCTATGTCACCGTCGGTTACCCCAGCATCGAAGCGACCCTGAACACCGTGCCGCTTCTGGCCGCCGGCGGCTGCGATCTGGTGGAGTTGGGCATTCCCTTCTCCGATCCTTTGGCTGATGGTGTCACCATACAGAAGGCCAGCTTTGAGGCGCTCAAGAATGGCGTCACTCCGGCCACCTGCCTGGATGTCGCCAGACGATTGAGGGAAAAGGTCGATGTGCCGCTGGTTTTTATGACCTACTACAACCCCATCATGAGCTACGGCCACGAAGGGTTCTGCCGGGACTGCGCCGGCGCGGGGGTCGATGGGCTTATCATCCCGGACTTGCCGCCTGATGAGAGTGAAGAGCTGGAGGCGACCGCCCGGAAGAACGACATCGACTTCATCTACATTGTGGCCCCCACCAGCACCGACGAACGCATCAGGCTGGCCGCCGGCAGGTCGCGGGGTTTCGTCTACCTGACTTCGGTGGCGGGAGTGACCGGGGTGAGGGATGAACTGCCATCCGGTCTGGGCGATTTCGCCGCCAGGGTGCGCAGTGCCACCAGGCTGCCGATCTGCGTGGGATTCGGCATCTCCAACGCCAGGCAGGCCGGTCAGGTCGCCAGGATTGCCGATGGGGTGATCGTCGGCAGCAAGATAGTGAACCTTATGAGTAGCGACAACGGTTCCATGACAGAACTGCAGGAGTTCGTCAGGGAGCTTAGAGCTGCCATTGACCAATAGAACTGCGTCTTTTGAGCTGAGGAGTGAGGCGCGCTTCTACTGAACCTTAGACTCAGGCGTGTAGATGCGGTCCTTCCAGGACACACCGGCACCGGTGAAGCGTCTGACGCCTCCCCAGGCACAGGACAACACCAGAAAGAAGATGCCTGCCGGGTGCGATATGGCGTAGAGACGCGGGTAGCTGAAGCGGCGATCCACCAAGATCCGCATCACCAGGATGAGCAGCACCTGGACTACTATGAGGGTGAACCACTCGTAGTCCGGCAGCCATGGAGAGAGGTGTGAAGTCACCATAACAAACGGAGCGACGAACAGCGCTACGGCCCCAACGACGATTAAGATAAACAGCCAGGACATGAATGAGGTCAGCGAGTAGGTCCATTTAGTGAAGCCCTCCCACAGGTCGCCCACACCTTCATACATCCGGCAGGAGACGACCTCGGAGAGGTCCACGGCGGCCTGCCGCTTGCCATGATGCGACATGACAAACCCCAGGCATACATCCTCCATGATGCGCGCCTTCACCGCCTCATGGCCACCCACCTCGCGATAGTCGGCGGCAGAGACGAAGATGAACTGGCCGATGACCAGACCCGGCTTGGGGCCGCGAGCTCCCTGCACCCACCAAAGCGGGACACAGGTCAGAACGATGGACCACATGGCCGGCACAACAACCTTCTGGGAGAAGGACACCGTCTTCTGCAAAGGGAAGCCGGAGATGAGGGACAGCTTGTGTTCGTGAGCGTAGGCCATAGCGCTGCGAAGCATGTGCGGCTCGTGAATGGTGTCGGCGTCGGTGAAAAGCAGCCAGGAGCCCTTGGCATTCTCGGCCAGTTGGTGACAGGCGTGGGGCTTCCCAGCCCACCCCGGCGACAGAGGCTCGCCATGCAGCAATCTGACCCTCGGGTCTGCCGCCGCGATTTCGGCCACCTTCTCGGCGGTGCGATCGGTTGAATTGTCATCCAACACCAGGATTTCGTAGTTCGGGTAGTCCTGCCTCCTCAGAGACTCCAGGCAAGGGACGATGTCCGCCTCCTCGTTCCTGGCAGGAACCAGAATGGAGATCAGCGGCAACTCCTCAGGCAGTTTGCCCCTTTCAGAGCCCAGCCGGTGCAGGGCTCTCAGGTTCAAGAGGAGGTTGATCATGAATGCAGAGAGACAGATGGTAATAACGCCAAGGTATATATGCCACATATCGTTTTATCAGCGGCTGTAGCTGCCCCAAGCCTGAGTATGAACTACGTCGTCGTTATCAGCCCGGTTCTTAAAGAGAAAGAGGCCGCAAAGTACGGCACAAGTGACTGCATAACCCCATGAATGGTAGCCGAGGCTGAACGGCGCAGGATTGAAAAACCAAGCCAGCAGCAGGCACAACGGCGCTGCCAAGTGGAATATGACATTGCTCAGATAGAACCGCTTCGTCACGAGCATGCTCCCGGCAAAGACCAGCCCTGCCAGAAGCATGGCCACCGGGCAGAGCACCAGAAAACCGACGGTGAAGATGGTCTGTCCCTTACCGCCGTTCCACCCCAGCCACACGCTCCAGATCTCGCCCACATAAGCCGCTAACATCATCAGAAGGTATGCCCACAACTCGCCCACCAGCAGACCGGCTATGGTCAGGCAGAGAAGGGTCTTCAATATTTCCCCGCTTATGGAGAGTATGCCCGGCAACTTGCCTGCGTGAATGATGACGGCCGTTGAGGTTACATTCCCGGTGCCCAACCGGCGGAGGTCCTTCCTGGTGAACAGGTGCATCATGATGTTGGCAGTGGGAATACTGCCGATCAGGTAGCCTATGGCGATGATGGCGACAGCTAAGAACAGAGTATTCATGCCAGCCTCCACAACCCACCGGAGACATACATCGTCTTACGAGGTATATCATAGGCTCGGTCAAACGCGAGTGTCAAGCAGCCTTGTACAGTCCTGGGAAAGCATGTGTCGATCGCCTGCCCAAGCTGACAGATGAACAAGTCGATTCGTCGCTTCGGTCGCACCAGCCACTGCGATCGAGACCCAGCCGATTCCAGGGCAATGCAGCCCGGCTTCGCCAGGGACTTCAGCCGCAGCGTCAAAGCCTGGGCTGGTTTGTCAGTCATGCGAAGAATCCCTATCCTATTAACAGTGCGGCCGAGGAAACCGGAGCAGGGCGCAAAATAGAAGCAGGAGGACAGCATGGATCTTAACCTGAAGGGTAGGGTTGCCATAGTGACCGGAGCCGGCGGAGGCGGGATCGGCACCAGCGTCTCTTATGAATTGGCTCGCGAGGGTGCCTTCGTGGTGGCCAATGACATTGACCGAGGCTGGGCCGACAGGGTGGCCAGGCAGATCAATTCTCAGGGTGGCAAGTCAATCGCCACCTATGCCGATGTCACCAGCTTCAAAGACTGCTCCGCTATGGTTGACAAGGCGGTGGCCGAATTCAGCCGTGTGGATATCCTGGTCACCATACCGGCCTACATGGGCGCTGGCAGTTTTGCTCACAGCAGCATGGACAATCTGCACCATGTGGTCGATGTCACCTTCTGGGGCACGCTGAACGCGATCAAGGCCGCGCTCAAGCCCATGTTGGCGCAGCAGAGCGGCAGCATCGTCTGCATGGGGTCGGATTCCGCCCGCATGTGCCCGCCCGGCGAGAGCATGTACGCGGCCTCGAAGGCCGCCATCATGACTTTTACCACCTGCCTGGCTAAGGAGATGGGATCTTCCGGTGTGCGGATCAACGTGGTGAACGCGGCATTGGTCAGCACCCCGGGCTCGGCCGGCCTGGCCGGGGGCTACTCCCACAACTACGTGCTGGGAAGGTTCCCCGACTCGGATGAGGTGGCTGAGGCCATCCTCTTCCTGGCGTCCGACCGCGCCGGGATGATCACCGGGCAGTCGTTGAGCGTCAACTCAGGGCGGTTGTAGGAGAGCGTTCAGCTTGTCTCAAGAGAGTGATGGATGCTTCCCGACATGGTTACAAGGTCTGCTTCCCACAGGCAAGCTTTGCTTCGCCCGCGCCACCCCTCAGGTGCAGCATCCTGCACTGTCCGGCACTCACCACAAAACCACGGAAAGACTAGTCTTTGAACACTGAAGAGAGAAAACCGAAGGTATTCTACGGCTGGTTCGTAGTTGCCGCCTGTTTCCTGGCGACCCTGACCCTCGGCGAGACCTTCTGGTCCTTCGGCGTCTTCTTCAAACCGCTGCAAGCGGAATTCGGCTGGAGCCGTGCCCTCACCGCATCAGCTTACACGTGCTTCCTGATCGGCCATGCCATATCCCTGATCATCGGTGGCCGGCTGGGTGACAGGTTCAGCCCGCGTCCCATTCTGCTGGTGACGGCGGCCGTTGCCGGAACGGCTATCGCCCTTTGCAGCCAGACCCACTCCATCAACCAGCTTCGGCTGTTTCTTTTCATCGCCGGGCTCGGCGCCGGGCCGATGTGGTCGGTATCCACCAGCACGGTGATGAGGTGGTTCAGCGGCCACAAGAGAGCCCGCCTGGCATTGGCCATCACCACCACCGGAGTGGGGGCCGGGGCCATAATCTTCGCCCCGTTGATCAACTACTTCATCAGAGCCTATGGGTGGAGAGACGCCTTCCTCTACGTTGGCATCATCATGTCTGCCATAGTACTCCTCAGCGCGCTGATGGTCAGACCCGCTCCCCGGCCGGAAACCGTGCCGGACTCTCCGGCAAGCTCCGCAACAGCCGGCCCTCCGGCGACCCAGAGGCCATCGAGGAGGGCCATGATCACCTCCTTCTTGATGGTAACCTTCATCATTACTGTGGCCATCGTCTCGTTTCAAGCTGTGAACGTGCATTTCACCGCCCACGCCACTGACGCGGGCATATCCGACGCAACCGCCGCTGTCGCCCTGGGCCTGATGGGTGGATTCTCTATCCCCGGCCGGCTCATCTCCAGCTTCATATCCGATGTTGTCGGCTGGCGTCGAACGCTGGGAATTGCCGTGTTGGGCATGGCGCTTTCGCTGCCCTGGCTGCTGTTCCTGAATGCAAGCTGGATGCTCTACGCCTTCGCCTTGAGCTACGGCGTCTGCCACGGCATCCGGGTCCCGGCCCAGCTCGGCGTCCTTGAGGAAATGTTCGGGCTTGCCTCCCTGGGGCAACTTGTTGGGATCAGCACCGCCATCGGGCAGGTGTGCGGAGCCATGGCCCCCTACGCGGTGGGCTTCATCTACGATCAGACGGGGAGCTACTCTATTGTCTTCTATGGGCTCGCGGCGATGCTGCTTGCCACCGGGGCGGCTGCCTTCATAATGAGGGAGCAGCCCAAGTCGGTGCCTGGGTCGGCCGACCCCTGACCCCCGTCCAACTTCTCTTTGTACGTGCGTCTATCGTTCAAAGATGATACAATCCCTTGGATTGTTCCGTCGGCAGAGCAACAGGAGGGAGCGAGATGCATTGTCACAAATGCGGAGCACAGAACGATGATCAGGCTGCTTTTTGCGATAAATGTGGAGCTGCTCTTCAGAAGCCCCGCCCGGAAACGAGTGTTGCTCCACCGCCATACATCGCAGCCGTCCAGTATGCCGGATTCTGGAGGCGTTTCGCGGCGGCCTTCATTGACGGACTGATCGTCGGAGCGGTGCAGATAGTTCTATTCGTTGTCTTGCTGGCCGCTGGAGCTATCTCCATGAGCAATTTGCAGCCGGACGCAAGTGCCGAAGAGTACAGCCACGCTATGCTGGTCGTATACATTGTCAGCGCAGCGCTGCTGCCAGTGGAGATCCTGTTCTTTTCCATCATGGAAAGTTCATCACGTCAAGCAACGCCGGGCAAGATGGTGTTAGGGATAAGGGTGACTGACATCGATGAGAAACGAGTCTCACTCGGCAGAGCCATTGGCAGAAATCTCATCAAGCTTGCTCCCGGTATAGTTGTGATCGCCTTGGCCATTGTCATCTTCGCGGTAGCCTCAGACCCTATGGCTATGTCTCCCCTCATTTCTCTTGTCAGCATCCTCTTGCTAGTCCCCTACGTTGCGATTGCATTCACGGCGAAGAGGCAAGGTCTGCACGATATCATAGCGAACTGCCTGGTGGTAATGAAGAGGTAGTCCCGCCTACTTCTTGTTTCTGTGCTTGCGCCACTGCACGTATTGCCTGCAGCCCTCTTCGAGTGAGATCTGAGGTGCCCACCCCAGCTCGTTCCGGGCTTTCGTGCCATTGAGAGCGCCTTCCTTGCTGAGTTGCAGCATGATGTTCCGGTTGAGGAACGGCGTGCTCTTGGTCCCCACGAGTTTGGCGACACCCTCTATCAGCACCGCGCCCACATAGCCCAGGGTGAAGGGCACAGTGATGACGATCTTGGGGCCGCCCTGTGCCTTGGCCATGGCAATGGTGACCTCCTTCATCCTGACCAGTTCCGGCCCGGCCACGTTGTACACCTCGCCGATGGCCTTGTCGCTGGTGGCCGCCAGTATGGCCAGCTCAGCCACATCCTTCGTGTGCACCACTGCAAAGCGCGGGTTCGCCTTGCCCGGCCAGGCAACTATGGGAATCAGCGTCTGGATGTAGCACCGATCAGCCGTCAGCCGGTCCCGGGGACCGTAGGCGATGCCGATCCGGATCATGGACACCTTGATCTTGCTCTGCTTATGGTACTCCCAGCAGGCCTCGTCTGCCAGGCGCTTGGCATAGTCGTAGTAAGACGCCGGAGTCTTGCAGGCCTCACAAGGCGTGTTTTCGTCAACCAGGGCGTCTCCCTTCTGACCTGCGTCACCATAGGTGGTGACCGAACTGACCTGCAGAAAACGCTTGACCCCCGCCTCGGAGGCCGCCTTAAGCGTGTTCTTGGTGCCCTCGACGGTGATCGCCTCGAACTCCGACCAGGGCCCCCAGCCGGGAGTGACCTTGGCCGCACAATGGAAGACAATGTCGATGCCTT
This sequence comes from uncultured Dehalococcoidia bacterium, assembly GCA_964475375.1. Taxonomy (GTDB): domain Bacteria; phylum Chloroflexota; class Dehalococcoidia; order UBA2247; family RBG-13-53-26; genus JAFGCL01. Next base: position 35,247 of record CAYYWI010000015.1, read on the forward strand.
TCACCGCCGGAGGCAGGGTATCGTATTGGGTGACGTCACCGAAGACAATCTCAGCCTTGGTGGACTTGAGATAGCTCAGATCGGACGTCTTGCGGGCCAGAGCACGCACCTCGTAACCCTTCGCCAACAGACGTTCTACAAAGGCAGTGCCGACACATCCGGTGCTTCCAGTAACCAGCGTTTTCATCGCACCCCCCAATTGCCGATGATAGCCTTCGCTTCGAGACTGGCGTTTTCTTGAGGTACTTAAGGCTTCGGAAACCTGTTACCCACGGCAACTTCACGAATAATATCGGTGCCGGCACGCAGTGTCAAGGAGTTCGTATCGCAAATGCCCGGCAGATGGCTTCATAGCCGGCGGGGACAGTTGCGGTAGCTCAAGAGTGGCTCCCAACCGTGGTTCTTTTCGATAGGGGGCTGGTCGACTCTCGATCCGATATGCTAATATTCACACTGGTCGTTTCTAGAGGTGCCGCCAGACAGTGAGCAGTGCCCTGGTGGTCACGGGTGTGCTCGCAGGCAGCTGATGGGATCGGCAGCACTGGAAGTGCTGCAAAAAATTCAACGGAGGTGTGACGATGATGCTGGCGTTGGTCGTCGGAGCAGTCATCATTGGCGGTGCGTTGCTGGCCACAATCGCTTTTTCCAGGGACTGGCTGGCCAGCGGGATCAGGGGGACAGTGCGTGGAGGCGTTCTCGGATTCCTGTTCTTCATCCCTATCGCTCTTCTTCTGGCAGCCTTCTGCGTTTTAGTCTATGCAGTGGTTGCCTCGATCGGCTACGTCCTTGACCTGGCGAAGTAGCCTCGCATTATGCCAAAAATCCTGGCGACCGGCGGAAGCTCGGTTGATGGCCTGGCATCAGTGCTGATGAAGATTTTCAATAAGAAGAGCCCGGGAGAACTGGAAGCGCTGAAAGCTCCTGAGATCGAGCCGTAAGACGGCACTACCATGTAGAGGCAGGTTTCAAACCTGCCTCTACGAAACGACACGCCTGCTTGTGCCTATCCAGACTCGCCCTCATCCCACCATTTGAGGCACGATCGAGGGGAAAATCAGCCCACTGCAAAGCCCTCACAGGGTGAGTTTACACTACAGGCTACAGACCGAATCGACTGCCCAACCAGTGCATACCTGCCCGGACAGCGTTGAGGAGAAGAAGCAAGACCAGAAAATCTGTAAGGATGGTGAGGGGGACAGCCGTAAACCATGATCGGTCCCCTTCGATATACCAGGACGGGAGGATTGAAGCCCAAAGGGAGAGTGGTCCACTGAGAGTTGTTACGAAAGTGCCGCTATCATACATACCGGCAAGCACGCCGAAGAAGCGAACTGGCAATAATGCCAGAGCAAGTGCGAAAGAGACTGTGTAGTATCTCATGAGCGTAGAGCATATCATCACTGCTGTATCGTGTCAAAAGGAGATGCCAGGGCCAGGCGAACACAGTGAGCAGCACAAGCAAGAACCCTGGTCAACAATAAGACGACGAAGCTATACTCTTCGAATAGCAACCCATCGAGACCCACCTCAGCAAGCAATAACAAACACCGGAGGTAGAACGAATGCTTGATGAGTTGACCGAGTTACTGGAACTGGGACCGTCCGACCTGTCCCTTGGCGAACGAATGAAGTGTGAGATCGCGGCAGCCTTGCTCCACCGCCCCAGCGTGGTCTTTCTAGGCGAGCCGACCAGCGACCAGTACAAGGTCGAGACAAGGGTACGTACATCCAGGACGTGATTCTGCCGGAGCAATTGGTGGAAGCGTTGACCGAGAGGGAAATCGCCAACCAGGAGGTCGTCACATTCCAGAAGCGGAAAGTGTCCCCCTGGCCAAAGAGAGTGATGGCAGGATTTAATGTGAGCACATCACTTGAGGGTACAATCCTCTGTGCAGAATGTGTAGAATAACTGCCGGAGGTGATTATGAAAAAGTGGATACTCTTGGCAATCACAATCATGGTAATCCTGTCTCTGGCTGGCTGCGGGAACAACGATGGCGGAACAGACAATGCGACCAACGGTGGTGGTAACGGCAATAACACCGAGACGGCCCAGTGGGCCGCCTATGCTTTCGATGAGACTGTGAAGCCGGTTTCAGGTGGAACAGGCAAAATCAAATCCTTCACTATCGAGTCCGTTTACAACGACGAGGGCAAAGCCCGCGAGTTCAAGATCGAGGGAACCTATCTTGGCAAAGAGACGACACAGATAGCCACCCAGAAGATGGTGACCACATCGACACCCCCCTATATCACGACTACCAACGTCACCACCTCATTGGAGTGCTACAAGGTGAAACACCGTGTCACCGTGATTAAGGATGAGACCGGTGATACTCACCCGGATTGGGCAGACATAACCCTTTGGATACCCACCGGCGACCTGAAGACCACAGCAACGTATTTTTGGATCTACCCTAAGGCGACCTATGTGGACTCTGATGGTCACGAAGGTGAATGGAGCTATTACTTGACCGAGGCTATGCAGAACGAGATGCAGAACCCTCCCGCAGGTCAGACGATCAGCTATCTCCCTGTCATGGAAGGCGAGTTCCATGGGTATGATAATTGGACTTTCTATGGACTTTATGGCTGGGGTTGGTTCTGGTTCAAGGGATTCGCAGAAGGCGGGCAACAGCAACTCAAAGTAGCGTCATGGGCCTACGGCGGCTGCAATTATGCCTGCACCAAAGGTGACAAGACCATCGGCAACTACACCTTCTCTGCCTGGACGCTGGATGTCAGTTGCTCGGGTCAGGGCTACAGCGGGGGATACAAGGGCATTTTCTCTCATGACCTCCCACTACCTGTTTACCTGAAGGTAGCTTCCAGTGGTGAAGGCAGCAGTAACTACTTCGAGTACACTCTGGCGGCTCTTCAACTGCAATAGGCTGCAGCACGGCCTGAGTGAACGACTCAAAGGGGGTGGGCATGCTCAGCACGGGCTGCCCACCCAACATCATCCCACCTGTGGCAAGATCGGGTAGAAGCCGGCACACGGCTTCGTCGGTCCGGGTATGCTTCAAGAGCCGACATCATTGATCGGCTTAACTTTCCAGCCAGCACCTGCCGCCGCTCCGGCGACTAAGCGACCGCTGTATAACCCAGTAAGGCTCCAACAGGCAATAAACACTGGAAATAGAACGGGATGGGATACAATAATTAGTGTACAAGGACGAAAGAACTCAAGGCCAAGCATGACATTACCAGCAATTCACATACGGGACCTGCGCAAGACCTATATCGTCAGCAGCCAGGAAGCCGGCACGACCGCTGCCCTGAAAGGCCTCGTGCACCGCCGCACGCAGGAAGTTCGAGCTGTGGATGGCATCTCATTCGATTTGGCTCCCGGCGAGATGGTAGGTTTTCTGGGACCCAACGGCGCGGGCAAGACGACCACCCTCAAGATGCTTTCAGGTCTGTTGCATCCCACGGCGGGCGAGGTGACCGTGATCAACCACATCCCGTGGAAGCGTGAGAAGTCGTTCCTGCGGCAGATCACGCTGGTGATGGGACAGCGAAACCAGTTGGTCTGGGACATCCCAGCCCTGAATTCGTTCGAGTTGAACCGGGTTATCTATCGCATTCCGGTCGAGGATTACCGCCGTATGCTTGATGAGTTGACCGAGCTTCTGGAACTGGGACCGCTTCTGCATAAACCCGTCCGCAACCTGTCCCTCGGCGAACGAATGAAGTGTGAGATCGCAGCAGCCTTGCTCCACCGCCCCAGCGTGGTCTTTCTGGACGAGCCGACCATTGGCCTTGACGTGACAATGCAGCGGCGCATACGCGCTTTTATCACGGAGTACAACCGGCGCTTTGGGGCGACTGTCCTGCTGACCAGTCACTATATGGCTGACGTTGAGGCACTCTGTCGGCGTATTGTCGTCATCCACCACGGCAGGCTCCTTTTCGATGGCGACCTTTCTATTCTGATGCAGAAGTTCACGGCGCACAAAACCATCGTAGTGCAGTTGGGAGATTGCCAGACCGATTTGCGCTCCTATGGTGAAGTCGTCTCTTGCGCAGATGGTCACTTTACCCTTCGGGTTCCAAAAGCCGAAACGGCCCATGTCACCGAGCGGCTGCTGGCGGACCTGCCGGTGATCGACCTGCTGGTTGAGGACCCTCCAATCGAAGAAGTCATCGAGAGGGTCTTTGCGCAGGAGGTGTCATGAAAGCCCTCTTCGAGCTGTACGTGCAGCAGTTCAAAACCACCCTGGCATCCATGCTCCAATACCGCGCCTCGCTGCTCATCTGGATAATCGGGCATATTCTCGAACCGGTGGTCTACCTCGTCGTTTGGTCGGTAGTCTCGAAGAGCAGCGGCGGAAGTGTCGGCGACTACACCACAAGGGATTTCGCTGCCTATTTCATCCTGCTGATGCTGGTCAATCACGTCACCTACACCTGGATAATGTATGAGTTTGAGTACCGCATCCGGCATGGGAGTTTTTCATTCGCGCTGTTGAAGCCTGTACATCCCATCCACTCGGACATTGCCGACAACATATCTTCAAAACTGATAACGCTGCCTTTTATGCTGATCATCGCCGTCGTGCTGGCGGCTATCTTCCATCCCACCTTTGCTATCACAGGATGGGCAGTCGCGGTATTCATCCCGGCAATGCTCCTCGCCTTCCTGATTCGGTTTCTTCTGGAATGGACTCTCGCACAGGCGGCGTTCTGGACCACACGCGTCGGCGCAATCAATCAAACCTATTTCGTCCTGATGCTGTTTCTCGCCGGCCAGATCGCTCCGCTGACGCTCCTTCCTTATCCCATCCAGGTTGCCGCCGAGGTGCTCCCCTTCCGCTGGATGATCAGCTTTCCGGTGGAACTCCTGCTTGGACAGCTAACACTTACCCAGGCATTGACAGGTCTGGGGGTCCAGGCTGCATGGGTGGTGGTAAGCCTGGTGCTGGTCCGGATTGTATGGCGCGCCGGTGTGCGGGTCTATTCGGCGGTGGGCGCATGAACTACCTTCGTTTGTTTTGGGTGTTCTTCCGGGTCAATGTCATGGGCGAGCTGGCCTACCGGGTCAACTTCTTTGTGCATCTGTTCCAGTCTGTTCTCAATCTGGTCATCTCAGTGGCCGGGCTGGCTGTGATCTTCTCCTACACCGACTCTCTGCACGGCTGGCAGCCTGATGAAGTTCTGGCCCTTGTCGGCATCTACTTCCTGGTCGGCGGAATGATCGGTCTGGTGATTCAACCGGCCATGGAACAGCTCATCGAGTCGATCCGCGATGGGACGCTGGATTTCACGCTTACCAAGCCGGAGGACTCGCAGTTCATCGTCAGCATCCAGCGTGTGGAAATCTGGGAACTGATCGATATCGTAATGGGCTTTGCCGTGTTGGTGACCGCCCTCGTCCGGCTGGGTGCGAAAGTGGGAGGGTGGGAAGCAACGATATTCATTCTGATGCTGCTCTCAGGCGGCGTCATCATCTACAGCTTCTGGCTGATGCTGGCCACGCTTTCGTTCTGGTTGGTGCGGGTGGAGAACATCCTGGTGATCTTTCAGAGCATGTACGAGGCGGGTCGCTGGCCGGTGAGCCTGTATCCCGGATGGCTGCGTTATGGGCTCACCTTCGTCGTACCGGTTGCTTTCGCCACAACGGTACCCGCCGAAGCCTTGACCGGCCGGCTCAGTTGGGAGACTCTGCTGGGCGCGGTGGCCCTGGCAGTTGTTTTGTTGGTAGTATCGCGGCTGATCTGGCGGGCGGGATTGCGGCACTATTCCGGTGCATCGGCATGATGGAGCAATCTGCGATTCAGGCGATCATGAATGGCTGCGCTATCCTCAATGATTGAGCACTTCGCGCCCTGGTTGACATAGACGGAAATTGACGCCCGGAAGCGACAGCCACTACCATTGAGCATGGCAGGGAGCTGTAGCCTCATGGAAGCATCCAAAGGCAGATCATGGAACTACGGGTGGGTGGTAATCGGGGCCTTCCTGGCCATCGATGCCACCATCATGGGCATCACCTTCTCTCTGGGGCTGATGCTGCCTCTCATAATCAAGGACCTGGACATGACCCTCGGCCAGGCGAGCTGGCTGGGCGCTGTGAACTGGGAGGTGAGCGCCCTGCTGTCCATTCCCCTGGCTTTCCGTCTGTCCCGCTACAGCCCCAAGGCGCTGATTACCATATCCTGCCTGGGTGAAGCGCCGCTGCTTCTAGCCCAGGGACTGGCTCCCAACTACTGGGTGCTGCTGGTATGCCGCATTGCCTACATGGCCATCGGCCTGGCGCGATTCGCATCCCGGCCAACTCTAATACAGCAATGGTTCCCCAAAGAGAAGATCCCCCTGGTGAACGCTTTCCTGACAGTGGGCATGGGCCTGGCGGGCGGAACCGTCGTCTTCTTCATGGGCGATCTCATGGAGGCTCTCAACGGATGGAGGAACACATTCTACCTCTTCAGCGCTCTCACTGTTGTGCTCCTTGTTGTCTGGATGATCCTGGGACGCGAGAATCCCTCATCAGGTGTGATGGAGCACCCCCAGGAACCCGGCGCTCTCAAAGCCATCCTGAGCAACAAGACCCTGTGGCTGCTGGGCATCGGCGTAACCGGTGATATGCTCTGCTTCGGAGCCATGGAAACCCTCTGGCCAACCTATGTCACAGAGAAGGGATTCGTGTCACTGCAGCAAGCCAGCTTCTGCGAGGGACTCTCCTATTACGGTTTCACTGTTGGCTCCATACTCGGCGGTCTGATATCGATGAGGCTCGGCCGGAGAAAACCGGTGCTCTGGATCTCAGGGCTGCTTCTGCCCATTGTAACCATAGGCGTGCTTCACTCTCACTCGTTTCCTGTGCTGGCTCTTCTCTGGTTTCTCTGGGGTCTGGCCGAGCTCTACTACCCGGTCATGATGACCATTCCCTATGAACTGCCGGGGATAAAGCCTCAGGAGGTCGTGCTGGCAACCGCCTTCGTGGTTACCGTCTTCACCGCCGGCTCCGGCCTTGGCCCGCTGCTGGCAGGGCACATCGCAGAAGCCATCGGTCTGGAAAGAGCCTTGCTGGTGACCTGTTTCTTCCCGCTCCTGCTCTTCATTGCCGGACTACTGATCCTCGAAACCGGCCCGCGCTCTAAGACCGCTCATTCGCAGCAGCAAGCTAAATCATGAACGGCTTCGTTCCCATATGGGGAACTGGCGGCGACTTCGGTGCCCTTTGAATCGGATGCGCGAACACAAGTTCATCCCATTGAACGCAAAGAGGCAGGTTCAGGAAGCAGCGCCCTCTCGCATTCTCAACTGGGCTGTTACCATGAAAGAGCCTGCCAGCGAGTCCCAGTCCAGCCTCCAGGTATTACCCTGTCTGACCAGATATATCTCTTTCTTGCCGGCCTCTCCACGTATAACGACATCCAGAACGGCGGAGGCCCTGGATGTGCCGATGATGATGTCGTCGATATTCCGGACAACTATCTGCCCTGTGAAGTTCCGTGCAACCTTCAACAATCCCATCATTCTGCCGCCATCTTGAGGCCCATTCTGGAAGATATAGCCCAGGCACCTGTCATGGCCCATGGCGTTGTAGGCTGTGAAAAACTCCCCGATAGCGTCCTCTATTGCCATAGAGTCACTTCTGCACAGCCTGGCCTCAAGAAGCCCGGCAACCGCCTCAGTCGGCTCAACTATGGTCACATCTGTGTTCATCCTTCCTCCCTGCAATGGTCCCGCTCTACAAGTGTCGGCTATCTTATCGCCTCACTCTTGCCCCCATGTCTCTCTCATGTCCCACACCGTCACAGAATCCCATCATTCTCCGCGCTCCGTTCCGGGTCCGGTTAGGTTCAACAGCGTGAAGATGCTATAATAGAACTCGCAAAGGACACCAGAGTACCAGATGAAGAAGCGAGTTTTCTCCGGAGCCCGCCCAACGGGCAGGCAGCACATCGGAAACTACCTCGGTGCCATTCAGAATTATGTCAGCCTCCAGAGTGAGTACGAGTGCGTCTACTGCATCGTCGATATCCATGCGCTGACCACGCTCCAGGGCATCGAAGGCGTGAAGAACCTGCAGCAGAACGTCCGCGAGATGATCCTCGACTGGCTGGCTGCCGGATTGGACCCGAAGCACAGCATCCTCTTTGTGCAGTCTGAGGTGCCGGAAGTGGCCGAGCTTCACACCCTGCTCAGCATGACGACGCCGCTGGGCTGGCTGATGCGGGTGCCCACCTTCAAGGAGAAGGTGAAGATGCAGCCCGATAACGTGAACTATGGCTTGCTGGGTTACCCGGTGCTTATGACATCGGATATCGTGCTCTACAAGGCTGAGGTGGTTCCGGTAGGCGAGGATCAACTGCCGCATCTTGAGCTGGCGAGGGAGATCGTCCGGCGCTTCAACAGCCTCTACGGCGATACCTTCCCTGAGCCGCAACCCAAGCTGACCCATGCACCCATGATCGTGGGCCTGGACGGCATGCAGAAGATGAGCAAGCAGTTGAACAACCATATCGAACTGGCTGCCACTGCGGAAGAGACGGCTCAGCGCATCATGACAGCCTACACAGACCCCACCCGCAAGCGCAAGAGCGATCCCGGGCATCCCGAAACGTGCAACATCTATCACCTCCATGAGGCCTTCGACCCTGCCAGGGCGAAGGAAATCCCGCCGGAGTGCCGCAATGCCAGGATCGGCTGCGTGGAGTGCAAGAAGCTTCTGGCTAAGGAAGTGAATGCTTCGCTGGCGACTCTGCGCGAGAGACGTATTGAACTAGCCAGCAAGCCGGAGTACGTCAGAGACGTCCTGTCCGACGGAGCCCGCCGCGCTCAGGCGATCGCCAGAGACACTATACGCGAGGTCAAAGACAGGATGAATCTTATTCGGAAGGACGCCTGATAGTGAATCTGCCATTGTCCCGAAGTGGCCGGGAGGCGCTGGAAGTAGCTTCCCACGCGGCAGAGGAGGCAGGAAGCCTCCTCTTAAAGCATATGTACGGGCAATTGAAGCTGGGCCACAAAGAGGGCCGGGCTAATCTGGTCACCGACGTGGATGTCATGGCCGAGAAGTGCGTTCTCGGCATTCTGCAAAGAGAATATCCGGAGTTCAGCATCCTCTCAGAAGAGTCGCCGGCGGTCACCACGGACTCTCAGTTCACCTGGGTCATCGATCCGCTCGACGGCACCAACAACTTCGTCCACGGCGTGCCCTTCGTCTGCGTTTCCATCGGGTTGGCGTTCAGGGACGAAGCGGTACTGGGCGTGCTCTATGACCCGGTGCGCAAGGAACTCTTCACATCTCTACAAGGGCATGGCGCGTCATTGAACGGGCAGCCGATATCCGTCGCCAATCGCACGTCGAGGAAGGAGTCCTTCCTTGGCTGCGACCTCGGCTACGACGCCGACAAGGGTGAGGCCCTCCTGGACTTCATCAAAGCGCCCTGGCCGGACATAGGCGGGTTGAGGCTGATGGGCTCGGCTGCGCTGGGTCTGGCGTATGTGGCCTGCGGCCGGTTGGATGCCTACGTTCATCCGTACCTCTATCCTTGGGATGTGGCCGCTGCCATCAGCTTGGTGAAGGAGTCAGGCGGAACCATCACCGACTGGCACGGCAACTCAGCCAGCATTCGGAGCCGGGAGATCGTGGCCGGAAATGCGGCGCTGCACCGTGAGTATCTGACACTCATCCAGGGTCAGCCGCAATTACGCTTCCAGGGTGTCTGAAGCCTTCACCCCGATGAGAATACCCCGGTCTACCACACCATCCGTTCGTAGTCGTAGAGGCAACGCATGCGTTGCCTCTACAGGGCCTACGGCCCATTCACGCGACAAGACTGGGTGACAGGCTGCATCTCCCGTCTGCGGATATCAGGGCATGATCAATCACACCCTTGCAAATGCAGTGGGAATTAAGAGAAAGCGGCTCAGTGCCCCCTACACCTGGCGGTGTCTCTGGAGGAACCTGGCCATCCGGTTCAGTGCTTCCTCGATGT
>CAYYWI010000016.1:0-44171 GCA_964475375.1 uncultured Dehalococcoidia bacterium
TATAGGTGGTTGAACGAGACCCGAAGATAGCCGGTGACATCACTGAACTGGTGGGTAACACGCCGCTGGTCAGGTTGAACAGGGTCACTGAGGGGCTTGGCGCCATGGTGGTGGCGAAGCTGGAGTCGTTCAACCCGTTGTCCAGCGTCAAGGATCGCATCGGCCTGGCCATGATTGAGGCGGGGGAGAGAGATGGGCAGATCAAGAAGGGGACAGTCATTGTGGAGGCCACCAGCGGGAACACCGGCATCGGGCTGGCGTTTGTGTGTGCTGCCAGAGGCTATCGACTGATCATCACCATGCCGGAAACGATGTCTTTGGAGAGGCGGCAACTCCTGGCAGCATTCGGCGCAGAGATTGTTTTGACGCCCGGCAGCGATGGAATGGCCGGAGCGGTCAGAAGGGCCGAGGAGCTGGTAAGGGAGATACCCAACTCGTTCATGCCTCAGCAGTTCAAGAATCCGGCTAATCCCCGGATTCATCGAGATACCACGGCGGAGGAGATCTGGAAGGATACCAACGGCAAGGTGGATGTAGTCGTGGCAGGTGTGGGAACGGGTGGTACGATCACCGGCATAGCTGAGGCCATCAAGGGCAGGAAACGCGATTTCAAGGCCATCGCTGTGGAACCGGCTGCTTCGCCTGTCCTTTCCGGCGGCAAACCCGGCCCGCACAGGATTCAGGGGATAGGAGCCGGATTTGTTCCTGAGGTGCTCAAGGTCGATTTGATAGATGAGGTTGTGCAGGTCAATGATGAAGATGCGAAGTCGATGACAAGAAGACTGGCCGAAGAAGAGGGTATACTGGCTGGAATATCATCAGGCGCGGCCACATGGGCGGCGCTGCAGGTGGCCGGCAGAAAAGAGAACAAAGGGAAACTGATTGTGATCATATTGCCGGATACGGGCGAGCGGTATTTGAGCGCCGGCCTGTTCTAGATATAAGAGAAGCAGAAGGAGAATCATTGGATGGATGAAGTAACCATTTCGCGAGCCATTACCGAGAGCTTCATAAAGGATTTCGTGGAGTACATGGAGGTGGATGCGGCCGTAGTTGGTGCCGGACCCTCCGGCCTGCTGGCGGCGAACTACCTGGCAAAGGCAGGGCTCAAGACCGCAGTATTCGAGAGGCAGCTCAGGGTAGGTGGCGGGATGCCGGGTGGCGGAATGATGTTCAATCGTATTGTCCTGCAGAAGGAAGGCAAAGACATACTGGACGAGTTTGGCGTGCGTACCACGGTGTACGAGCGCGGCTACTATATTGCTGATGCTCTGGAGGCGATTTCGTCGCTTTGTGTGGGCGCGATACGGTCCGGAGCCAAGATATTCAACCTGATGACTGCAGAGGATGTAATGATCCACGGGGACAAGCGAGTCAGCGGCCTGGTGCTGCAATGGACTGCGGTCAATATGGCCAAGATGCATGTCGATCCTCTGACGGTGAGGGCGAAGGTGGTTATCGATGCTACCGGGCATGACAGCGATATATGCAACATTCTGGTGAGGAAGACGGGGCCCAAGCTGAAGACGGCCACCGGGGGTGTGGTGGGTGAAAAATCCATGTGGGCGGAGAAGGGCGAGGCGGACCTTGTGCCCAACACCATAGAAGTATATCCTGGCCTGATCGTGGCGGGCATGGCGGCCAATGCCGTTCTGGGCTCTCCGCGCATGGGAGCCATATTTGGTGGAATGCTGATCTCCGGCAAGAGGGCGGCAGAACTGGCTGAGAGTATAGTCAAGAAAGGGTAGACGGAAATCTTCAAGCTGCTGCGAGAGGATGTCAAGACAGTATTTGCGGGGGACCCGGCGGCCAGGAGCCTGCTGGAAGTGGTTACCTGCTATCCGGGGTTGCACGCGCTGTGGTTCCACCGGTGGGCACACTGGTTCTGGCTGCACCGGTTCAGACTGGTGGCGAGACTGATCTCGCATGTCGGCAGGTTTACGACAGGAGTGGAGATTCATCCAGGGGCCAGGATCGGCCGCCGGTTCTTCCTGGATCATGGCATGGGCGTGGTCATCGGTGAGACGGCTGAGATCGGCGATGACGTGCTCATGTATCAGGGGGTTGTCCTGGGTGGAACAAGCCTGGAGAAGAAGAAGCGCCATCCCACTGTCGGCAACAACGTAGTCATCGGTGCCGCGGCGATCCTGCTCGGTCCGATCACGGTGGGAGATGGCGCTCGAATAGGAGCCAATTCCGTGGTGGTCAAGTCTGTGCCTCCCGGAGCCACTGTAGTTGGTGTGCCGGGAAAGATAGTTGAAGAAAAGAGAGGGCCGATCGCTGATCTGGAGCACGGCAAGTTGCCTGATCCGGTCAGCGAAGCCATGCGTTCCATGGCCGAGCAGCAGGGCAAATTGGAGGAGAGGATAAGGAGACTGGAGGCCATGATGGAAACGAGAACGCCGGATGGCGAATCGAAGAGAGGCGGAAATGACTAGGACGATAGCGGAAATAAACGAGAAGATACGCAAAGGCCAGGCTGTTGTGGCGACTGCCGAAGAAGTGATCGGCATGGTTGAGAAAAAGGGCATTGAGAAGACGTCTCGAGAAGTAGACGTAGTGACCACAGCCACGTTTGGCCCGATGTGCTCTTCAGGCGCTTACTTCAACGTTGGCCATTCCAAGCCGAGGATCAAGCTGGGAGGTGGCCAGGTATATCTGAACGATGTTCCAGCCTACACCGGTTTTGCTGCGGTGGATTTCTTCCTCGGCGCGACGGCCATGCCGGACAACGATCCCCGGAACAGGGTCCATCCCGGCGAGTTCATCTATGGCGGCGGGCATATCATCGAGGAACTGGTGGCGGGAAAGGATGTGAAGCTGACGGCCACTGCCTATGGCACGGACTGTTACCCGAGGAAGAAGATCGAGACCACCATCAACCTGAAGAACATCAATGAGGCGGTGCTTTTCAATATGAGGAACGCCTACCAGAACTACAACGTGGGCGTAAATCTGTCAGACAGGACCATCTACACTTACATGGGCATACTCAAACCGAACTTGGGCAACGCCAACTACTGCTCGGCAGGGCAGCTTTCGCCGCTGCTGAAAGATCCGCATTACAGGACGATCGGCATCGGCACCAGGATATTCCTGGGTGGCGGCGTGGGTTACGTGGCCTGGAACGGGACGCAGCACAACCCCGGAGCGCTCAGGGCGGATAATGGCGTGCCCAAGCGGGGTGCCGGGACTCTGGCGGTGATAGGCGATCTGAAGCAGATGAAAGCAGATTGGCTGCGGGGTGTAAGCTTCCTGGGGTACGGGTGCACTTTGATGGTGGGCATCGGTGTGCCTATTCCCATACTCTCGGAGGAGATCCTGCGTTCGGCGGCAGTCAAAGACGAGGATATCTTAGCTCCGGTCATCGACTACTCGGATGCCTACCCGCAAAGGAAGCCGGACGTTGTGGCTGAAGTGAGCTACGCTCAGCTCAAGAGCGGCAAGATAGAGATCAAAGGCAAGGAGGTCCCCACGGCTTCCCTGTCCAGCTATCCCAAAGCAGTGGAGATTGCCCAGACCCTGAAGGATTGGATACAGAAGGGCCAGTTCCTGATCACAGAGCCGGTAGCGCCGTTGCCGGGAGTGGAAGCCGGCATAACCTTCAAACCGTTGGACGAACGTTTATAGCAGGAGAGGATTCGAAATGGCTGTGTCTAAGAGAGTAGTGTTGCATTTCCCGCGATCCTGCGTTGACCAACCGATAGTCTACCGTCTGGTGAAGGACTATGGCTTGATGTTGAATATCCTAAAGGCTTCCGTATCGCCCAACGAGGAAGGTCTCGTGGTGATGGAGCTGAGTGGGGATAGAGAGAACTATGAGAAGGGCGTCCGGTACCTGGCCGACATCGGTGTCAGAATACAGCCGCTCAGCCGTGATGTATACCGGAATGATGACCGCTGTACCCACTGCGGAGCCTGCGTCACCATCTGCTCCAGCGGCGCTTTTGTCGTGGAGTCTCCCAGCCGGAAGATCAAGTTCCTGGACAAGAAGTGCAAGGTTTGCGGACTCTGTATCAGAGCCTGCCCTCCCCGCGCAATGGAGATGCGTATCTAGATTATGCCTGACTATGAGCCCAGATTCTATCGCGACTGGAGCAGAGACAGGGATCTGATCTCCTTCAACGTCGTGGTGAAGGAATCCGACCTCTATGTCAGGGCGACCCGCAATCTGAGCCGGAAGACACTGAAGTCGCTGCTGAAGCACAGGGCATCGCTGGAGGACTACATCGAGCGGCACCCCGATTTTCTCGCCGCCCTGGAACCCCTGGCTGTCGGCAGAGATGCACCGTTGATCGTGAAAGCGATGGCCGAGGCAGCGGAGAAGGTGGGCGTCGGGCCGATGGCGGCGGTGGCCGGGGCCATCGCGGAGTATGTGGGCCGCGAACTGCTGCCGTTCAGCCGGGAGGTGATAATCGAGAATGGTGGGGACATATTCCTGAAGACGGAGAAGACGAGGATAATAGGCGTTTACGCCGGCAAGTCGTCGCCATTCACTGGGAAGATTGCCCTGAGGATCGAGCCCGCCGATACGCCGCTGGGTGTCTGTACTTCAGGCGGGACGGTGGGCCATTCCCTCAGTTTTGGCAAGTGCGATGCGGCGGTAATAGTCTCTCCGTCAGCTTCGCTGGCGGATGCTGCCGCCACGGCGGTCGGCAATCTTATCAAAGAGGCGGATGATATTGCGCGGGGCATCGATTTTGCCAGGGGCGTTGAAGGAGTCAGAGGAGCCATAGTCATAAAGGGTGACCATATCGGGATCTGGGGTAACATTAATCTCGTTACCAGAGAGGCGTGATGAAGAGAATCTACCTGGACCATGCTGCCACCACTCCCGTTGATCCCAGGGTGGTGGAAGCCATGCTGCCTTACTTCAGCGATGATTTTGGAAATCCATCGAGCATCCATTCGCTGGGAGTAGAGGCGAGAGCGGTGGTGGCCGAAGCAAGAGAGAAGGTGGCCGGGCTGATCGGCGCTACGGTCAACGAGATCATCTTCACCAGCGGCGGGACCGAGGCTGATAACCTGGCTATAAAGGGAGTGGCTTTGGCCAATGCCCGAAGAGGCAGGCACATCGTGACGACGCGGATCGAGCATCACGCGGTCCTGGAGTCCTGCCGGTACCTGGAGAGCCAGGGATTCAAGGTGAGCTACGTGGGTGTGGACAAGGACGGGCTGGTTGACCCGAAGGAGATTGAGAAGGCCATCAATCGGGAGACCATCCTGATATCCGTGATGCATGCCAACAACGAGGTGGGTACCATCCAGCCGATAGCGGAGATCGCCGGGATCGCCAAAGCACGCGGCATATACCTGCACACGGATGCCGTGCAGACAGTCGGGCATATTCCGGCCAGTGTGTATGAACTCGGTGTTGACCTCCTGGCTATCTCGGCACACAAGCTGTACGGGCCGAAGGGCGTGGGAGCGTTATACGTGCGGAAGGGCACCCGGATAGCCTCCTTCATGCATGGTGGCGGCCAGGAGCGGGGGCTGCGGGCCAGCACGGAGAACGTCCCCGGCATCGTCGGCTTTGGCAAGGCAGCCGAGATTGCTCTGACCGAAGCGGACAGAGAGTCGAAGCACCTGACCGCTTTGCGAGACAGACTCATCAGGGGCCTCTCCGAGAGAATTCCCAGGATCGTCCTGAATGGCCACCCGCAACAGAGGCTTCCCAATAACATCAACATCAGTGTTGCTTCTGTTGAAGGAGAATCGCTGGCTGTGAGCCTGGACCTCGAGGGCATTGCCGTATCGACCGGCTCGGCGTGCAGCTCGCATGATATGGAGCCTTCTCGTGTCTTGACAGCCATGGGAGTGCCGATGGAATTGGCGCGGGGCTCCGTGCGCTTAAGCCTGGGAAGGCAAACCACCAACGAAGACATAGACCGGGTTTTGGAGGTGTTTCCTCCGATCGCAGCCAGGCTGAGGGCTGTCTCTCCGCTTTGGAACGGCAAGGCATAGATCCCTGCAAAGATTTCGCGCAACGAGCGCGCGATTGCTTCTCCGGAGGCGGCGGGAGTGTGCAGAGATTTGGCCCTGATGAGAATTCGTGTTTCAGATGGGCTTGATGAATCAATCCCCTGCTATTTGTGTGTGCCGCCGATCGGGGCATGCAGAGAGGCGAAAGCCCCTCTGCGTCTTTTCTATCCAGGGGAGTGGATAGGGGGTGTCTGCATGTTTCGAACTCCCTGGAGTCCCTCTTTGCCAAAGAAGGACCGCAACAACGGAACAGGTTGCAGCGGAACGCTGCCGGGAGTTTGAGGGTGTCCCTCAACTTCAAATCCCCCTTTGGCAGGGAGGGTGGGAGCAAAGAGTAAACTGACATGACCGGTCACTCACATGAGCACCCTTCTTCAAAAGCCATCAATCAGCGGCGGCTGTTGATCGCGCTGATCATCACCGGCTCGATGACGCTGGTCGAGTTGGTCGGCGGGCTGGTAAGCAACAGCCTGGCCCTGCTGGGAGATGCCGGCCATATGTTCACCGACACTCTGGCTCTGGGGTTGAGCGTTGTGGCCATCGGCCTTGCCAGGAGGCCGGCCAGTCTGAACCGAACCTACGGGTTTCACAGAGCCGAGGTACTGGCGGCTCTGGCGAACGGCACGATACTGGTCCTCATATGCATCTACATATTCTACGAGGCGTATCAGCGCTTCGTTGAGCCGCCCGAAGTGCGCGGCGGTCTGATGCTGGTGGTAGCCGCTGTCGGACTTCTGGCCAATCTTGCTGGAATCCTGATGCTGCGCTCCGCAAGCCGCGAAAACCTGAACGTCAAGGGCGCTTTCCTTCACATGTGGGGTGACACCATCTCCTCTGTGGGAGTAATCATCGCCGGTGTGATCATTATGGCTACCGGCTGGACCGTGGTGGACCCTATCATCAGCGTCTTCATAGGGCTGCTGATTCTGAGAGGGGCCATAGGGTTGGTCCTGGAATCGAGCGAGATACTACTTGAGGCGGTTCCGAGGCATCTGGATGTGATGCAGATCAGCAATGCGCTCAAAGAGATCGAAGGCGTAGTGGATGTCCATGATGTTCACTTGTGGACCATAACCTCCGGTATCTACGCTATGAGCTGTCACCTGGTGATCGAAGACAGAATGGTCAGCAGCAGCAGCCGGTTGGTTGAAGAGGTCAATCGACTGCTCAGTCAGAGGTTCGGCATCGGACATTCCACTCTCCAGTTGGAGTGTGGAGAGTGTGAGAGCCCGGTTTGCCGCCTGTCGGATTCAAAGTGAGGCGCAGTTGGTGAATCACGGGCAAGTTGTACTTGGCCCGTGTCACCTGTCGAAAATCCCCCTGAATCCCTCCTTTTCCAAAGGGGAATCCAAGGGATGACGTCATCGAATGCTACCTGAATCAGGCTTTCTTGTATAATGGGATTGCCGTTCATGTAATCGGTTTGTACCCAGTCACCAGGGAGGTTGAGATGGCCAAGGATCCGGTCTGCAACATGGATGTTGATGAGAAGAAAGCGGCTGCCACGGCGGAGTACAAGGGCAAAACCTACTACTTCTGTGCTCCAGGTTGCAAGAAGGCTTTCTTACAGAATCCTGAGAAATACTTGAAGCCCCAGAGATGATAGCCACCATACTTGCGGTCTGCAAGAGCAAAGACAAAGGCACCAGGAAGACGCCGGTTGAATCCGGGTTGATACAAGAGGAGTTCGGGCTGGTTGACGACGCCCATGCCGATTGTGCCACGCATCGGCAGATCAGCCTGCTGGCTGAGGAGAGCATCGATAAGATGAGGCGGATGGGGTTGAAGGTGGGGCCGGGGGATTTCGCTGAAAACCTAACCACCAAAGGGATAGACCTTCCGTCGTTGCGCGTTGGCAGCCATCTTCACGTGGGCAACGAAGTCGTGCTTGAGGTGAGTCAGATTGGCAAAGAGTGCCACACCAGATGCGCCATATTCCAGCAGGCGGGCACATGCGTCATGCCTCTGGAGGGCGTTTTTGCCAGAGTGATTCACGGTGGAGTAGTGAAACCCGGAGACTGTATTGAGGTGAAGTCACAGTGGCCTTGAATACGATAGAGACCAGCGGTGCGGAGAAGTGCCGGGTGGTGCGGATCTCCGAGAGCGGACGCAGTGACGTTGAAGACCTGATTGTCAGAGAGGCTCCGCTGACGATTGTTTTGGACAACCAGCAGCTTGTGACCATATTGTGCTCTCCTGCCGATATCAAGCATCTGGCCATCGGCTACCTTTTCTCCGAAGGGTTATTGAAGAGCAAAGAGGATATCAGGGAAGTGCTCGCCGATGAGCAAAAAGGCATAGTGTGGGTAGAGAGCAGGGAGGGCAAGGGGGTTGATGCCGAAGTTCTGAACAAGCGTCTCATAACCTCCGGCTGTGGGAGAGGCGCTTCGTTCTACAGTCTGGCTGATGCTCAGATCGGGATGAAGATAGACTCTCAGTTTCAGATATCGGCCAAAGACGTTTTCAACCTGGTTAGTCAGTTCCAGCACCACTCGGAGCTTTACAAGTTAACCCATGGCGTGCACAGCGCTGCTCTGTGCGATGCAAAGAGTATACTGATATTCGCTGATGACATCGGCCGGCACAATGCCATAGACAAGGTCATCGGAGAATGCATAGTAAGTGATACCCCTACCGGCAACTGCGCCCTGCTGTTCAGCGGCCGGATCTCATCCGAGATGCTGCTGAAGGCGGCCAGAAGAGGCATTCCCATCGTGGTGTCTGTGGCGGCTCCGACCAATGTAGCGATGCGGATGGCTATCGATATAGGCATGACTGTGGTAGGGATGGTCAGAGGAAAGCGAATGAACGTCTACGCCGGCGCTTGGAGGATTACGATTGATGAAAGATAGTCGCGCTCAGTTGATCGACAAGATACTGACCTTGAAGAAGCAGAGAAATGCCATAATCCTGGCGCACAATTACCAACTGGGTGAGGTTCAGGATGTCGCTGACTTTGTGGGCGATTCTCTGGAACTGAGCCAGAACGCGGCCAGGACCACAGCCAGTATCATCGTGTTCTGCGGAGTGCACTTCATGGCGGAGACGGCTTCCATTCTCTCTCCCGACAAGAAGGTTCTGCTGCCGGTGGCGGAGGCGGGTTGCCCGATGGCCAACATGATCACAGCGCAGGCTCTTCGTGATCTGAAGAAACAGCATCCCGGCGCTGTGGTGGTATGTTATGTCAACACGTCAGCCGAGGTCAAAGCCGAGTGTGACATCTGCTGCACTTCGGCCAATGCGGTGAAGCTGGTGCAGCAGTTGGATGCCAAAGAGATCATATTTGTGCCTGACCAGTACCTGGGCCAGTACGTGGCCACGAAGACCGGGAAGCCGATGATCCTCTGGCCGGGATATTGTCCCACCCATGCCCGCATCCACGCCGCCGATGTCGAGAGGATGAGGAAGGCTTACCCGAAGGCCGAGATTATGGTTCACCCGGAATGCCGATCCGATGTGTCGGCTCTGGCGGATTTCGTGCTGAGCACCGGAGGAATGATCCGGCACTGCAAGAACACGCTGGCCACGCAGATAGTGGTGGGCACTGAGATGGGCATCATTTATCGGCTGAGGAAAGAGAACCCGACCAAGATGTTCATTCCTATCTCGGAGCAGGCCGTATGTCCCAACATGAAGCTGATCAGCCTGGAGAACATCCTCTGGTCTCTGGAGGACCTGTCGCCCGAGGTCAAGGTTCCCGAGGACGTGCGCCTCAAGGCCAGGAGGGCTGTCGATAAGATGATCCAGGTGAGCTAGGGTGCCAGTGTACTGCCACTATGACGTGACTCCTTTGATCCCCCACTCTTGGGGGATGGACGCCCCGAATGTGGCACGGGGCCAAGCGGAGCCTTGCCCGTGACGGTTCGGATAAGTGGACACCCCGGCCTTGCCGATAGGCGATTGATCTCATGATGGATATCCTTGAAGGTCTGAACCCCCCGCAGCGTGAAGCCGTAGAAACCATCGAAGGTCCTCTGCTCATTCTGGCTGGTCCCGGCAGCGGCAAGACCAGGGTCATCACCCATCGCATTGCCTACCTGGTCAGGGTGGTCGGCGTCAATCCGCGCCGCATCATGGCCGTGACGTTCACCAACAAGGCGGCCAGGGAGATGAGAGAGCGACTCCAGGGTCTGCTGGGCGGTTCGATTGAACAGGTGTCTCTTGGCACCTTTCACGCCATCTGCGCTGCCACTTTGCGCAGAGACGGCCAGGCCATGGGCCTGAATCCGAAGTACGCCATCTACGATGACGACGATCAACTCAACGTCATCAAACGGGTCCTGCAGGATCTGGGCCTTGATCCCAAGCGCTATCCGCCGAGGACATTTCAGAATCACATCAGCGCTGCCAAGAGCCAGATCATCTCGGCGGAGGACTACGCTCAGCGCGCGCACAGCTACTTTGAGGAAGTGATGGGGCGGGTCTACCGGCAATACGAGACGCTCCTGGCCCAGAGCCAGGCATTGGATTTCGACGACCTGTTGATGAGGGCTTATCAGCTTTTCCGCGACCATCCGGATGTTCTGGCGAAATATCAGTCGCGCTACCTGCATTTGCTCATTGACGAGTTTCAGGACACCAACATCACCCAGTATGCTCTGGCGAGGCAGATGGCCGGGAAGTACCGCAACATCTGCGTCGTGGGCGACCCTGATCAGTCCATATACTCGTGGCGCAATGCCGACCTCCGCAACATCCTCAACTTCGAGCATGATTACCCCGAAGCCAAGGTTGTCTATCTGGAGCAGAACTACCGCTCTACCAAGACCATCCTGGAAGCGGCCCACCAGGTGGTCTCGGTGAACAAGGATCGCAAGGAGAATGCCCTTTGGACCGACAATGAGGAAGGTACGCCGCTCAGGGTGGTCGAGACCTTCAGCGAGTCTGAGGAAGCCCAGTTTGTGGTGAGTGAGGTGTCCCGTCTGCTGGAGCGGGGCGAGGCCAAGCCCGTGGACTGCGCCGTCATGTACCGCACCAACGCCCAGTCGCGTGCTCTCGAAGAAGCCTTCGTCCGCTACGGCATGCCCTACCAGGTGATCGGCTCGGTCCGCTTCTACTCGCGGCGCGAGGTCAAAGATGTTATCGCCTATCTCAAGCTTCTTCATAACCCCTGGGATTCGGTCAGCCTGACCCGGATTATCAACGTGCCGCCTCGGGGCATCGGCCAGAAGACCATCGATGAACTGGAGCAGTGGACGAAGAGCCTTGGGCTCCCGCTGTATACAGGTCTTCAAAGGCTGGCCGAAGATAAGTCCTGCTCTCCGCTGAGCGCACGGTCGACCCAGGCGCTGACCGGTTTCTTCAGCGTGATCGAAGACTTGGCCCGGAAGAGCCAGGAAGTGAACACGGTGGAACTCCTGGACGCGGTGCTCCAATCCACCGGCTACAAGGAATACACCCTGGAGTTGCCCGATGGAGAAGAGCGCTGGGACAACATCCTGGAGCTTCGGGGCATTGCCGGCGAGTACCGTGACCTGAAGCCGCCCGAGGGTCTGACGCTCTTCCTGGAGGGAGTCAGCCTGTTTTCGGACACCGACGAACTGGATGAGAAGAAGAACGTGGCCACTCTCATCACGCTGCACCAGGCCAAGGGCCTGGAGTATCCGGTGGTCTTCATCGTAGGCATGGAAGAAGGTGTGCTGCCCCATGTCAGGTCCTTCGACGATCCGGCCCAGATGGAAGAGGAGCGGCGCTTATGCTACGTCGGCATGACCAGGGCCAAGAATAGGCTTTACCTGGTGCGGGCTCTGCGGCGCAGCCTGATGGGCGGCACCAATGCCAACCCTCCCTCCCGTTTCTTGAAGAACATCCCGTCCAATCTCATTGAATCGACAGGGCTGTTCGGCGAGCAGCCGAAGCCGGCACCAGCGCCCAAAGCGGAAAGCTCGGACCTCTCAGCCGGGGATCACGTGGAGCATCCCAAGTTTGGGAAGGGCGTGGTGGTGAGTTGCACACCGGCGCGGAACGATCAGGAAGTGGTGGTGGTCTTCAACGGGGTTGGCATCAAGAAATTGCTGCTGAGCCTGGCACAGCTCAAGCGCGCCGAGTGATGGTCAACTGACCAGACCAAGCAGCAGTCGTCTCTCCTCTGTTTTGATTGGCTTCTGCTTGGTGCTGGAAGTCCACTGGCGCTGCAGCCAGACCAGGGCCTTCCGCGTATCGCTGGCCACCTTGGCCTTCTCAGAATGGTCCACCCGGTACTTGAAGAGCCAGTAGGTGAACTCCTTCTTCTCCGTGAGCGTCATGGAGTCGCCGCCGACATAGCTCTTCTGACTTCGGAACTGCGTCAGCAGGTCTGCCATTTCGGCATCGTAGATGCGGCGGTAGGCTTCCTGCTCGATACGCAGGCCGAGGACCAGCGTCAGGTGGCCGTTCTCTTTCATGACCTCTTCCTCGACCACCGACAGCAGGGCTTCTTCCACAACGACGCCGTAGAGATAGTTCAGGTAGGCGCGATATTTGACGTCGCCGATGAGATTGCGGAACTCGCCGGGGGGGAGTTCGATGGGTGGGGTGGCGGCAAAGAGCAGATCGAGCTTCTCATTCTCCGGCAGCATGCCGTCAACCTCCTGGCAGAGCCTCTCTGCCAGAGTCAGCCAGTCGAACGCTTCGCCGCCGATCAGGTAGCGGTAGTACCGGCCCTCGTGGAGTTCCTCCGCGCTGCCCCACAGGCCGATGGCTTCCAGCAGGGCCACGTACCAGTTCTTGCCGGTGGAGATGGCTTCTCGGAGGTGAAGGATGGCCTCTCTGTCTGACGCTGTTTGGGTTGGGTGATTATCCGCGGTCTGGGTCATGGCCTCATTCTAGCATAGGGGAAGCGCACGAGGAAGCGGGTTGGCAGTCAGAATTCGCATTGCGCCGGCCATGCTGCGGCACGAGGCAATTCTGAATTTCACGCCCGGTAGTTTTCGTCAGTTTGCCAATTTGCCGGGTTGCCGAGGATGTATTGGCGGATAGCGTTTAGTTCCGTTTCGTTGCGAATCACGTGTTCGTAGTAGTTACGCTGCCAGACGGGAGTGCCGGGGTTGTTCCGTATCTCATTGGTGCGTTTGGTGGTGGCGGATTTGAATGCGCGCATGATCGTGGGGATGGAATGGGCGACCGGTCTGCCGAATTGTTCTGTAGGGGCACGGCGCGCCGTGCCCCTACCCTCGGTGATGACCACGATGCCGTGGAAATGATTTGGCATGATCACGAACGCGTCCAATGCAACGTTGTCCCGCAATTGCGCCGTTCTCAACCATTCGTCGCGGACGGCGACGCCGACCAGGTTCAACAGGACCTCTCCATCAACGATCTCCCCGAACAGGCATTCCCGATCCCGCGTGCACACCGTGACAAAATATGCGCCGGGTTGGGCGTAATCGTAGCCTTTGAGGCGTACCGAGCGGCGGTGATGTCGATCCGTGTTGTGCTTCAATTCTCCCTATTCTATCAACCAACACAAGCTCCACCCCTGTGGAGAGGGTCTTCAGCAGTTGAGCGCCAGTCCTGTCTGGACCAGTGGTTTGTCTTGCGTAATCAAATTTGCCAATCACTTCTCTCATACGGGCTGCGGTCTAGTCCAAAATCGCTTCACCAATATCACCTTGACGGAGTCGTTCAACAGGAGGCAGCAAGCAGCCGAATACGCCAGAATTGCCAAGGTTGCCCAAAGTCTCACTGGGGCCAGTTCGTGCACGCCGAAGCTCGAGATCAGGAATACGGCCAGAATATCACCGGCTATGGACAAGGCCAGAAGTGTGCTTGGCGCGGAGTCCCAGAAATGTCCCCGTTCTCTTACCACCAGGATGTTGAAGGTGGCCGAGAAGACGAGGAAGGCAAAGACGATGGTGTAGAGCTGGTTGATGTGGTCGCGCAATCCAAAACGGAAGTAACCAAAGTAGAGCAGCAGCATGGCCTCAGCCACCATCATGATGCCCAGGAAGACAGCCACCATGGCCAGTCCGCCGATGTTCCAGTTGTCGGGCTTCGGAGAGTGGCGAACGTTGTCCGTGGCTATTGACAGGGTGACGAAATCCGTAAGGAACAGGAAAAGGACCATGCTGAATATGGAGACCACGTATTCCCCGGTGAGCACGAAGCCGAAGACCACGAAGACCACTATCAGGAAGGTCTTCACGATCTTGTTCAGAATCCAGGTAATGATCCTCTGGTATATCCTTCTCCCGACCATGACCAGTTCCACTATGCCTTCCAGCCCTTCGCTGGTCAGCACCACACTGGCGGCCTTCTTGGCCACGTCTGCCGCGTTGCTCGTAGCTATACCTACCTCAGCTTGCTTCAGGGCCGGGGCATCATTCACGCCATCGCCGGTCATGCCCACCACATGCCTTCTGTCCTGAAGGTTCCTGACCACCATGTGTTTGTCTTCCGGATAGACCTCGGCAAAACCATCGCTTTCCTCAGCGATACGAAGGGCTTCTTCTCCAGTGGCCTGCTTGAGGTCTGCTATTGTATCGATGTTCCGGCCTAAACCGACCTGGTCGGCTATTTCTTTGGCAATAGGCAAGGCGTCGCCCGTCAGCATCTTGACTGAAACGCCCAAGGTTTTCAGTTTACTGATGAGTTTTGGTGAATCCGGCCTCGGTTTGTCGTAGAGGGCAACCACTCCCACCAACCTGATTTCACCGCCTGTGCCGCCCTTGGCCACGGCGATTGTCTTGTAACCCTTCGCGGAGAGATCGTCCAAGCTTGCCTGTATAGTCGTCAGGTCTGTGTCACCCCGCCGGCACAAAGGCGCTATGGTATTGACCGCGCCCTTGAAAACCGAGAACTCCTGACCGTCTTTCCTTACTTGGGCCTCTGTCTTTCTGGTGGAGGCATCAAAAGGGACAAACCTCTTCTGCAAGTAACCATCGAGGGAAACCTGCCTCTCTTTGCCGGCTGTCAGGAAAGCCACATCTATGGGGTCCTGATTGGCTTCCTGTGAAGCCAGCGCGCCATACAACACGACGTCCTCTTTGCTGAACTCGTTGACGGCAATGGCATCTACTATCGAGAGCTTGTTGAGAGTCAGCGTGCCGGTCTTGTCTACGCACAGGGTGTCCATCGTGGCAGCGTCCTCGGTGGCGCTCAGTCTGGTGATCAGGACTTTCTTCCTGGCGAGTTCCGAGGAACCCAGCGCCATGGTGATGGCGAATAATGTTGGCAAGGCCACCGGTATGGCTGATACCAGGAGGATGGCCGCCAGTGGAAGGATTTCCACCACACTCATGTGCTTTAGTGCGGCCAGAGCCAAGCCTATTGCCAGGAGAGAACACACCATGATGAGAAGCCATCTGACAACCTTGGAGGTGACCTCTTCCATGTGCAGCTTTGGTTTTGACAATTGGACCAGTTCCACAGTCCGGCCAAGGTAGGTCTTGGCACCAGTGGCGGCGACAAGTCCGGTTACTTCACCTCTCCTGATTGTGGTACCGGCAAGAACAACGTCTTTGGCCGCCTTCTCGATCGTGAGGGATTCGCCGGTGAGCGAGGATTGGTCTACTTCAACGCTTCCATTGGCTATAGCGACATCGGCGGGGACGAAGTCTCCGGCTCTTAACCGGATAACGTCTCCGGGGACCAACTCTCCGGCTGGAATCATTACCCATTCCCGGTCCCTCTTCACTCTGGCGTTGATGCTCAACTTCTGCTTGAGGAGCTCGAGGGCTGCATTGGCCCGCTCTTCCTGAATGAAACCAAGCATGGCATTGAAGAGGAGAAGGCCCAGTATCAGGTAGAACTCAACGTGTTTCCCCAGAAACCAGGTCAGCACCATGGTTACTTCCAGCATCCAGGGTGTTATCCCCCAGAATTTCTTGGCAAACAGGAGAACGCGGTTCTCCTTCTTTTCGGGGACCTCGTTGTATCCGTACCTGGCTGTACGTTGCCGGACTTCTTCGGCACTCAGCCCTTCCTCTAAATCGATGGCAATGCCGCTCCTATTGTTGTTTATATTTACCCCGTCCGGAGCCTTGTCCCTACGCCAGCAATTCTGTCAGTTTCCTGGCGTTTCTGATGGCGAAGGCTTGCGTGTCGTTGTTGAAGTAGACGTAGGTTGCGGACAGACCTTTGCTGAGCTTGGCGATATTCTTGGCCCACGACTTGAGTTCATCATCGGTGTAGCAACTGTCGTAGAGGCCGGTGCTGCCGTGGAACCGGACGTAAACGAAGTCGGTGGTAGCCACTAACGGCGTGGTGGTGTCTGGCAGGTCGAAGACGCAGAAGGCGGCGTTGTGCTTCCTGAGCAGAGCATAGACTTCTTCGTCGAACCATGATTCGTTCCGGAACTCGAAGACATGGCGCAAGTCTTGGGGCAGCAACTTCAGGAAGGCCTCCAGCACTGCATCGTTGCGCTTCATGCCTGGCGGCAACTGGTAGAGCAGCGGGCCGAGCTTGTCTCCCAGGATGCGCGCCCTGGAAATAAAGGTTTCCAGAGGCTCCTCGACGTCCTGCAGCTTCTTCAAGTGGGTGACGAAGCGGCTGACCTTCAGCGCGTAGACGAACCCCTCCGGTGCCTTGTCCCGCCACGTGCCGAATGCTTTCTCCGTCGGCAGGTGATAGAAGCTGCTGTTCAGCTCGACGGTGGAAAAGTGCTGGGCGTAATACGGGAACCACCTGGTCTTCGGGAGTTCCGTTGGATAGAACTTACCGCGCCAGTGATCGTACATCCAGCCTGAGGTGCCAATGTGGAATTGCATTCAACCCCCTTGCCCCCAGTCTTGGGGGGTGGTTGAGAAAACGCAGAGGGGCTTTGCCCCCCTGCACGCCCCTTGAGCGACTGAATGGGGACGAACTTCAGTACGATATGGACACTCTCAACCCTTTTGGCCCCGCTCCTCACGAGCCATGAGCTGATAGCTCGTAGCAGCAAATCCTCTCTCATGGCTAGGCTATCACGCGCTTGGGTATGCGTCAAAGGGCCTGTCAAAATGCCATGATCCTGTGCACGTTGCCTTAACCCCGGTTCCTCGCTTGCTCGCATGGGGCGAAAAGGCTACCATCTCTTTCCAGAAGAACGTTGAGACTGGCGCCGGAGGACCATGAAGAGCATAGATCAGTCGAAGATCAATACAAATGGAATCCTGGACGGCATGTTCCACCCAAAATCCGTGGCGGTCGTGGGTGCCCTGTCGCAGCCGGACAAATGGTACATACGGCAGTACTACATCGCCCCGCTGCTGGAACTGGGATACAAGGGCAAGGTTTACGCGGTTGATACCAGAGGGAAGGAGATTCCCGGTGTCCGGAACTACCGCAGCGTGAAAGAGATTCCGGGTCCGATTGATCTGGTCATCGGCTGCATTCCGGCCAAGCGCACTCCGGAGTTGGTGGCCGAATGCCGCCAAGCCGGAGTGAAGGCTGTTCAGCTTTTCAGCGCCGGTTTCGCAGAGACGGGAGAAGCAGAAGGGAATGAAACCCAGCAGCAACTCAAAGCCCTGGTTGCTGCCGGCGGCCCTCGCATCATCGGTCCCAACTGCATGGGTCTCTACTGCCCGGAGTCAGGAATCAGCTTCTGCACTGACTATCCGAAAGAGACCGGCCCGGTAGGCATGATCTGCCAGAGCGGGGGAATCACGGGCTGCACCGTCCGCATGATTGTCGATCGGGGCTTACGCTTCAGCAAGGTGGTCAGCTTCGGGAATGCCGTTGACCTGGACGAGTGCGACCTCCTGCAATACCTGGCTCAGGATCCCCAAACCAAGGTCATCGCGGCGTACATCGAGGGCACCAGGAATGGCTCACGGTTCCTTAAGGTGCTCAGATCTGTTACTGCCGTCAAGCCGGTGGTGATTCTCAAGGGAGGAGCCACGGATGGCGGGGTCAGAGCGGTCGCTTCACATACAGGTTCACTCGCTGGTTCCGATGCCGTCTGGGATGGCCTGCTGCGCCAGTCAGGCGCTATCAGAACCTTCAGTATCGAGGAGACCGTTGACGTGCTGGTGGCGATGTTACGCATGAAGCCGCCCGCGGGGACGAACACTTGCGTTGTGGGTGCCGGTGGCGGGCCCAGCGTGCTCTCCACCGATGATTGTGAGAGGGCGGGGTTCAACGTAGTCCCAATGTCGCATGATGTGAGGGTGCGTCTGCTCCGGTTCATACCCGTGGCGGGCACCATGGTGCGCAACCCTATTGACGCCAACGGCCTCAATGCCATTGTGGTGCAGGAGCGGGCGGCAGGAACGGCGAATGCCCTGGAGATACTGCGATATCCGTGGGAGCAGGCGATCAAGATGGGAGACATGGGCTGGGGTGATCTGACCGCTGCGCTGAACGATTGGCCCGGTCTCGATCTGGTCATATTCCAGTGTCCCGTGGACAACAACCCCATGCCGATCACTGAGGCCATAATAGCGGTGCAGGTCGGCCCGATGGCGGCTGCCGTTCAGCAGTGCCGTCTTCCCGCAGCCATGGTTATCCATTTCACCACCGATGAGAGGTCGCGCAGCCTGTCGTACAATGCGCAGCAGGTTTGCCACCAGAAGGGCATACCGCTGTTCACGTCGATGAGAGGTGCGGCGCTGGCAATCCGGCGGTTGATGGAGTTCGATCGTACACACCCCGGGGTTCTGGCGAAAGTACAAGTGGCCCTGAGCAGGGATGGAGCACGGGTTGAACGTGCCGGGTTACATTTTGACGCATACGATCGGTAGAGGCTATACTAGCACAGCGAGAACGGTTCATGCAGCAGTTGACTTCCAGACTGGTTGAGTGGCTCAAAGACAGAGCCAGAGATGCCGGGGCCAAAGGAGCGGTGATCGGGATGAGCGGCGGCATTGATTCCGCGGTGGCGGCTGTGCTCTGTAAGCGGGCGTTTCCAGACAACGTGCTTGGTTTGCTGTTGCCCTGTCACAGCATCGCCGAAGATGCCGAGCACGCACTCCTGGTAGCCGACAAGTTTCAAATCCCTGTCGA
Organism: uncultured Dehalococcoidia bacterium; assembly: GCA_964475375.1. Lineage (GTDB taxonomy): Bacteria > Chloroflexota > Dehalococcoidia > UBA2247 > RBG-13-53-26 > JAFGCL01. Next base: position 18,883 of record CAYYWI010000016.1, read on the forward strand.
GACGGTGAAGCTTGATGGTGTATACAATGCCCTTATCTCCATATTGCCGGCCGATGGGAATCCGAACAGGAAGTTGGCTGAGTCCAACCTGAAGCCGAGGCTGAGGATGGCCACTGTGTACTTCTTCGCCAATCGACTGAACTATTTGGTGGTCGGGGCCAGCAATCGGTGCGAGTTGGGCATAGGCTACTTCACCAAATATGGCGATGGCGGTGTGGACGTGATGCCTTTGGGAAACCTGGTGAAGTCGCAGGTGCGGGAGATGGCGCAGTATCTGGGAATTCCGCAAGTCATTATCGACAAGCCCCCGTCTGCCGGGCTTTGGGTGGGGCAGACCGATGAGCAGGAGATGGGTCTGACGTATGAGCAGCTCGACATGTATTTCACCACCTGCGAGGCCGAAGGGCAAGTCAGGCGAAAGATCGAAGAGAGAGCAGCCAGGAACGCACACAAACGCATGATGCCTCCCATCCCGCCGTTCTAGTTGTTGCACCTCATGCCCTGTGTTATCATGCCGACGGAGAGAAGAAATGGATAGCGAGAAAAAGCTCTCAATTCTGCAGTTGACCTACGCGGCTGCTCTGGCCGATTCCGTGTTGCGTATGGGCCGGGAGGGGATTCTGGAAAAGGTGACAGCGGAAAAGCGAAAAGAGCAACTGCTCAGCGGGAAGGCAAGAGCGAACCAGTTCGGCATCACCAGGCCGGAAGACGTGTTCCTTATGCTCTCTGATATTTTCGACTGTGTCAGGTGGGAGATCAAGTCGGAACCCGGTGGATTCTCTGCTGAAGGAAAGGCCTGCAAGCTGTGTGCGCTGGCCAGGAGGATGGGAGCGCAGGCCCCGTGCAGGATACACTGTCTTGATCCGATGGAAGGCATGGTCGTGGGACTGGACCCGGGACTGAAATTTGTGGTGAAGGAAACACTGTGGGACGGACAGAAGTGCAGAGTGGAAGTGGGGAGATAACCCTCAGGTTTCCGTGAAAAGGAAGGAATCATGGCGATTGAAAAGGAAAAGGCCCTGGGATTGGCCATCGAGCAGATAGAGAAACAGTTCGGGAAGGGCTCTGTTATGAGGCTGGGGGAGTCTACTACCATGCTGGTGGTGGACACCATCTCGACAGGTTCCCTGTCTCTTGATATGGCGCTGGGGATCGGCGGCATTCCCCGAGGCAGGATCACGGAGATCTTTGGGCCGGAGTCTTCCGGCAAATCGACTTTGGCCTATCACATCGTGGCCCAGGCTCAGGCCAAAGGCGGCACAGCAGCTTACATAGATGTGGAGCATACATTTGATCCCATCTACGCCGGTCGCTGCGGCGTGAAGATTGCCGATGTTCTCGTATCGCAGCCGGACGCAGCAGAGCAGGCGCTGGAGATAACTGAAGCACTGGTCAGGAGTGGTGCCATCGATGTCATAGTGCTTGACACCGTGGCGGCCCTGGTGCCGAGAGCTGAGATCGAAGGCGACATGGGCGATGCCCAGGTAGGCCTCCAGGCCCGACTGATGTCTCAGGCACTGCGGAAGCTGACGGCTGCCATCAGCAAGTCAAACACGGCAGCCATATTCATCAATCAGTTGCGCGAGAAGGTGGGCGTTTTCTTTGGAAACCCCGAAGTCACCCCTGGCGGGCGGGCGCTGAAGTTCTACAGCTCGGTGAGGATCGAGCTGAGGCGCGCTGAGTCCATTAAGTCGGGAAGCGATATCGTCGGCAACAGGGTGAAGGCCAAGGTGGTGAAGAACAAGGTAGCGCCTCCATTCAGGACTGCCGAGTTCGATATCATGTTTGCTCAGGGCATAAGCAGGGAAGCCGATATTGTTGACTTGGGTGTCGCCATGGGGATTATCAAGAAGAGTGGCGCTTTCTTCTCATTCGGCGACACACGCCTGGGTCAAGGGCGGGAAAACACCAAGGCCTATCTCAAAGAACACCAGGACATCGCAGAGCAGATAGAGGGCCAGATCAAGGCCAAGGGCATGTCTGTGACAAACCCGCTGCCTGCGGGAGACGATGGGGAAACCGAATCCTGATGACTCCAAAGTCTGCCACCCAGCAACAATCTTGCCTGGAAGCAGCCTATCGCTGCCTGAGCTACCGGCCGCGCAGTCGCTTCGAGGTGAAGAGTTGGCTCGCCAGGAAGGGTTTCGGCAGCCGGATTATCGAGGCAACGCTGACGGCGTTGGAGGCACAAGGTTTGCTGGATGATGCGGCCTTTGCCCGCTTCTGGCGGGAGAGTCGCGAATCCTTCAGCCCCCGCAGTCGCGCTGCACTGCGACGTGAGCTGCGACAGAAGGGTGTGGAGGCGGATGTGGTGGCTGAAGCGGTCGATGGAATTAATGAAGAAGAGGCTGCCTATCGAGTCGGCCGGAAGAAGGCAGCGAAACTCAGGCCGATTGGCTGCGATGACTTCAAAAAGAAGCTGAGCGGCGTTCTGAAGATGCGCGGTTTCAGCCATGAGATAATTGAACGCACAGTGAATCGGCTGTGGCAGGAGAGTGTCAAAGATGCCTAGAGATCGTCGTCGGGGAAGAAGAGTACGCTCTCAGGGTGTTCCAAAAAACAGTGCGCAGAGTCGGCAGCCCAGCCAACCTGTCTCATCCGAACAGGCACCGACCAGGAAGTCCCCTTCGGCGGCTCCTCCGCCCCGGACTTCGGGACTTCAGCGGCAAGCTGTGCTGGAGAACCCGCACTTGAAGAAAGACCTGCGCAACGTTGGCATTGTGGCAGCGTTGGTGCTGGTCGTCTTGATCGTCCTTTGGAGTGTGGTTTAGACGGCCGGCTTCAGCGCCTCAGTTTTGTTTCTGGCTATCCTCCACCCTTGAGCTTGTGGTGATTTTTCCATGCGAAACCTGATAAGAAGGACTGCGCTTGAATATTGAGCTTAACCTTAATGGCAGCAAGGTCACCGGGCGTCCAGGCATGACGATTCTGGAACTGGCGCGGAAGAACGGGGTGGACATCCCCACCCTCTGCTATCACTCGAAGTTGACGCCGATCGGCGTCTGCCGTATCTGCGTGGTCCAAGTTGAAGGTTACAAGACACTGGTGCCTGCGTGCATCACCCCGATAGCCCCCGGCATGGTTATCCAAACGCATTCGGCAAGAGTGGTCGGAGCACGAAGGATTGTGCTGGAGCTGATGCTGGCCAGTCACCCCGATGCCTGCCTGGTTTGTGACAAAGGCAACCGCTGCGAGCTTCGCCGCTTGGCGGGTGAGATGGGCGTAGCCATGCCCAGGTTCAGAATGAAGAGGCACTACTATGCGTCGGAGGATGCCGGACCCTACGTAGTCCGCGATCTCACCAAGTGCATCCTTTGCCGCAGATGTGTCAGAGCCTGCCACGAGATCAAGAAGGCGGATGTGTTGGCGATGGGCTACAAGGCCTTCGATTCCAAGATGGTGGCCGGGCAGGATCAGCCGCTGGACAACGCAGCTTGCCGGTCCTGTGACGTATGCATTTCAGTTTGTCCGGTAGGCGCGCTGGAAAAGCGGCGTGAGGATATGAAGAGGCGTGAAAGGGTATGAAATCTGATCTGCGAGCCATGAGCTATGAGCTATCAGCTATCAGCCATGAGCTATGGCCCATGAACTATGAACTATGAGCCCACAGCTTCAAGGAATTCGAGATTGCCGCGCCTTCTCCTCGAGTGACTCCGAGAATGGCTCGCAATGACAGATTGGGTGAAGCAGGTCCATATGGCTTCAGGCACGAATGACGCTCGACTCGAGAAGAGCCTGCTGGTTCTGCTGGAGCGTGCCCATGAAGTATATGGTTACTTTCCGGAGCACGTATTGTCGGAATTGGCCGAGCAGCTTGGCATCCCCTTGAGCCATGTGTACGGCACGGCCACCTTCTACCCGCACTTCTCGACCAGGTCCCTTGGTAAGCACGTCATCAGCGTGTGCAGGAGCGTTCCATGCTATCTCAAGAAGAACCGCCTTGTCATTGACGCCATAGAAAAGGAGCTTGGTGTCAAAGCCGGCCAGACCACCGGCGATGGCTTGTTCTCTCTGCGACTCGTCAATTGTATTGGCGCTTGCGACAAGGCTCCGGCTATGATGATAGATGGCAGGATATTCGGTGATCTGACGCCCGCCGGAGTCTCGGAGATCATGGCGGAGTATCGGCAGGTTTGAAGGAAAGGGAAGTCTATTGCCGCAGCAGTCACTGGTTTTGAGGCACTGCGGGTTGATCGATCCGCAGGACGTCAACTCCTGCGTGGAGAAGGGCGGATTCACAGCGCTACGTAAGGCGCTCCTGAGCATGACGCCCAGGCGGGTAATCGACGAAGTGAAGAAATCCGGCCTGCGCGGCAGGGGTGGCGGCGGTTTCCCGACAGGCCTGAAATGGGAGCAGACGGCGCAATCGGCCTCGGACAGGAAATATGTCATCTGCAACGCCGCTGAGGGTGAAGTCGGAGCCTTCAAGGATCGTTATATCCTGGAGAGAGACCCGTTCAGTCTGATTGAAGGAATGGCGATCGCTGCATATGCTGTGGGAGCCGGCGATGGCTACATCTACCTGCGCTCGGAGTACGCGTATCTGGCGGGCCGGCTGAAGGCTGCCATAGCCCAGGCAGGAGAGAAAGGGCTTCTCGGCTCTGACAGGCATCATTTGCGGGTTCAAGTCTGGCTGGGTGCCGGTGGCTATATTGGCGGTGAAGAGACGGCCTTGATGGAGGCGCTGGAGGGAAGGAGAGGCGAACCTCGGCACAGGCCGCCGTTTCCACCGGCGCAAGGTCTGCTGGGTTTTCCTACGGTCATCAACAACGTTGAGACGCTGATGAATATTCCCTGGATCATCGACAATGGTGCGGATCGCTTCCGTGACATTGGTACCCGAGAGAGCAAGGGAACTAAGGTGTTCTCCATCAGCGGCGATGTGGAGTGCCCCGGTGTGTACGAACTTGAGATGGGAAGCCCGCTGAGGGAGTTGGTCGAAGGGCTGGCTTTAGCCAAAGACGTCAAGATGGTTCAGGTTGGGGGTGCCGCCGGCAGGATCGTGCCTGCTGACGAGATGGGCATGCCGCTCTCCTACGAGACCGTATTGGGACCTGGAGCCGTTATCGTGTTTGACAAGAGCAGGGATGTGGTGGATATCATGTCCAGGACCATGGAGTTCTTTGCCGAGGAATCCTGCGGAAAGTGCACTCCATGCCGTGAGGGGACTCAGGCGATGCTGGAGATGCTGACCAGGATTTCTGAAGGCAAGGGAGCACGGAAAGATTTGCAGGCACTTGACCAACTGTCCGGCGCTATGATGCTCACGTCATCGTGTGGTCTGGGACAGGCAGCGCCAATTCCTGTATTGGACAGTCTTCGATATTTCAGGCATGAGTATGAGGCGCACGTCCGTGAGTAGAGTTCACACCAAGGCGGCATCAGAATGAAGGCGATTACCAGGCAGAAGGCACTGGCTGAGATCGAGCGCTTGCTGGAGAGTGAAACCAGGGTCTTTCTGGTCGGCTGCGGTACTTGTGCCACCATGTGCCGCACCGGCGGGAAGGCAGAAGTCCAGGAGATGAAGAGAACACTGAAAGGTGCCGGCAAGACGGTTACCGGATCGGTGGTTATTCCTACTGCCTGTGACAGCCTTGACCAGCAGGCTCTGGAGGAGAATTCGGCGGCTGTTGGTGAGGCCGATTGCATCCTGGTCATGGCCTGCGCCTTCGGTGTGCAGACGCTGGCGGCACTAACTGAGAAGAGAGTCTACCCGGCTTTAGACACGCTTTTCATGGGGCAGGAGGTATCGCCAAACGTATTCTCCGAGGTCTGCGTGCAGTGCGGCGATTGCGTTATCGGCTGGACAGGCGGCATCTGTCCCATCACTGCGTGTCCCAAGGGGCTGATCAATGGGCCCTGCGGAGGGGCAAAGAACGGAAAGTGCGAGGTTTCGAACTCCAAAGATTGTGCCTGGGGCGCTATCTACGAGCGCCTGCGGAAGCAGGGCAAGCTGGAAAACATGAGAAAACGTCGGCCTCTCAAGAACTTTGCTGCCAGCGCGAAGCCGGGTGCCTATGTGGTGGAGTAAGTGGAATCCGACATACTGAGTGCTATCAACGGTGCAGCGGGACGCTGCCGGGGGTATTGGGGGTGTCCCCCAGATTTCTCTTGTTTTTCCCCAGGGTGGAGGGCAGGGGGTTGAAAGCGTGATCAGAGGCAATGCTGGCGGCAGCAGGCTGGGCTGCGACACAATGACGATTTGGGAGCAGGGGTTGAAAACGTGATCAGAGGCAATGCTGGCGGGTTTCGCTTCGCTCTACCCACCCTACGCGCTATGAGCGTACGATGCAGCGGAACGCTGCCGGGGGTATTGGGGGTGTCCCCCAGATTTCTCTTGTTTTTTCCCAGGGTGGAGGGCAGGGGGTTGAAAGCGTGATTCGAGGCAATGCTGGTGGGTTTCGCTTCGCTCTACCCACCCTACCCGCTATGAGCTATCAGCTCGATAAACCCTCAATCAGGGATGGTGCAGCAGAGTGAACCTCAGAGAGAAACTGGCCAGCGGCAAATTCGTGATCACCTCCGAGATCGGTCCGCCAAAAGGGGTGGACGTTCGCGACATGCAGCGCAGCGCCGGGGTGGTGCGGGGTAAAGTTGATGCGGTGAACGTGACCGACCAGCAGAGTTCGGTGATGCGGCTGGGCTCTCTCGCCGGTTGTTGCCTTCTGAAACAGTGGGGAATCGAGCCTGTCTTGCAGATGACGTGCCGCGACCGCAATCGAATCGCTTTGCAGTCGGATCTTCTCAGCGCTTACGTGCTGGGCATAGAGAATGTTCTTTGCCTCACCGGAGATTATGTCACCTTGGGCGATCACCCCGAAGCCAAACCGGTGTTTGATCTGGATTCCGTCTCGTTGATCGAGGCTGCCGCCGAATTACAAAAGGGGCGCGACCTGGCGGGAAAGGATCTGAAGGGGTCGCCAAAGTTCTTTATCGGTGCCTCTGTTACTCCTGAGGCCGACCTTCTCGAACCTCAGATCATCAAGATGGAGAAAAAGGCGAAGGCTGGGGCGCAGTTCTTTCAGACGCAGGCCGTCTATGATGCCAGGAAATTCGCCGACTTTGTGGCGATGGTGCGTCACCTGAACGTGCCGATCCTGGGAGGCATTGTGGTGCTCCGGTCTGCGACCATGGCTCGCTACATGAACGATAAGTCGGCGGGCATACGTGTTCCCGAGAAACTTATCGACGAGATGGAGAAGGCGGAGGACAAGGGGAAGAAAGGCGTTGAGATAGCTGCTCGGCTGATCAACGAGATCAAAGGCATGTGCCAGGGGGTTCACATCATGACCATTGGTATGGAGAAGAGGGTATCGGATATAATTGATCAAGCCGAGTTATGACGGCTCATGCGCGATCCTTGATTGTATCCAGGAGGTGAATTGTGACGACGGCTTCTGTAGGTGGTGTGAAGACTTGGTTTCTCGAGACCCGTCCGCAGTTCCTGTTGCTCACGCCGGTATGCGTGCTGGTGGGTGTGGCGGCGGCTGTATACAATGGCTTCGATCTCAACCCGCTTCATGTGATCCTGACTTTAGTCGGAGCTCTCTTGGCGCATATCAGCGTGAACGTACTTAACGACTATTTTGATTTTAAGAGCGGGATAGACCTGGCCACCACAAGGACGCCGTTCAGTGGCGGCAGCGGCATATTGCCGGCAGGTCTTCTCAAGCCTCAACAAGTCTACCTGCTTGGCCTTGCCAGCCTCATTGGAGTCGGTGCCATCGGCATCTACTTCACCGTCGAATGGGGGTGGAAGATCCTGCCCCTGGGTATGCTGGGCATGCTGGTAGTTTACTTCTACACCACGCACATCACCAAGAACCCCCTCGTGTGCGCGATTGCCCCCGGTTTGGGATTCGGCCCGCTGATGGTGATCGGGACCTATTTTGCACAGACGGGTGAGTACTCCCTGGCGGCTGTGCTGGCATCGCTCGTGCCAGGGTTTCTTGTATCCAATTTACTGCTACTCAATCAGTTCCCTGATATCGAGGCGGACAAGGTTGCCTCACGCCAACACATTCCCATAGCCTTTGGCCGGCAATTCAGCGCCAGGGTTTATGCCGCTCTCATGGCAGCCACCTATCTGAGCCTGATACTGGCCGTGGCTTTCCAGGTGCTTCCGCTCACGGCCCTGATCGGGCTGCTCACCTTGCCGCTGGCAATCAAGACGGTGATGGGGGTGCTGAATAACCACGACGACATGGGCAAGCTCATGCCGTTCCTGGGCATGAACATCCAGGTCATACTCCTGATGACCCTGCTGACGGGCGTGGGCATTCTGCTGGGGTTGCTCCTTTAGAGGCTGCGGCTAGCGGGTTATGGTGAAGTCCAGGAACCGACCGGTGTAGGTTCCCCATTGCACTTCCACCTTTTCCACCCTGGCTGCCCGCGGGCCTTGGTGCAGATACCGAATAAGCTGTTCCAACCTGGCCTTCTCGCCCTCGGCTTCAACCTCTACCATTCCTGAACAGGAGATATTACGCACGTACCCCGTCAGGCCCAGGGCTTGGGCGTGGCTTTCCACAAAAGCGCGGAAGAATACGCCCTGCACCAGACCGGTGACTTGGGCGTTAAAAGAGGCCAACGACGGGTTCTCCCTTGCCATATCAGAAGTTCCTTGCACTCCGGTGGTGAACTTGATCAAGGCGCTTCAATCCGTTGTGCAGTGCCAGCGTGACCGCTTTGAGGTATTCCTCTTCTGTGACGGCTCGGCTCAATGGCGGGAAGTCGCCGGCCCTGTGGCAGGGATGGTACTGAGCCATGATGTTGAGATACGTATCAGGGGACACTTGCTTAGCCAGGAACTGAACGACCTCTCTTGTCCCTGCCAGCCCATGGGGCAGAACAAGATGGCGAACCAGAAGGCCTCTGGTGGCTATGCCCTGATCATCGATCTGTAGATCTCCGACCTGGCGATGCATCTCCTTCACGGCGGCTCGGTTGAATTCCGCATAGTCGTTGACTCCTGAGTACTGGTGGGCAATGGTGCTGTCACCGTACTTCATATCCGGCATGTAGATGTCCACGATCCCGTCAAGGAGCTTGAGTGTGTCCAGCGATTCGTAGCCGCCGCAGTTATATACCAGGGGTGCGGATAGACCTTGCGATGCAGCGAGTTCCAGAGCCTCCAGGATTTGAGGCACGACATGGGTGGGTGTTACCAGGTTGATGTTGTGGCATCCCCTGTGCTGGAGAACCAGCATCATGTTTGCCAGTTCCTCACTGCTGACCTCACAGCCCTCTCCAAGCTGGCTTATGGAGTAGTTCTGACAGAAGACGCAGTTGAGGTTGCAGTGAGCGAAGAAAATGGTGCCTGAGCCGCTTTTGCCAACCAGCGGTGCTTCCTCACCAAAGTGAGGCCCAAAGCTGGAGACGACTACTTGTTCGCTGGTCCGACACTGACCGAGTTCGCCGCTCAGGCGATTGACATGACATTGTCTGGGGCAGAGTACACAGTCTCCGAGTATTCTCCGTGCATCCTCCACCCTCTTGTGGAGTTCACCCGTTTTTAAGAGCTGCAGGTAGGCTGATGGCGCTATTATTCCTCCTGGGGAGGTTGCTCTTTCTTCCCCTTCTTTTTGATTACCTCTACCGTCACTGGCTGCGATATTATCTCCGAGACGTTGGGCTTCTTCGCGTCTTTCTTGGGTTTCTTAGCCTCTCTGCCTCTGTAATCTCTCTTACCCATAGTTTCACCTCACGTTTATCTGAGATAGCAGTAGTTTAGCAAAGGCTACCTGAGCAGGCAATATGATATGCTGGTTGGTTGTCGCCCTCTCTACCTGAACAAGTCGAGCGGTTCAGGGCGCGCGTTGTGGCCTCAATTGACTTGATAGTATACTTAGGTTACCCGCAGGGGAGCTCAGAGGCTGAGAGCCTGCCGAGTGGCGGGCAACCCTTTGAACCTGACCTCGGTAATGCGAGCGTAGGGAGGCGGTTCTAATGACCAAGGACCGTTGACTGAGGCTCTTGGTCTTTTTCTTTTTGGTGAATGAAAATGACGCAGTTGCAGTTGGCCAGACAAGGCGTGATATCACCCCAGATGAAACTCGCGGCTGAGAAGGAAGGAATAGAGGCTGAGACCATCCGCCGGGGCGTGGCCGAGGGCACGATCGTCATTCCGGCAAATGCCAATCGCCGTAACCTCCAGGTCTGCGGAATCGGCAAGGGGCTCTCCACCAAGGTCAATGCCAACGTGGGCACATCGTCGGCTCATACTTCTATGGAGATCGAGCTGGAGAAGGCCCGCGTTGTCATGGACTTCAAGGCAGACGCGATCATGGACCTCAGCACCGGTGGAGACATCGGCGCCATCCGGCAGGCCATTCTTGAGTCCTGCCCGCTGCCGCTGGGCACTGTGCCCATCTACCAGGCAGCCATTGAAGCGGTTGACAAGCGTGGTGCCATAGTCAATATGACTGCCGATGACATTTTCGGCGTGATTGAGCGGCAGGCCGGGGACGGAGTGGACTTCATGACGGTCCATTGTGGAGTCACCCGGAGCGCCATTGAACACCTCAAGCAACAGGGGCGGCTCACTAATGTCGTCTCCAGGGGTGGGGCTTTCCTTCTGGGTTGGATTCTGCAACAGGAGCGGGAAAACCCGCTTTATGAGCAGTATGATCGTCTGTTGGAGATCGCCCTTCGATATGACATCACGCTGAGCCTGGGCGACGGCATGCGACCCGGCAGCCTGGCCGATGCTACCGACCGTTGCCAGATACAGGAACTCCTGACGCTGGGCGAGTTGGTTGAGCGGGCGTGGAAGGCGGGAGTCCAGGTCATGGTCGAAGGTCCGGGTCACGTGCCGCTGGATCAGGTTGTGGCCAACATCCAACTCCAGAAGCGCATCTGTCGCGGAGCGCCGTTCTACGTGCTCGGGCCGCTGGTGACCGATGTGGCCGCCGGATACGATCACATTACAGCAGCCATAGGCGGTGCCATTGCCGCTGCCGCCGGTGCCGATTTCCTTTGCTACGTTACTCCTTCGGAACACCTCTCCTTGCCCAATCCGGAGGAGGTTAAAGAGGGAGTAATTGGGGCTCGGATCGCTGCCCATGCTGCGGATATCGTCAAAGGTGTCAGAGGAGCAGCAGACTGGGACCGCAAGATGTCCCTGGCGCGCCGCAACCTGGACTGGGAAGAACAGATCAGGCTTTCACTGGACCCGCAAAAGGCGCGGAAGCTTCATAATCGCTTCGCCACCGAATCGGGCACCTGCAGCATGTGCGGGCCTTATTGCGCCATGGCTCTGGTGGAGAAGTACCTGGGCGTCTCAATTGAGAAGTGCCCACGTTAGGCGCGATGCAATCAAGAATCGGGGCATGCAGAGGGCGAATCCCCTCTGCTATGCACGCTCCATATTTCCGCACGAGAGAGCATAGACAAGATGGCGACCGATGTGCTACTGGTGAACCCCAACCGGATGAAGCCTCCAGTGACCCCGATCGCGCTCGACTACCTGGCGCATGCTCTCAGCACGCAGGGCATCCAGACAGACGTGCTGGACCTCTGCCTCTGCCAGGACTGGAAGGCGGCCATCGACGGCTATTTCAGCGATGGGACGGTGGATGCCGTGGGCGTCACCTTGCGCAATATCGATGACACCACCTTCGCCAGCCGGGAGTTCTTCCTGCCCGACTTCAAGGAAGTCACGGATTACCTGCGCCGCCGAACCAGCGCACCCATCGTCCTCGGCGGATCGGGCTTCTCTATCATGCCCGAGGATGTTCTCTCATACTGCGATCTTGATTTGGGCATCGTCGGCGACGGCGAAGAATCGCTCCCTCTGCTGGTTCGCAGGCTGGCCGCGGGTGAGGATTTGCGATCGGTCCCCGGTCTGGTTCATCGCGACGGATCCGGCTTCAAGCGCAATCCAGCGTCATGGGGCGGCATTGATGGCAGTGCCGTACCGCTCAGAGCGGCAGTGGATAATCGCCGCTACCTGGCCGAAGGCGGTATGGGCAGCATCGAAACCAAGCGCGGCTGCAACAAGGGCTGCGTCTACTGCGTGGACGCTCCAAGCAAGGGCCGGAAGCTGCGCTGCCGCTCACCGCAAAGCGTGGCCAGCGAGATCGAAGTGCTGCTGGATCAGGGCATCGACTGTCTCCATCTCTGCGATGCGGAATTCAACCTGCCCGCTTCTCATGCCGACGAAGTCTGCCGTGAAATCGTACGAAGAGGGCTCGGTGAGAAGGTTGGCTGGTACACCTACGCCAGTCCCATTCCCTTCAGCAGCGAGACGGCGGCCCTCTATCGCAAGGCAGGCTGCCGGGGCATCAATTTCGGGGTGGACAGCGCCGACAACCGGATACTGCGGAACCTGGGGCGTGACTACAGCGCGGAAGACCTGCGAAACACAGCAACTGCTTGCCATGAACAGGGGCTGGTGTTCATGTGTGACTTGTTACTGGGCGGGCCGGGAGAAACCAGGGAAAGCCTGAGGCGGACCATCGAGGCCATGAAGCAGATGTCTCCACACCGGATCGGCGCTGCCATGGGTATTCGCATCTTCCCGGGCACGCGCCTGGCTGAGATGATCAGGCAGTCAGGGCCGCTGGAATCCAATCCCGACCTGCACGGTGCGGTCAAAGGGAACGATCGCTTCTTCAAGCCGATCTTCTATCTCTCGGCGGAATTGGGCGAAAACGCGCCTCAATACCTGGAGAAGCTGATAGGCGGTGACGAGCGCTTCCTGTTCATGAAGCCGCCGCAGGCCGGAGACCTGAACTACAACTATAATGACAACAGCCGTCTGGTGGAGGCGATCAGGCAAGGCTACAGGGGGGCGTTCTGGGATATCCTGAGGAGGGTCTCAGAGGGCGCTCGAGGTTTGTGAGTCGCGCGGGATCGCACCACTGACCTGTAGTTGAAGCGCGATGCACGGCAAATTATTACCCTTAAGCGCCTGTATGTGCTAGTATGGTCATTACTGATGCACATAATAAACCTCGCAGGAGGCTCCGAATGGCAGTCACAAAAGAATGGTTCACGGTTGAAGAAGCCGCCGACTATCTGTGTGTCTCCAAGAGGACTATCTATAAACTGACTCAGCAAGGGCGGCTGCCTGCCTTCCAAATCGGCGAGCAGCGTCATCGCCGCTTTCGCAAGGATGACCTGGACAAAGTCCCACGTTCCGCTGATCAGGCGAAAGACTCGGAAGGACTCCTGACACTGACTGCGAGAGCAGATCCGGTGCTTGCCGAAGTCTGGGACAACGAGAAGGACGCGGCCTATGACCGCTTGTAAGCGCGGAGATGTTGTTCTCGTCACCTTTGTCTTCGCGGATGAAACGGGAGTGAAGCTCCGTCCGGCTGTGATAGTCAGCTCAGAAGTCTACCACACCGGGCGAGATGAGGCTATCATCGCGGCCATCAGCAGCAGAACTGACCGCATGCTGCCAGGCGATCACCTTATCAAAGACTGGCAAAGAGCCGGCCTCCTTTTTCCCTCGGTGGCTACCGGCATCATAAGAACCATCAAGAAGAACATGGTCGGTCGCAAGCTGGGATCGATGCCGTCATCAGACATGAATGCTATAGACGATAATATTCGCTTGTCGCTGGGCCTTTCTTAGGGCCTCTCGTCACCGCTGAAAGAACCGCTACAGAAGATGACTCAGCAGGATTCTGAGTCCAATGGCAATCAGCACGATACCGCCAACGGTCTCTGCCCGCTCTCCCATCACCTGCCCCACCTTTCGGCCCAGGAGAAAGCCGATCATGGTGACGATGAAGGCAACCACCCCGATGGTCAGGACGGCCAGAGTGATATTGACCTTGAGGAAGGCGAAACTGAGGCCGACCGCCAGAGCGTCAATACTGGTGGCCACCGCCAGAGTCAGCAGGGCAAGACCCTTGGAGAAGTCCCTTCTTTCGGCCTTACCGTCTTTCGGGTGGAATGACTCCCAGATCATCCTGCTGCCGATGATGAAGAGCAGGGCGAAAGCCACCCAGTGGTCGTAGTCGGATATCAGGTTGACGACTGTCTTCCCGGCCAGCCATCCCAGCACCGGCATCACCGCCTGAGCCACTCCGAAAGCCAAAGCGACGCGCAATGCCTGGAGACGGGAGGCACCCTTCGCGGAAGTACTGGCACCCAGGGCAATGGCGAAACAGTCGGCGGACAATCCGATGGCTATGACCAAGACAGAACCGAAGTCCACTGAGGCCACTGTTTCAGTGTGCCACGATAGAGGGGGAATCTCAAATCCAGCGTGTTAGTGCTGCGTCGGCGCTTGGCGTCTCCAGGATATCACTTAACCACCGCGCTTCTGCACCAGCAGTTCCTCCAATACAATGCCCAGCCGGGTTCGAGTGTTGGAGATGGCGCTCCAGGTGGTTGACCGGGGCAGATTATGCCTCTCCTCGTAGGTCAGCTTCTTCTCCATAAGGTCCACTATCTTCAACTCAACTCTGCAGATCCTTATCTGCTCCTTTGTTGGGAAGTCGGACAAGCGCCCTTCCGGTATCTGCCTCTGCAGACGCTCGATCTTCTGGCTCAACCGAAGGTAATCTCTGTACTCTCTGTCCATCGGCCCTGCAGCCAGCACAGAACTCGTGCCGACCGTCAAAACCAGTACGAATGCAAGAATGGCTGCAGCTATTGCCTTCATGGGATTCTCTCTCCTTCCTCTCGGTCAAAGTGAGGCCCATTCTAGCCGCGTGGTCGGCGCTCATGGATAGGTGCAGATACCTATAGCTTGCCTAAAGAGGCACTAGAGAATAACTAAGGAGTACGTGGGTTCCTCTTCAGACGGAGTTGGGCCAGCAGGCGTAACTCCAGTAGTGAGTGAGAGATAAATCCTAACCTCAGTCCGTTGACCGCAAACCTAGGCCGGCGTCTTGCCGAGAAGGCGTCTGATGATAACCACAGCCGCTGCAGTCACAATAACAGCGGCTAAGCCGATGAGCACCCAGCCCCACACCGGCATGCCCTTGCTGGTCCCACCCACTACCTTGAAGCCCTCCGTCAGTGTTGCCACCCCGCCTCCGGTGGTCACGGTCACGTCTCTGGTCCCAAGCTCGGCTTCTGAGCCTATAGTTACATCGACAGTCAGTTGCGTGCTGCTGTCCACAGTGAAGCTCTTGACGGTGATATCCTCGGAGCCGAAATCCACCGCCGTGGTGGCGGCCAGGTCGGTGCCGCTGATGACCACACTGAATGTCTGACCCTTCTTGCCACTGTCTGGAAGAACCGAGTTCAAAGTCGGCGATGGTGCCTGATTCACCAGGAAACCCCCCGCCAGGCTGGCCGTGCCACCCGGGGTGGTCACCGTGACGTCCCTGGAGCCGGCTGCTGCACCTCCAGAGGTGCGGACAACCGCATCTATCCGGCTGTCATCCACTACGGTATAGCTGCTGACAGTAACGCCTGAGCCAAAGTTCACCGCCGCAGCGCCGGTCAGGTTGGTGCCGCTGATGGTTACATTCTCACTCAGCCCTTGTGCGCTCGCAGCAGGGCTGACGGATGCTATAGTCGGCGGCGGTGGGGTTACGGTCAATGTAACGGATACAACCCGTGGACTGTTGATCGCAGCTGCAGAGGTTATGGTGACCTTCGCGGTGTAGCTCCCAACCGCCAGACCGGCGATGTTGACGGTGAGAGTGACATTATCGGACTCCCCCGTAGAGCTGCCGGACACCGGATCGAGCGTCAACCACGCAGCATCACTGCCAGCCGACCAGTCAAGAGTGCCCACACCGGCGTTTCGCACACTCAGAATCTGGTCGGCTGGATTTTCCCCACCCACACCGACCCTGAAGGACACGCTCGCCGGGGTATGGGAGATAATCGGGGCGGCGTAAGCCGGATAACGGAGTATAGCGCCGGAATCCCCCACAGCGAAGACGTCGGTTGAGGAAATACCCCAGACACCGGAGAGATTGTTGGTGGTGCCGCTGCTCTGCGAACTCCAGGCGCTGCCGTCATAGTGGAAAACCGCGCCACTCTCGCCCACAGCGAAGACATCGGTTGAAGAGCTTCCCCAGACACCGGAGAGATTATTCAACGTTCCGCTGCCCAGCATACTCCAGGCACTGCCATTGTAGTGCAGGATGGTACCGGAAGCCCCCACAGCAAAGATATCGGACGAGGAAGTCCTCCAGACACTGGAGAGATTGTTCGCAGTACCGCTGGTCAGGGCATTCCAGGCGCTGCCGTCATAGTGCAGGACCGTGCCGCCGTCTCCCACAGCGAAGATATCGGTTGAAGAAGCTCCCCAGACACCGGAGAGATTCTTGGTCGTGCCACTGGTCTGCGCGCTCCAGGCGCTGCCGTCATAGTGCAGTATGGTGCCGGATGCTCCGACGGCAAACACGTCGGTCGAAGAAGTGCCCCAGACACTGGAGAGGTTATTTGTGGTGTTGCTGCTCATTACATTCCAGACGGTCCCGTCGTAGTGCAGTACCCTTCCGGAGGCTCCCACCGCAAACACATCGGTTGATGAAGTGCCCCACACACCGAAGAGGTTGTCGGTCGTGTTGCTGCTCAACTCACTCCAGATGGTGCCGTTGTAATGCAGCACCGTGCCGCCATCGCCCATAGCGAAGATATCAGACGCTGAGGTTCCCCAGACACCGGAGAGGTTCTTGGTTACCCCGCTGAAGGCTGTCCAGGCTGTTCCATTGTAGTGAAGTATGCTCCCGGCATCTCCCGTAGCGAAGACATCGGTGGAGGAAGTCCCCCAGACAGCATACAGATTGACTGTGGTGCTGCTGCTCTGCGCGCTCCAACCGCTGCCATCGTAATGGAGAGCTGCGCCGCGGCTGCCCACAGCGAAGACATCGGAGGACGATGTCCCCCACACACCATTCAGCCAATCGACACTATTGCTGGTCAGGGCGCTCCAGTTGGCGCCATCGTAGTGCATAACGGTCCCACCATAGCCCACTGCGAAGACATCGGAAGCAGCGCTGCCCCAGACATCCTGAAGGCCGCTTGTCGTATTGCTGGTCATGGTGGTCCAGGCGGAGCCGTTGTAGCGCAGGATCGTGCCATTTTCACCCACTGCAAACACATCGGAGGACGAACTGCCCCAGACGCCGGAAAGATCACTTGTGGTGCCACTGGTCATAGCGGTCCAGGCAGCGCCATCGTAATGCAGAATGGTGCCGTTCCGGCCCACTGCAAAGACATCGGAGGACGAACTGCCCCACACCGAGCTGAGGCTCTGGGTGGTGCCGCTGGTCATGGCGCTCCAGGCTGTCCCATCGTAGTGCAGGATAGTGCCCGAATTGCCCACGGCGAAAACATCGGAGGACGAACTGCCCCAGATGCTCCAGATGCTGTCCCGGGTGCCGCTCCTCATGATGGTCCAGTTGGTGTTGTCGTAGTGCAGAATGGTGCCATCCGCACCTGCGGCGAAGACATCGGACGAAGAGCTGCCCCAGATGCTGACCAGGGCGTTACCCAGTGTCAGAGGATTTTGCCATCCCCAGCCATCGGAGCTGACAACCGAGGAAGCGGAGACCCCGGGCAAAATGTAGCACATAAGAGGAACCATGCCCAGGAGAATCGCTATCAGAGTGAAAGCCAGCAGTATCCTACTGCTCTTGCGAGATGCCTGTGACAGTCCGGTTCTTCCAAGCATGTTCAATCCTCCTTACACCTCAAAAGACCCCCCACCAATTTTTTCACGATACCCCTGTTGGGGCGGCGATGTCAATGCTCACGAATTAGTCCCTGTGGCCCTCGTGTTCCAGTGCCTCTGCCTTGGGCCGCCGGCTGTGGCCGTTGTTCCCCGGCAGCACCACCACACAGGGCACGCCGGTAAGCGGATGGGGCTGGATATGCACCGGCAGAGAGTATGCCGCAGCTATCGTGTCCGGTGTCAGCACCTTATCCGGTGTGCCATCGGCAAGGATGGTTCCGCCCTTGAGGAGGACCAGCCGTTTGAAATATGCCGATGCCAGATTCAGGTCGTGCATGGCGGCTATGATGGTCAATTGCTGCTTCTTATTCATCTCAGTCAGCAGTTCCAGCACCTCGACCTGGTGGCTGATATCAAGGTGGGTTGTCGGCTCGTCCAGCAGCAGCAGCTTCGGCTCCTGTGCCAGGGCCATGGCCAGCACCACCTTCTGGCGCTCACCACCGCTCAACTCGCTGAAGTATCTGCCTGCCAGGTGTCTGATGCCGACGGTCTCGACAGTCTGCATGACGGCGTCCCTGTCCTTCGCCGAGGAATCGTGGAAAGGCCTCATGAAGGGTGTTCGCCCCAGCATGACCACCTCCTCGACCCTGTAGGCGAAGGGGATGTTGAACTGCTGAGGAACCACCGCCACCTCCCTGGCCAGTGCAGTTCGTTTCAGTCTACCGGTGTTCAGGCCATGAATCTTGACTTCGCCTTGCCTGGCGCTGAGAATCCCGCTGATCAACCTTATGAGCGTGGTCTTGCCGGCACCGTTGGGTCCGATGAGGCCGATCATCTCCCCCTTCCGCACGGAAAACTCCACGTCACGCAGTACCAGGCCATTGGAATATGAGAAACAGACATGGTTTACCTCAACGGCGCTCATAGTGAGTACTCCTTTCCGCCACGACGCAGTAGATACAGGAAGACGGGTGCGCCGATCAACGCGGTGATGATGCCCACCGGCAATTCCCTGGGAGATGCTACCGTGCGAGCCAGCATGTCGGCTATCACCAGGAAAGCAGCGCCGGCCAGCGCAGAAGCCGGAATCAACGTCCTGTGGTCGGGCCCCAGCACCAGCCTCAACGCATGCGGAATCACCAGGCCGACGAACCCGATGAGGCCGCTGATGGAAACGGCAGCGGCCGTCAGAACCGAGCCCAGCGCCAGAAACAGCGTTTTGTTCCGCTCCACCTCGACGCCAACGTGGGCCGCCCCTTCTTCTCCTAGAGCAAAGGCATTGAGACGAAAGGACCACAGGCGGGCCAGCACAATGCCAATAATGATGACCGGCGCAACAACGGCTATCTGTCCCCAGCCGGACACCGAGATGCCGCCCATGAGGAAACCGTAGACAGAAGCGAACCTTGAGTGCAGTGAGTCGCTCATGGTGATGATGAGGAACATCAAGGCTGTCAGCATGGCGCTCACCACGAATCCGGCCAGCAGCATGCTGACTATGGGGGTCTTTCCGCCCACGCGGGCCAGGTAGTACACCAGAAATACCGTTGCCAGAGCACCGGCAAAGGCCAGCACCGGCACCATCCCGAAACCGAGGAAAGCCATGCTCACCGGAAGCAACATGGCCACCGTCGCCCCCAGCGCCGATCCTGCGGAAGTGCCGATGATGTACGGATCAGCCATAGGATTGCGCAGCAGGCCTTGAAACAGCACTCCCGCCGTCGCCAGGGCTGCTCCCACCAGTGCGCCGCCGATCACCCTCGGCAGCCTGACCTGAAAGACTATGGTCTCGTCAATGTCTCGCCAGGTCTGTGTGAAGTCGAAGGCTGTCACTTTGTTCCAGCTCATCTTGGCGATGTCGTCCAAAGGAATTGACACAGCCCCCAGAGCGGTGGCCACCATGGTGGAAACCGCCAGTGCCGCCACAAGCAGAAGCAGCACGCTGATGCGGCGATGGCGCTTTAGGAAGGCTCTCACACCGCTCCTTTGATGGCAAGTGGAATCCCGGCAACCATGAGGCAGACTGTGTCGGCACGCCGTGCCAGATCCTGGTTCGCCTTACCCAGGCAATCACGATAGATCCGTCCCAGCCTGTTGTCCGGCACCACACCCATGCCCACCTCGTTGCTCACCAGGATGAAGCTGGCCTCCACTTTGTCGATGCAGTCCACCAGTTCTCCAATCTCAGACGCCAGCTTCTCTGCAACCAGACCGGCATCAACCACTTCAGGATCGCCGCAGCGACAAATCACGTTGGACACCAGCAAAGTCAGGCAATCCACTATGACCACCTGGGCATCGCCGATCTCGCCTTGTAATCTCCTGCCCATGTCAAAAGGCGCTTCAAGAGTGCGCCAGTGTGCCGGGCGGGTCTTCTTGTGATCCTCTATCCTCTGTCTCATCTCCTCATCGAGCGCCTCGCCCGTAGCCACGAAAAGCACCCTCTCGCCCAGGCGAGGAGCCATGTCCTGGGCCAACCGGCTCTTGCCGCTCCGAACGCCACCGAGAATGAGAATGCACTTCTTCTCCATTTGCTTACCTCAACCCTCTTGCGCCCACCAACCCTGAGTCCCCCTTTGGCAAAGGGGGATTAAAGGTGATTTGGAATTCGGGGGACACCCCCAAACCCCCGGCAGCGTTCCGCTGCACCATCAACTCCGTCCCACACATTTTTCTTCCTTATTTCGTCCTCATCGCGCATCTGGGCAAGTCCAGGAACCAGTAACCGTCCCGCTTGACCCTCTCTCCATAGCTGGGGGCTAGCCGCTTTTCGAACACAGGACCGTCCAGCACCACGGTGTGATATTCTCCATTCTCGCCGCAAAGGTCGAGACTCTTCTCTATCGCCAGATGCTTCAGATCAGCCATGAAGCTGCGGTCTATCTTCCGCCCCAGCCATTCTTCGCCGAAGATTCCTGCATTGGCTGAGACCATAACCGCCTCGAAGCCCGAATCGATGAACTCGTTCATGAGACCCTCCAGGTCTCTGCCCCACAGCGGCAACACCGGCACGAGCCCTATTTCAGCACAAACCCTTTCCACCCAGTCCCGGTGCTCCTGAAGGTAGATGTCCCCAAAGACCATGGCCTCGGCACCCTGGTCCTTCAATTTGGACACAGCCTTCTTGAACGTCTGTTCATAGAGCGACATGTCCGGCGGCACCGCATACTGGGCCAGAGTCATGCCCATCGCCTCCGCCTGCCGGGAAACGAGGCGAGCCCTGATGCCATGAAAAGAGACCCGGCGGAACTCGCGGGATATGAAATTGACCAGGTGCGTCACCTTGTAACCCTGCGATAATGCCAGGTAACAGGCAAAGCAGCTATCCTTTCCGCCGCTCCAGGAACAAACGGCCCTGCTCATGCAGCCTCCTTCTGTAAATGTGAAACGTCGTTCAGGAGCCGGATCGTTCCGCCATCTGAATTCACTTCGATGAAGGAGAGGGATGCCCGCTCAATGTGAACGTGCCACCAGTTGGACAGATCGAGACCTGTCAGTCGGCAGACAAGCACCCGCAACGGGCCGCCGTGTGCTACCACCAGCGCCGTCTCCAGCGAGGTCGAGCGCAGCGCCGCCAGAAACCGATCGACTCTCTCAGCCAGCACAGCCACGCTCTCCCCACAGGGAAAGCTGATCCGGAGATCACTGGCAGTCCAGATCGTTTCCGCTTCAGGGTAACGTAGTTTGATCTCATCGAAGCTCAGACCTTCGCACTGCCCGAAGTCGATCTCGCGAAGCTCCGGGCAAGGCACGACCGGAAGCCGATGAGGACGGGCAATGGCAATGGCAGTATCCAGCGCCCGTTTGAGATCGCTGGAATAGACTGCTTCGATCTTTTCTGCTGCCAGGCGATCGCGCAGCCTCCCGGCCTGTTCCAATCCGGCAGCGCTCAGGGTAACATCCGTTCGACCCCAGTAGCGGCTCATATCCGCAGCAATGTCGCCATGCCTTACAAGAATCAATCTGCTCACCATTTCACCAATTCCATGACGGCAACGCCATCACCAGAAGAAGGGAGCTGACCTCTCCCACCTCGATAACTGCACCGTACGTGTCGCCGGTCAACCCGGCAAACTTGCGCCTCAGGAGAGCGGACAGCCCGAAAGTCACCAATCCGACCCCGAACATGATCGCCAGGCCCGTGAACTGCAGGAAGCCCACCGCCACCGCCAGTGCTACAACCGTCGCCAATGCAACCGCCGGCCACGTCACATGGTCTTTGAACACCCTGCCCAGGCCCTGCGGTCTGGCATAGGGAAAAGCGCATATAGCCCAGACGACCGCACAGCGCCCAAGCACCGGCATTACTATGAGCGCCTCCATTCTCGATGATTCCGGCACCCCTGCCAGCGAAACGTATTTCAATATCAGAAAGCTGCAGGCTCCGATCACCCCGAAGGCCCCCACCCTGCTGTCGCGCATGATCTCCCATCTCTGCTGAGGAGTCTTGCCGGCCACAAGGCCGTCACAGGTGTCAATGAAGCCGTCGAGATGGTTTGCGCCCGTGAGCACTAACAGGGCTATCAACAGGGGAGCGCTCCCGACAAAAGACGGCAATATCTCCGCCAGACCCTTGTCTATCCCGAACAGGATCAGCCCGATGAGCAGCCCCACCAGAGGGAAGTATGCCAGCGAGCGCCCGATCTCTTCCGAGGTTGTCTCCCGAACGTGCGGCAGCGGGATGATGGTGAGGAATCTCAAGGCCGCCAGAAAGCCCACCTAGATTTTCTCCTCTTTGTCCGAAACGCCGGCTTCGCCGAAGGTGGCTATCTCCGCCAGCAGCTTGACCGATGCCTCCGCCAGAGAGACGCCCAATGCAGACCCGGTACCCTCTCCCAGCCTCATGTCGAGATCCAGCAAAGGCTTGAGTCCCATGTGCCGGAGAACCGCCCGATGCCCTGCCTCTACGGAGAGATGAGAGGCAATCAGGTAGTCTTTGAGTTGCGGGCAAAGCCCGGTGGCGATCAACGCCGCCGCTCCGGAGATGAATCCGTCGATGACCACCGGCACCCGGTGCGCCGCTGCCCCCAGCATGACTCCCGCCAGCCCGCCGATCTCAAACCCGCCCACTTTGCTCAACACATCCAGCGGGTCTTTTGGATCCGGGCGGTTTATAGACAGCGCCTGCTCTATTACCGTCACCTTATGGGCCAGTTGCACATCATCCACACCGGCCCCTCTGCCGGTGACCTTTTTCACGGATTCCCCGGTCACGACCGCACAGATAGCGCTGGACGCGGTGGTGTTGCCAATGCCCATATCGCCGGTGCCGACAATATCGAGGCCTTTCCCGATCTCCCCTTGAACAACCTCGATACCGGCTCGAATAGACTGGAGCGCCTGCTCGGGGCTCATGGCCGGACCTCGGGCCATGCTGGCAGTGCCTGGGGCAACCTTCCTCAAGACAAGCTCACGATGGGGTTCAAGGTTGGCCGCCACACCCATATCCACCACCACAACCTTGGCTCCGATGTGCTTGGCCAGAACATTGATCCCTGCACCTCCCCGCAGGAAGTTGTAGACCATCTGGGCCGTCACCTCCTGCGGGTAAGCACTCGTTCCCTCAGCGACCACACCATGATCGCCGGCCATAGTTACAATCACCTTATGCACCAGGCGTGGTGTTACTTCCTGTCTGATACCGGCAATCTGGATAGACAGTTCCTCCAACCTGCCCAGGCTTCCCCTCGGTTTGGTCAGTTGGTCCTGCCTTGCCTTGGCCCTTGCCATGGCTTCGGCATCCAGCGGGTGGATGGAATGAATCGTGCTGGTAATCAGATCGTCACTGTGTCTTTCCATCACTTCAACCCTCGCTGTAACGATGCAGCAGAATGCTGCCGGGGTTCGGGGTGTCCCCGAGACTCTTTTCTTCTCCCCCTAAGAATGGGAGCAAGGGGGTTGAAAGAAATATCTGAAACCCTCTCATAAACCAGCACCTCTTTGCCAGATATGGTAACCAAGAATCTAGCTTGGAAACAGTTCTGGATGAATTATCCTGGCCATCTCCTCCAGGCCGTCGATGATACGAGGGCCGGGACGGCTCGTCAGGCTGGGGTCGCTGATAGCAGCAACCCTTTTCAGCTTGATAGCCCGCAGACTCTGCCAGGCACCTTGCCTGTTCAGCACATCCTGCGGAGTCACATACGGGTAGTCGCTCAAAACTATGATCTCCGGATCGGCAGAGAGCAACTCCTCGAGGCTGACCTGAATCCATTCGCCGCCGCCCTTGACCACATTCTGCCCGCCTGCCAGTGAAATCATGGCATCTGCAAAGGAACCCGGGCCGGCAGTCCAAGGCTTCGTCACATCGCTGGCATCTATCTCGAAGAATACCGTCGGTCTGCTGGCGAGCGTTTCCGTCTTCTCCACCACGGCATCGAGCCGCTGCTGAAGCTCATCGGCCAACTCAGCGGCCTTGCCTTCCACATTCATTACCTCGCCGATCAGTCGGATGTTCTCGAAGATACCAGGGATATCTTCTGGCATCAGAACCACCAGAGGAATGCCCAGTCCTTCGATCTGCGGGGACACCGGGTCGTGGCCATCGGTGAAAACAACGTCCGGGTCCTGATCCAGGATCCGGTCCAGACTTGTGGTGAAATACCCGCCGACTTTGTCCTTGTTCTTCGCCTCATCGGGATAGTCACAGGCTTCGGTAACACCAACCACCTTGTCGCCGAGGTCTAGAGCGAAGAGTATCTCAGTGATGCTGGGGGCCAGGGAAACGATACGCTCCGGCGTCTTCTCGATGTAGACTTCTCTTCCCTGATCATCGACTATGGTGACTGGGTGCGGTGACTCGCCGCAAGCAGCCGTCAAAACACATGGCAAAACGACCAAAAGCAGCAACGCAATGAGAATCGACCTTCTCACCAAATTCCTCCTCAATACATTTTGAAATCGTGTAGTTGAGTGCTTTCGAGTCCCGGCAGCCCCTTCTCTGTGCCACATACAAAACGAGTGCTGCCTGCTCAAATATGGAACAGGGCATGCACACTGCATGCGGATGGAGTCAAAGGATGGTTGGCATACTGGCCAACCGGTACTCAGCCGGTGAGGGGATAAAGAAAAACCCCCAACTCGGCAGAGCCGGGGGTGTTACGGCGCTTTCATCATTACTGGCTCCCCCTTTCTCCGCGGAGGCTCTGATCTGCCCGGCCATCAAGACTTGCCGGAGCTGGCTAGACAGGGGTTGGAGTTCTGACTGTAACAGCAGGCGGGACTGTGCCGGAATTCCACCGGACTTGCTGCCATATTGAGCCCTGGCTCTCGCTCGGGCACCCCTGTATAGGGTAATTCAAACAGAATCAAATATATCATCAGGTGTGGTGGGAAGGCAAATTCTGCTGCACTGCAGGCAGTTGCACCTGCCAATAGCGGAGTCTATACTTCATGCCAACTACGAGAAGGAGGCAAGCGTGAAGAAGCGCTTCGTCATTTACCCTTTCCTGTTTGGGATATTCTTCGTACTGGCCCTCTATTCCGCCAACGTGACGGAGGTATCCCTCTCGCAAGCACTTCCGCCTTTGATCGTTGTAGTTGCCGGCACCGTTGTAATCCTGCTTCTGGCTTGGCTGCTTCTCAGGGATATCAGAAAGGCTGCCTGAGGGTAACAAACCGCTGAACGAGTACACTCTTCGTGGACAACAGCACGCCCGCCTGAGTTGTGAAGAGCCGCCTCGGCTTGGTGGAGTTT
>CAYYWI010000017.1:0-4997 GCA_964475375.1 uncultured Dehalococcoidia bacterium
TTGCCATAGCAAGAGTATACAATATACCGCTGATTATTGATAGTAGGTACTAGGAGTATATCTCCTTTTCTGTCATTTCTGGGGATGCAGAAATCCATGTAGGCATTCGGAGGGCTACGCTCTGTCGTGGCCGCGGGATCAAGTCCGCTTCACAATGCGTATTCGGTTCTGTGGGTGTCAGGGTCTCCTGACCTGACCCGGCGTCGGGTCCCTGACAGCCACGATGGGTTTCGCCCGTACGGTGCAGCGGAACGCTGCCGGGGGTTTGGGGTGTCCCCAAATCATCATAATCCTCCCCTTACCCAAAGTCTGAGGGCGCATGCCATGCGCCCCTACGTCACGGTCGGGATTCCCCACAAAGGAATTCCAATTTCCCTTCGCAAAGAGGGGCCGATAACAGGCACTTGGGGGCTGTTCGCCTCCGAAATCCGAAATGTAAAGCAGGTGCAGCAGGATGCTGCCGGGTGTTTGAGGGTGTCCCTCAAATTCTAGTATCCCCCCATGAGTGGGGGCAGGGGGTTGAAGGCGTATCACTGTGGGTGTCAGGTCTTCCGACCTGACCGGCGTCGGGTCGGCGACCCGACAACCACGAAATCAAACGGGACTGCTGAAGAGACGAATTGGTCGGTCCGGTCCTCTGAGACGAAGTTAGCGGAGCGATCGGAGAGAAAAGGCTAGGTGAGCAGTCTCTTGATCCCTATCGATACCCATCCCAGCTTGGGTATGCGTAATCTTACTTTGCCCTGAATCTGCTCGGCCTGTACCGGGGCCAAGTCAGGGCTATCATTTGCATCTCCCTGGGTGATGAAGACTCGCGGGCCGCTCTTCCGGACTTCGATCACGCGGTGGATCTTGGTCATGCCGTTCTCGACGAACTGTATGATATCGCCCTCGCTGACGTTGTTGACAGAGACGGGTTTTACCACCGCTATGTCGCCTACGTTGAGTGCAGGCCTCATGCTGCCGCTGCCCACTATCATGGGTCGAAAGCCCAGGGCCCCAAAGGAAGCGAAGATGATCACCACAGAGGCAATGCCTGCTGTCACCCACTTCGAAAGGGAGGATGACTTTCTCTTGTGTTCTGCTTCGGCCTCAGTGGCAGGCTCAATCCGGGGCCTGCAGATCTCCTGGAGAGCCAACAGCCCGATGACTGCGGCCAGAGTGCCGGCGAAGGCGTTGAGAATCCAGGGGATATCAGGCAGGATAGGCGAATACCATTCGAAGGCCTTCATGATCCCCCAATAGGCTATGGATACAATGGGGCCTCCAAGCAGGGCCAGGAAGGAGGCCAGCACGTTCTGGGCCAGCAGCGGAAGGCATACCCCGCCCAGGAAGGAAGCTTCGCCTGGATGCATGAACTGGGTCAGAGGAATCATCAGGCACGTGTAGACCAGTGATACCAGGACCACCACTGGAGTGGTATGTCGCCAGGAAAGTGTGTTCAGAAGATACGCCCGGCTGAATTCCAGGCCGACAACAGCGGTGCCAAACAAGATGGTGTTGAGGAAGAGGTAGCGCAGACTGTGTGCATAGGGACTTCCGCCGAAACCTGATCCGGTGGACAGTGCAGCGATCAGGATGACAGCCAGGTGGAAAGCCCCCATCAACAGGCCGATCCACAGCATGGAGCGGCTGAAACCCGGCCTTGCCTCCCCAACTCTTATGAAAGCCAGGACGCCCATGACCAGGCTGCACCAGAGGATCGGCTGAACCACGAATGAACTGGAGAAGCCGCTGAGCCGGCCGGGAAGAACCAGGTTGATTATCAGGTAGATGGCCGCTACCAGTGCCAGGACGGCTGCAGCCGGGAGCAGTCTCCTTTTGAAGAGGGTGATACCGGAGTGCGGCACCTCCCGACTCCGGCTTATGTTTGTCCCATCATCAGACAATCCCACCATATCGAGCTCTCCTGAGTGTCAAATCTGGAAACCGGTAATGCCGCCCACGGGGGATTGGCGCACTCCAACCCCCGTGAGCAGCAGTGGGCACTAATGTTTTACGCTGTCATGCGTATTTGTCTGCGGTGCAGCATAAGGACCCCGAAAAGCCCCAGCACAGCTACAGTGGCTACGATGCCCCAGAAGCCGATACTGGGAACCGCCTGTTGCTCGAACCAAGTCTTGCTAACAGTGTTCGAGGTCACGTCGCCGCTCGTTGCCTGAATCGTATCCGTTTCCCCATCGCTGGCATTCGTGTCCTGGTAGGACCAAGTGGCTTTGCCGTCAGCATCAGTCACGGCGCTGCCGGTCTTTCCCGCGTTCGGCCCAGCTATGATGGTGAAGTCCACGGTCTGACCCGCTATCGGATTACCTTCGCTGTCCGTGAGCGTTGCGGTCACTTCGTGGATCGTGTTCACCGGGTTGCTGGCTGTGTCTGGAGTCAGCACCAGTTGCAGTTGCACCAGCGCCTTGAACTTCGCACAGATAGCATCCTCATAGTCCGTGAAGTCCCCGATCACCAGCACAAACCCGTTGACGTTAGGATCAGGCAGCGGATTTGGCGGATATACCGTCACACCGGGCTGCGGGTAGACTATGTTGGCCCGCATCCACTCAACATCCGCCGGCGCTACACCGATCGCCTCAGCATGTATGCCGGTGATGCCGGCAGCAATGGCAGCGTCGCGCGCTGCAATCGCTTGGGCTCGCGGTATGGTGGTTCCAGTCTGATCCTGAGGCACGCCATCGGTGCTGATGTTGATGATGTGCCGGGTGGCAATACTGAAGTTGCTGGAACCAGTCATCATGGCTGTGGCTTGGTTAATGGCTGCAGCCGTTGGCGTCCATCCATCCGGCTTTGAAGTAGCCGCGACGATGGCGGCTATGCTGTTCGCCGTCGCCTGACTGTCGATCACCGTCATGGGGACCACTATTTGGGCGTGGGGTGGGCTGGTATAGCCAAACTTGTTGATGCCCAGTTCCACCGAGCCATCCTGGGGTACGCAGGCGGGATCGGCTATGGCTGCTGCCAGGCCCTGCCTCATCACATTCCAGTTGCTGTCGCTGATGCTGCCGGAGCCATCCTGGCAGACCACCATCTGCGTCTTGACACCGTTTGTTGCCTGAACCGGCAACGCGAAAGCGAAGACGCTGGCAATCACAGCGACCGCCACTAAAATTGCCAGAATTCCTTGTCGTCTTATCGTCTTCATAGATGTTTCACCTCCTCCCATCTTGATCTGAATTCAGCGTTCATTTTTCCCTCTGTTCCGCCGAGAACCCGTATGTCAGCGCCCGAAAACACGGCCGTAATTACACTTCCAGATTGGAAGTTGCAAGGTCGATCAAGCCTATTCCGGGCACTCTGCGAACTGCTCAATGGTAATGACACAGGTGCCGCTGGCCTTCAGGTCCTGCGTCTCAGGCCGCTGCGCCAGCGTTATGCTGACCACGAGCTCCACATAATCGCAGTTGTACAGCTCATAGTTCTCGTCCACAATGTCGCCTATCCGCTCCGGATCCTGACTGTTCACTACTTTTGCTTCGACCACTACGGTGGCCATTGTGGGATCGAGTATCCATTCGCTTCCCGGGTCAAGCTGCAGGTCGACACTGGCAACCTTGCCGGGGATGGTGCCTATGTAGTGGAATACCACATCGGCCGTGAAAGGCATGCAGGTGGGGAATATATTGTCCCACTTCATCTCCACCTCATCATCTGCAGCCCCTGCCTGTCCCCATGCGCCGGCGACGTACCGCAGGTTAGGGTCTACAATCGGCTCTGGGGAGACAACCATCTCATGAGTGGTGAGATTCTTGTACACCCATGTTCCGGAGTAGTTGTCCACGACGAGATCGACCGTTCCAGTCTGCAGTGTGCCCTTTATGGTAATCTGATCCGTCCATTTGGCATACCCGATGCCGAGTGCTGCCAGACACAGTACCAGCACCATAGCCAGGATTGTTATTCTTTTCATTTTCTTTCTCCTCCTTTATTTGTTTTTTCGACTCTGTCAGGGATTTGGAGTTGAGCGGGGAATGGTTCCTGAAAGCCAAGCACTGCCCGCTTCTCCTGTTGTCTTGCTCACATCCTCACATCACCCTCATCGACCCCCAGAATCCATGTATGTCCAAAAACAACCGAATCATGGCGGGACCATGGGCAGGGTTCATTTGGCGGGAAACCGCAGATCGGGGTTTTGCGGTGTTCCCGCTGTGTGCGCTTGATTTTATGCGGATCGTTGCGCGTAACCCAGTGCCGTCAGGCTAGATTTCAGGGCGGGCTGTCAAATCTGGACTTCGAGACAGTATGAGGGGGCGGGACCGGAGGGCGTGATCTGTGAGCCATACCCCGAGGCTGAACTTATGATCCAGATTCGGGAGCCAGACTTCTGATCCACAGGTCTTCCTGTGGGTGTCAGGTCTCCCGACCTGACCCGGCATCGGGTCCGCGGCAGCCACGATGGGTTTCGCCCGTACGGTGCAGCGGGACGCTGCCGGGGGTCTGGGGTGTCCCCAGATCATCATAATCCTCCCCTTACCCAAAGTTCGAGGGCGCATGCCATGCGCCACTACGTCACGGTTGGGATTCCCCTGAAAGATATCTGTAGGGCCGTGTTGCATACACCCACAAAGTCGGACGCGCAGGGTGGCTCAAGTCCGGTTCACAATGCCAGACGGATCCGCCACAATCCCCATTCTCTGTGGGTGTCAGGTCTCCCGACCTGACCCGGCGTCGGGTCCGCGACCCGACAGCCACGATGGGATATCTGCTTTGGCTGAAGTGAGTGGCCGGTGACCCTGCACTGATTAAGTGCCATGGGTCAGGAATAGGAGCCATGAGGCAGGCTTGGAAGCCGGGCCGGCCCGCATGAGGAAAGAGGCTCGTCGAACGAAGTCAGCTAGACCCCGTCCACCAGTGCTGTCATGGCGGTCTCAACATGTTTCAGAACTACCCTGCCCTTGTCGGTGGTCATGTATTCTATGCGCGGGTAGCCCCGATTGCACTGGATCAGTCCTCTCTGCTCTAAAGCGGAAACGTAGTTTTTGAATCTTCCA
>CAYYWI010000017.1:5007-30824 GCA_964475375.1 uncultured Dehalococcoidia bacterium
CAGCGCCGGATGAGGGCCTGTGTGCCGAGATCGCCGGCACCGCTGTCCGCGAGCCTGAGAATCTCCGCTATTATCTCAAAATCGCTCCGTCTGCCGTTCATAGTCCGCCCCCACATTTATGGAAGTACAGTGAATTGTATCGGCCAGCCAGTTCTGGTCTGTTCTCTGAGACAGATCTTGCTGGCGGCAAGGCAATTGCAGTCGGCACAAGCCTTGGTTCCATCAGGACTCGGTCGGCAAGAGGAAAACTTGATGTGAGGCAGCGAGAACAAGACGCGGGAGTGTAGACCTGTGCTGACCAACACCACACCATCCCCTCTTTAATTGTCGCTCAATGGTAGCTGGCGCTATCTTATGAGCTACACCACAACGTTGATAGACAATAGGTAAGCTTATATCACAGTAGAGTGGCCATGTCAAACCCATGTTCAGCGCTGAGGCAAAGGCAAGGATCCGAACGCATCAGGTAGTGACGAAACGCGATATTATCAGCGCCAGGTCCTCGATATCCTTCTGGTAGACGAACTCATTCTTGCCGTGGATACAGCAGTCGGCGCGGATAGTCCCCAATCCGAAGAGCTTGGCCCCCCATTCCAGGACGACGATGGGACCGAAATCGCCGGAACCCATCTCGCCGTACTCACCTGTGTGCCCGGTCACTTCTCTGAGAATCCCGGCCAGTTGACCGGTGACGGGGTCACACAAAGGCGGCACTGTGGCAATCCTGCCGATGCTGGAGATTTCCCACTGCACCCCTTTAACTGAAGACAGGGTATCCATCAGCTCTTTCTCGGCCTCGACCACGTCCTCTTCCGGTATGAGCCTTCTGTCCACGGAGATCACGCACTCGTCAGGAACGATGTTGACCTTGAGTCCGCCCCGAATCATGTTGATGTTCAGGCGCGGCTCCATTACTTTTAGGCCCGTCTCGGGGTGAACTGCCACTTTTGATCTTCTCTGAGTCACCTTCTTCTTCAGGTCAAGCAAGGCATTCAGCACTAGGCTGGCATTCTCAACGGCGTTTTCACCCAGATGGGACGTCCCTGAATGCACCGACCTGCCTTTCACTTTGATGTCTATCTGGATAGCGCCCAGAGCAGCTATTTGCACATAGCCGAAACTGGTGTCCAGGCTGAAGAAGTAGGCCCCGGAAAGCGGCTCCAGAAACCGACCAAGATAGCGAACCTGGTTGGCCTGCGTGATCTCTTCATCAGTGGTGACCATGACAGATGTGTCGTATTTCCACGATTTGTCCCTGGCCATTTCCAGCCCCAGGAGCAGCGCCGCAATAGCGCCTTTCATGTCTGCCGCGCCCCGGCCGTAGATCTTCCCATCCTCTACTTTGGGATTGAAAGCGTCCCATCCCTGAGCCGGAACGACATCGATGTGGGTATAGAGAATCAAGCGTGGTTTGCCCTGGTTTCTGCGGTGGGCCAGCAGGTTTAACCTGCCGCTCTTGCCTTCGGCATGCTCGGGAGGTATCAGGACTCTCTGCGTCTGGAATCCCAGGTCTCTGAACATCGGCTCAAGATAGTCGATGGTTTTGGCGTAATTGGCGCTGGGGTCCAACTCCGGAGATACAGAGGTGTCTATTGAAATGAGGTCCTTCAGAACCTGAACGTAGTCCATCTTCAGCCTCCTTCAGTCGGCGCATGCTTGAATCGTGGAGAACCAATTCTAACTTCAAATCGTTTGCCATTCAACACACGGCTTGGGAGACGGATGCGACAAATCCGATGCCTTCATGGTCTCTGGCGGCTGATCACACAGGGCTCTTGAACTGACCATCGGCAATATTGACAGATTATGGAAATCATCACTACACTAATGAGTGAGCGCTCATTCTTTATGCCAGGCGAGGAGGAACCTGAATGGCAAGCAGGGAAGAGAGAAAACAAAAGATCACTGCGGAAAGACAAAGGCAGATACTGGATGCCGCGCTGGGCGTTTTCTCGAAAAAGGGTTTTGCACAAGCCACTATCGCTGAAATAGCCCAGAGCGCCGGAGTTGCAGAAGGCACCATCTATAACTACTACCGAAGCAAGTACGACCTGCTGGTGTCTCTCATCAGCGACTCGATGGAGACGGAGCGGTTGACCGGAGTTTTGGAGCAGGGGGCCAGTGCCGGTGACACTGCTTTCCTTTGTCCCCTCATCCAGGACCGTCTGAATATAGGGTTTGACAATGCCGACCGGTTCCTGGTTCTGATGAGCGAGATTTACCACGACGCTTCGCTGCGTGAATTGTACAGCGAACAGGTTGCACAGCCGATCCTCAAGCGTCTGGAAAATTACTTGGAGTCGAGCGTATCGCAAGGCGCGTTCCGCCGGCTGGACACGCGAGTGGCTGCGCGAGCTTTGATGGGCATGGTGATGGGCATGGCGATAATCTACATGTTTGAGGGGAAAACAAGTGTGCTGCGCAAAATCCCCCGCGATGAGATAGCAAGCGAGCTGGCAGGGGTAATGTTGGAAGGTGTGCGCAAGAGATGATGGATTCCTCTACAGATGTCATAGTATCAATCCGCAAGCGGTTCCATTCGATTTTGCAGGACAACCTGACGCAGGAGGATCAGTGAAAATGAAGAAGGGAAAGCTAGTGTTGGCCGTATTAGCCCTGGGCCTGGGGCTGTTCATGACGATGCTGGATGGCACCATCGTGAACATCAGCATCCCATCCATTATGAGGGACTTCAACGCAAGTGTCAGCAGCATTTCCTGGGTTCTTGATGCCTATCTTCTTACCATGGCAGTGCTCATACTCACCATGGGGCGGCTGGCTGACCAGTTCGGCCGCAAGCTTATGTATGGCGTAGGACTCAGCATTTTTACGCTTGGTTCACTGCTCTGTGCTCTCTCCATGAATGTCGGTTGGCTTATCGGTTCTCGAGTTTTTCAGGCTGTGGGTGGTGCCATCATGATTCCGTGCACCATGGCTATCATGACGGCGAGTTTCCCGGCGGAGAAGCGGGGTGCCGCTATGGGAATCTGGGCTGCCATCGGAGTCAGCGCCGCTGCGGTAGGCCCGTCCCTGGGTGGGGTGATTGTGGAACACCTGAACTGGAACTGGGTCTTCTATATCAATCTGCCGATCGGTATCCTGGCCCTGGCACTATCAGTGATTGGCGTGACCGAATCCAGAGATCCTTCGACCCCCAAGAAGCTGGACCTTTTCGGTATGGCCGCCTTTTCCGTCAGCGTGTTCTCGCTGGCGCTGGCTGTGATACGGGGCGAGGAATGGGGATGGGGTTCCACCAGCATCATCAGCCTTTTTATACTGGCTGGGGTAGCCCTCGCAGTTTTCATACTATGGGAGATGCGTCAATCTCAGCCGATGCTGGATTTGGGACTGTTCAGGAAGGTGACCTTCTCCAGCGCGATAGTCTGCCAGTTGCTGGTGGGTTTCGGCATGCTGGGTGCCATGTTTCTGCTGACCATGTTTCTGCAGAACGTCATGGGTTATTCTGCAATGAAAGCAGCAGTGGCCATCACCCCTATTCCGGCCACGGCTTTAGTATTTTCGCCGATAGCCGGCAGGCTCTGCGACAGAATCGGTCCCCGCCTTCCCACCATCCTTGGCATGATAGCTCTGGGGTTGGGCATATTTCTCTTCTCGCAGTTGAGGGTTGATCCGGGGTGGGGAGCGGTGGCGTGGAGGGCCGTGATCGTTGGGTTTGGGATGGCGCTTACAAATGCCCCTCTGGCTGTAGCAGCTATGGGCGCGACGACGGCGGGCAAGGAGGGGGTTGGCGCCGGCGTGTTGAATGCCAGCCGCCTGGTCGGTATGACGCTGGGCGTGGCTATCTGCGCTGCTCTTCTGTCCGGATCGATCTCTGCACAGCTGAACGCAGCGAAAGCAGAGGTGCGGATCGTTGTCATGGAAAACCAGCAGATACCGGCACAAGTCAAGGATGTGATACTGGTTGAGGTGGAAAAGATCGGAGAGTCGGGTGGCCGGCAGTCTGTGCCGGATATTGCGGCTATGGTTGAAGGGAAGGGAATTCCGCCGGACCTGGTCCCGCAGGTAGAACAGCTTTCGCAGCAAATTTCCTCCACAGTTCGCATGCACATGACGAGTGCATTCAATGACGTGTTCCCGGTGATAGCAGCGGTGGCAGGTTGTGGTGTTATCCCTGCCCTCCTGCTTCGACGTCCGAGAACCAAGTCTCCTGATCAATCCCTGTCGGCACATGCATCGGGTGCGTAGAGGTACCAGAGAGGTTGTTCGAAGAATTCCCACGTGCTAGAATGCATCTATCTTTAAGCACTCAACTTAGCGATGAGACATAAAAGCATCACACCCAAGAACACAGTCTTCGTGACTCTTTGTTTCGAAGGCCCTGACGGCTATTCTACCGCCGGCGGATTAGGTGTGCGTGTGAACAATCTGGCGGTGACCCTGGCGAGGCTGGGTTTCCTGACACACATGTTCTTCATCGGCGACCCGGATCGGCCTGGTGAAGAGGTGAGGGAGCGCGGCAAGCTGATTCTGCACCGCTGGTGCCAGTGGATCAGCAAGCATCATCCAAATGGTGTCTATGATGGCGAGGAGCACAAACTCCACGACTACAATGCATCCATCCCCGGGTTTGTCAAGGACAACATCGTGAAGCCATCCATATCCGAGGGCAAGCTTGTCGTCATCCTGGGAGAGGAATGGCACACAGCAGAAGTTATGTGCCGCATCAGCGATGTCCTCTACCACGACGGCATTAGAAATGACGCCGTGTTGTTCTGGAATGCCAACAACACCTTCTCCTTCCACCGTATCAACTGGGGTCGATTGAGCTACACCACAACAATCACAACCGTCAGCCGGTTCATGAAGCACACCATGTGGGAATGGGGCGTCAATCCCCTGGTGGTCCCCAATGGAATTCCAAAGTCACTTCTTGGTGACATCGACGGCAAGAGGGTTGAGGAAGTGAGGAAAGCGGTTGGGGCCGAGATGGTTCTCTGCAAGGTGGCTCGCTGGGACCCGGATAAGCGTTGGAACCAGGCTGTCCAGACAATAGCCAAGCTGAAGGAGAGCGGCTGCCGGGCGACACTGCTGGCTCGTGGCGGCATGGAACCGCACAGAGGCGAGGTCATGAACAACGCCAGGCGCATGGGCCTCAGCATAAGAGAGGCTTGGGCCAAGGATCATTCCTTCGAGTCCTATCTGCTGGCCATTTCCCAGGCAGCCCCCGCCGATATCATCGATATCAGATTCCAGTTGCCCTCGGAGTTTCTGCAGGCGGTCTACCATGCTGTGGATGGCGTGCTGGCTAACAGCGGGCGAGAGCCGTTTGGACTGGTGGGCCTGGAGGCCATGGCAGCGGGCGGCATAGTGTTCACCGGCGGCACGGGAGAGGACTATGCAATCCCCTTTGTCAATGCGTTCGTGGTCGAGACTGCCGATCCTATGGAAATCGTCGGTCACATCCTTTATCTGCAGGACTACCCTGAAGAGGGCGCTCGGATTCGTCGTGCCGCCCGGGTCACGGCGCATTACTTCACGTGGGAGGCGGCTGTGGAGAATCTCATCGCGAAGTTGGAGAACCAGGCCAGGATTCAGGGCACACTGCGTGGTGAACCCGGACCCCTGGAGGAACAATTTGATACATCGAAGCTGCCTCCGGAGCTACTTCCCCCGGGCGGGCCCAAAAAACCTGGGTCGCCGGCAAGGTAGATACAAATGGCCGAACATCTGGTAATGTACGCGGTCTTGCATCAGCCGAGGCGGCTCAAATTGCCGGCTGAGCCTGTTCCAAGTGGTGCCGAACCGGCGGAGATAGAACGGTGTCTATTCGACGAGAGGCTTAACGAGCAGTATCTCCATAAGGTGGCCACCTGGTGCTACTTCCCGGCCACGGAGATGTTCCTCGGGTTTGCCGACCAGGGTCTGAAGCTGTCAATAGGCTTCTCGCTCTCTGCTTTGCGGCAGGCGGAACAGTGGGATGCGGATCTCTTTTCCCTGCTCAAGAAGCTGGCGAACCATCCGAATGTGGAGTTAGTGAACGTTGAGCCTTATCACAGCTTCCTGCCTCTGATTGACTTGCCTGCATTCGCCAAGCGAATGGCCTGGTCGCGGGATAATCTGGAGAAGATGATGGGCAAGAAGCCCGATGTGACGGACACCACGGAGATGATAATGTCCGACCCCATCTATCATGCCTTGAATAGCGCCGGCTTCAAGGGCGCTCTGTTCGATGGCCGGCCCTGGGTCATGGAGTGGCGTGAGCCGACTCATCTCTATCATCACCGAGGCAAGAGCATGATGCTTCTGCCGAGGCACTACCGGTTGAGCGACGATGTCGGCTACAGGTTCTCGAATAAAGGATGGTGGGGATACCCTCTGATGGCTGATGCCTATGCCCATTGGGTCAGGGAGACCTGGGGCGACTTTGTGATGCTGGCCTGGGACTATGAGACTTTCGGTGAACATCACTCCAGGGACACCGGCATCTTTGATTTCATGAAAAGGCTTCCGGATGAGCTGGCGAAGCGCGGCGTGATGACATTAACGACCAGTGAGGCTATCGATAAGTTCCGGGAGCGAAGCTATGACTTGCCTCTTCCGGACTTCCCTTGCACCTGGGCTGGTGAGGGGGGGATGGATTTCTTTCTGGGCAATCCTGCTCAACAGGCCGTGTTTCAGTTGATGATGAACGCCTACCAGAAAGCTCAGCTTACCAAGGACCGCAGGCTGATTGACCTGGCTTTATGGTTGACACAGTCGGATAACCTGCACCTCATTCAGTGGTTCGGCCGGTCGGGATCGGAAGCCGAGGTGTCGGCATATTTCACGCCAAAGGAATGGTGGAATCTGGGACCCTCGGGAATAATCTGGGAGATGCAGCAAGTCTACAAGAACTTCATCCGGGCTCTGGATCCCTATCTCTAGGGAACTTGCCGTGTGCCGGGAGCCTCGTGAGTGGCCGGGGCGTCAAGCAGGTAACAGAAATTGAACACCCCGTTGGTTCCACAAATCAGAGGAGGAATCATGGACATCAAGATTACCCTTAATGAGAAAGACATCCCAAGCGAGTGGTACAACATAGTACCCGATCTGCCTTTCGATCTCCCCCCCGCTACAAGTCCCCGCACAGGCTACCCGATAGGGCCTCATGACCTGAAAGACTTGTTCCCTGAGGCACTCATAGAGCAGGAGTTGGATACGAAGCGCCGCTCATTCAAGATACCCGATGCAGTGAGACAAACTTACCGGCTGTGGCGTCCCACCACCTTGTTCAGAGCTGAACGATTCGAGGAGATGCTGGGCACGCCCGCCCGTATCTTCTTCAAGTATGAAGGCATGAGCCCGTCAGGCAGCCATGAGCTCAATACTGCTGTGGCGCATGCCTACTACTGCAAGGGAGAGAATGTGAAGCGCATCGTCAGCGGCAGTGCTGCCGGTGTATGGGGCATCGCCCTGGCCATGGCGTGCAAGTTATTCGGCATCAAATGCAAGGTATACATGGCCAGGGATGCTTATGACCAGAAATCATACGGCCGAGTTATGATGGAACTCTGGGGGGCTGAGGTAGTCTCAAGCCCCAGCAGACATACGAAGCCGGGGCAGAAGGCGCTTTCGGATGATCCGGAGAATCCGGGCAGCCTGGGTCTGGCTATCAGTGAAGCGGTGTGGGAGGCCATGAGTGATTCTGAGACCAAGTATGCGCTGGGCACTGTGATGAACCATGTGCTTCTCCATCAGACTGTGATCGGGTTGGAGGCCAGGAAGCAGATGCTGCGCGCAGAAGCACAGCCGGACATCGTGATTGGCTGCGTTGGAGGGGGGAGCAACTTTGCCGGTCTTTCCTTTCCGTTCATGCAGGATCAGTTGAAGAAGAAGCCCACCGCCAGGTTCATCGCGGTGGAACCTATTGCAGTACCCAGCCTGACGGGCGGAAAATATGCTTACGATTATACCGATACGGATGGATTGTTGCCGATGCTCAAGATGCATACGCTGGGACACGACTTTGTTCCCGCTCA
Source organism: uncultured Dehalococcoidia bacterium (assembly GCA_964475375.1). Lineage (GTDB taxonomy): Bacteria > Chloroflexota > Dehalococcoidia > UBA2247 > RBG-13-53-26 > JAFGCL01. Next base: position 12,987 of record CAYYWI010000017.1, read on the forward strand.
CATACGTGCAGGCGGCATGCGCTATCATGGTATGTCGCCTCTCGTCAGCGCCCTTTATGACAACAAACTGGTTGAAGCGGTCGCTTATCCGCAGGGCGCTGTGCTGGCTGCGGCTGTACAGTTTGCCCACTCCGAGGGTATTGTCCCAGCGCCCGAGTCGGCCTATGCCATCAAGGCCGTTGCCGAACAGGCGCTGGCATGCAAAGCTGCGAAGGAGAAGAAGACAATCCTGTTTGCGCTGAATGCCCACGGATACTTCGACTTGGGTGCTTATGAGTCATATTTGTCTGGTAATCTGGAGGAGGTAGGCTGCCCCACGGAACAGATCAGTTCTGCTCTATGCAGGCTCCCGGCGCTCGGGATGAAAAATCCGGACAAGTAGATGGTGCAAAAGGGAAATGGCGGATAGCAGCAAAGGCTGGAAGATACCGGAACGTATAGGCAGGCTGGAGGAACTGGCCAACAACCTGTGGTGGAGTTGGCAACCCCAGGCGCGCCAGTTGTTCCGCGACGTCAACTATGTGCTGTGGCGGGTAGGCGGCCATAATCCCATAAGGCAGCTTCGGGAGACCGGCCCCGAGCGATTCCAGTTACTCGCTGCGGATCCGCAGTTTGTGGCTCTCTACGATTCGGTAATGGCTGCATTCGACATGCAGATGTCGAGGAAGGATACATGGTTTGAAGCCACCTATCCCGATCTGATGAAGGGACCGGTGGCCTATTTCTCCATGGAGTTTGCTATCCACAGTTCTTTGCCGATCTATGCCGGCGGCCTGGGCATCCTCGCCGGTGATATGTGCAAGGAGGCGAGCGATCTTGGGTTGCCGCTGGTTGCGATTGGCTTCATGTATCCGCAGGGGTACTTCAGCCAGCATATCTCGGCATCCGGGACCCAGGAAGAACACTACCGGCAACTGGATTTCGATCAGACACCGATAAAGCGGGTGCCGGGTTGCGATGGGAGCAGGGCTCTGGTGAAGGTTCAACTCGGCAAAGGAGTTGTGTCCGTCGCCGTATGGAAAGTCAAGGTGGGTCGGGTAGATGTCTACTTGCTTGATACCAACGTCGCTGAGAATGCGCCAAGGGAGCGGCAGTTATCGGCACGTCTGTATGTGGCTGATCCGGAGGTTCGCTTGCAGCAGGAGATGATACTGGGGATGGGGGGAGTGCGTGTTCTGCGGGCTTTGGGCATTCAACCTGCGGTCTGGCATGCGAACGAAGGCCACACCGCCTTCATGACCCTGGAAAGGCTGAGGGAAGAGGTCGCGGCAGGGACTTCATTCGAGGATGCTGTTGAGAGTGTCAGATCAACTACGATTTTCACCACACATACGCCGGTGCCGGCGGGACATGATGTCTTTCCATCTGAACTGGTGGAGAGATACCTTACGAAGTATGGCGGTGTTCTGGATATCGCTCGTAGAGGGTGCATCAAACTTGGGCAGATAGATGGATCAGAGGGCGGCTCATTCAACATGTCGGCGCTGGCTATGAGGATGGCCGAGCAGCGATACGGCGTCAGCCGTATCCACGGTGCGGTGGCTCGGAAGATGTGGCATGTCATTTGGCCGCAAGTTGAAGAGGACGCGGTTCCGATCACCTATGTTACCAACGGCATCCACACGCCTAGTTGGGTGGCGATGGAGATGCGGGAACTGTATGAGAAGTACCTGGGGGTGGACTGGCTGGATCGGCATGACGATCCAGCTTTGTGGGAAAGCGCCATGAATATTCCGGACGCGGAACTGTGGAAGGTGCGAAGCATCCTCAGACATGAGCTTGTCAATGGTGTGCTTGAGCTGGCCCAGAAGGCTTGGACAACGCACTATGTCGAGCCGCATCAGTTAGTTGCCATTGGCACCCTGCTGCACCCGGAAGTGTTGACGATCGGGTATGTGCGGAGATTTGCTGAATACAAGCGGCCAACACTGCTGTTCCAGGACATTGAGCGGTTGAAGAAGATTGTGAGGGACCCATTCCATCCGATCCAGATAATTTTTGCCGGGAAATCGCATCCGGCAGACTGGCAATCCAAGGAGTTGGTGCGTCGTGTGTTCACTCTGGCTATGGATCGTGAGTTCGTGGGCAGAGTGGCCTTTTTGGAAGACTATGACATGCACATGGCGAGATATCTTGTCCACGGTGTTGATGTCTGGTTGAATACACCGCGCAGGCTCAATGAGGCCTGTGGGACAAGCGGCATGAAAGCGGTGCTGAACGGTGTGTTGCACCTGAGTGTGCCTGATGGCTGGTGGGACGAAGGTTACAATGGCGCCAATGGATGGGCCATTGGCGATGTGGTCAAACCGGCGACTGTTGAAGAGGAAGACAGAGAGGATGCGGAATCGCTCTATCGTATCCTGGAGAGAGATGTTGTGCCTTTGTTCTACACACGCGATCTGAAAGGTGTGCCTCACGACTGGGTACGAATGGTGAAGGAATCGATCAGAACTCTGCCACCACGGTTCTCCACTCGTCGTATGCTGAAAGAGTACATCGAGTGCAGCCTTACGCCGGTATGCAAGCCTCAAATGCGCTGATTGAAGCCTTTGTACACCCTCACGATGTCAGATCAACCACCTTTACTTAGGAGGGCGGATGCATATCAAGATACTTGGGATCAGCGGTAGCCCTGTGAAGGGAGGCAACACAGAGGTATTCCTTTCTGAAGCCTTGAAGTCTGCTGAAGGGCTGGGTGACGTTGGCATTGAACTGGTGCGTTTGGCGGAGAAACGGATCGGTGATTGCCGGCAATGCAACTGGTGCACCTCCAGGCAGGAGGAAGGCTCCTTCTGCTGCATCAAGGATGACATGCTGGAGATCTATCCCAAGATCATAAATGCTGATGTGCTGTTGCTGGCTACCCCGACTTATGCCGGACGGTTGTCAGGCTACTCAGCTGTGTTCATGGACAGGTTCCGGGCGCTGGTTCTGGGGAAGCGATATCGGGGTGTGCTCAGAAACAAGATCGGTGGGGGTATGACGGTGGCCTGGATGCGCAACGCCGGGCCGGAAACGGCTCTGCTGAGCGTGGTTACCGCCTACCTCATGTGGGGCATGCTGGTGGCCAGCCCCGGTGAAGGGGGATGCCAGTTCGGTGCCGTGGGTCTCTCCAGCGATGGCGGGAGCGGGAGATTTGTCCCTGAGGAGAGGCTGGGTGTAGTCAAAGACAAGCTCGGCATGGCATCGGCCCGGGCGCTGGCGAAGCGCACCGTGGAGCTGGCAAAGATCGTGAAGGCAGGGCAAGAAGCACAGGGAAAGCCGGACTAGGAACTCCGGGGCTTGGGGCTATGCCGGTTTCGTTATTATCTTCAGCCCGTCTGTGAATGGGAGAAGAGCATCCGGTATCACTACGCTGCCATCCGCCCGCTGATAGTTCTCCAGGACCGCGATCATTACCCTGGGCAATGCCAAGCCAGACCCGTTCAATGTGTGCAGGAACTGCGGCTTGGCGCCCGGTTCCGGCCTGTATCTCACATTGGCCCGGCGCGCCTGGAAGTCGGTGCAGTTGCTGCAACTGCTTACCTCCAACCATTCCTGGCAGCCGGGAGCCCACACTTCGAGGTCGTAGGTTTTGGCCGAGGCGAAACCCAGATCGCCGGTGCACAGCTTCAGCACGCGATAGGCCAACCCCAGCTTCTGGCAGATGTCTTCGGCGTCTCTCACCAGCTTCTCCAGTTCGTCAAAGGAGGTTTCCGGTGTGGTGAACTTGTACATCTCTACCTTGTCGAACTGGTGGCCGCGCTTGATGCCCCGGGTATCTTTGCCGGCAGCCATCTTCTCACGGCGGAAGCAGGCGGAATAGGCCACGTAGTGGCGCGGCAGTGAGCCGGCCTCGAGTATCTCGTCCCGGTGGACATTGGTCAGAGGCACCTCGGCTGTAGGCACGAACCAGAAGTCTTCTTCGGCGTCATGATATAAGTTATCGGCGAACTTGGGCAGATTGGATGAGCCTATCAGGCACTCTTGCTTCACCATGTAGGGAGGATATATCTCGGTGTAGCCGTGGTCCTTTATGTGGCAGTGAAGCATGAAGGCGATCAGCGCCCGCTGCAATTGCGCTCCGGATCCCTTGAGCAGGTAGAACCGGGTGCCGCTCAGTTTGGTTCCTCTGGCGAAATCAATGATGTCCAGAGCTTCGCCAAGGTCCCAGTGAGCTTTGGGCTGGAAGTCGAAACGGCGGGGCTCTCCCCAGGTCCGTGCCACGACATTATCCTCCGGGGGCTGGCCGACAGGAACGCTGGCATCAGGGATGTTGGGAATCCTCAGGAGCCTGTCCTGGAGCTTCTCTTCAATGGCGGCAGATTCAGTCTCGATCGCCTTGACGCGGTCGCGGATCTTGCCCAGGTCCTGGGTGACGTCCTCAGCAGTTTCTTTGGCACCCTCAGCCCTGGCGGCACCGTACTTCTTGCTTTCCTTCTTGTGGTGAGCCCGCAGCGATTCCGCCTCGGAGATCAGCTTGCGCCGCTGCTCGTCCAGAGCGAGGACATCATCCAGAGAGGTCGTATCCTGGCGTTTCGCGAGCGCTTGCCTGACCAGGTCCTGATTCTGCCGGATGAATTGGATGCTCAGCATGTTCTTCTCCTGCCGTCAAATAATCAGGCCGTCTTGAGCTGCGGGAACAGGATCACCTCGCGTATGGACTGCTGGTTGGTGAACAGCATGACAAGGCGGTCGATCCCGACTCCAAGGCCGCCTGTGGGAGGCATGCCATACTCCATCGCTTGAATGAAGTCCTCCTGATATTGCTCTGCTTCTTCATCGCCGAATTGCTTTCGCCACTCTTCCTGTATCTTGAAACGGGCGGCTTGCTCCACAGGGTCATTGAGTTCCGTAAAGGCATTCGCAAATTCCATGCCCACGGCGAAAGCCTCGAAGCGCTCTACAATGCCCTTGTTGTCACTCTTGGTCTTGGCAAGTGGAGTCGTCTCCACCGGGTAGTCGATGAGGAAGGTTGGCTGAATCAGGGTGGGCTCCACATACGTGGAGACCAGCTTGTCGATGAGATAAGCCGGGCTCATCGTCTCGTCAAGCTGCATATTCTTCTCTTGCATGGCATGGCGGAGGCTCTCGGGGCCGGTTCTGAGCGAGGCCTCGAAGTCTATTCCGCAAGCCTGGAGAACAGCATCGCGCAAAGAGAGTCGCTTCCACGGTGGTGTGAAGTCAAGTGTCAGATCCCCGTAGACCACCTTTGTGGTTCCCAGTACTGCTTGAGCAGTCTGAGAGACCATATCCTCGAGCATCTTCATAACGTCGTTATAGTCGGCGTAGGCTTCATATGACTCCAGAGTGGTGAATTCCGGGTTATGTTTAGTGGATATGCCCTCGTTGCGGAAGATTCGGCCGATCTCGTACACCTTGTCGAAACCGCCGACTATGAGTCGCTTGAGGTACAACTCTGTGGCGATGCGCAGATAGAAATCCTCATCCAGGGCTTGGTGATGGGTGATGAACGGCCTGGCCCTGGCTCCTCCCGCCATCTGCTGCAGCACCGGTGTTTCCACTTCGATGAAACCACGTGCATCCAGGAAACGTCGTATTGAGGCGATAGTGCGGCTGCGCACCTGGAAGATGTTGCGTGCTGTCTGGTTCGAGATGAGGTCCAGATATCGCTGTCGATACCGCTTCTCGACGTCGACCAATCCATGCCACTTCTCCGGCAGAGGCTCAAGCGATTTGGCCAGCATGGTGAAATCCGACACGTTTACGGTTATCTCGCCTGTATGGGTCTTGAACAGAACCCCTTTCACGCCCACAAAATCGCCAAGGTCGAAATCCTGTAGAAGCTCGTACTTTTCAGGGCCTACCTGATTCTTGTTGAAATAACCCTGGATCTTACCTGACCCGTCCCGAAGATCAATGAATGTGGCTTTGCCCATGTGTCGGAGGGCGGTTATGCGTCCGGCTATGCTGACCACCAGAGCGGGGTCGGTTGCTCCACTTTCAAAAAGGGACTTCGCTTCTTGCGCTGTGTGCGTTCGATGATAGGTATTCGGGTACGGATTGACGCCCTGCTCGCGTAGCTTCTGGACCTTTTCCAATCGTTGCTGTGTTATAGTTTCAAGTCTTTTTCCCATCGGTGTTCTCTTTAGAGTAGCGATCGATATTATAAGCGTCCCGGGTGCGGAGTGCAAAGAAGAGAAGGTTGGGAGGCGTGCTTGGCACTGGACGTCGTTCACATCGGAGTTGCTGCTAATGTTGTCTGGGCATGGTGGCATTTGGTGGGGGTGGCAGCGTGCTGTGCGGCAAACCGGTTGTCAATCGTAACTGGTTTCGCGATCCTTGGCGCGGCCCCGAATCTCCAACTCCAGTAGCTCGAGCATCGGGTACAGCTTGTCGTATCCTCTCTCCTGCCACCTCTCTGTTTCCCGGTACTGGTTCATAGCATGCCGGATTTCCCTGATGCTGGCTCTCAAGGCTCTGACATCGCGCTTGCGCACCCACCCTTGGATACGAATGCAGTCCTGTACGTCATGGACGATATGCTCCGCCTTCGGTCCCAGGCTGGCTCGAATCTGTTGGGGATAGGCATCGAGACGCTTCAACCGCAGTTCAAACTGATGTACCTGCCATCCGATAACGATAAGGCCGACAGTGAAATAGGAGCCGATCACTGCTACCACAATAGCTAGAAATGCCGGCCACATCAACCGCCCCCTTGATCGTCAGAATCGAATCTCTTGCTCCCCGGTTGCAGGCACTCTTCCGCATACAGAGTCGCCGTCACGGCAGTCGAATAACGCAGAGTCAAGCCAAACCGTGATAGCAGTTGCACTGCATCAGTGCAGCGAATGCAGTATCCAGCGGGCCTGCCATCGGGCGTCGTCCATTTCCATTCGCGTGATACAAAGCAAATCAAATGTGCCATCCTTGATCAGCATGCGAGATACCATCGAGGTATTACGACAGTCTCTTGTTCAGGTATAGGGCCGGAATATGCCGGAGTGCCTTTCCGTGGGCCACCTCACGTTGCGGGCGTCGTGGGAAATACCAGAGACAACACGAGGACTGCCAGAACCAAGGCTCCCAGCAGAAATAACACCGCGAGCACTAGAGCCATACCGATGGCGAAAAGTGGAGTCTGAAAAGATGAGTCACTCATGATTCCTCCTGACTAAACCAACCGCCTCTGTTATTCAGCTACCAGAACAATCAGGATCACTGACACGAGAGCGTAGATGCCAACGGCTTCGGTGAGAGCTGATACAAGTATCATGTTAGTCATGATAGCGTTTCTCGATTCCGGGTTGCGTCCTAAGCCCTGCATTGCCGAATACCCAATGAGCCCGAGTCCAAGTGTTGCACCCAGGAAGCCGAGTCCCCCCACCACCGCCGTGGCCAGCCATTTCACTACCTGTGGATCCATCTCATCCCTCCTTTCTGACCTGGATGTTTCATCTTGTGCTGCTCTCCCTGCCGGGACCTGGACCGTGTTGAGATGCTCCAGCTATTGACTTTGACAGTTGCGAGCAGCAAAATCGATGCTTCCTCCGTTACTTGCGTAATAGGCCTCCGATTGATTGCTGCGGTTTCCGTACCGCGCCGTTTGTGAAGCAGATGGCGATTGTGCTCTAGAAAATGCGTGGACGACAAACAATTGAGCAGGCAGGCCGTTCGGCGCGAGTCTGAAAAACGCAAAAGACCGATTCCAGCCGGGAAGTGCGGGAGAAGTGGCTATAGGATGTGTGGCAAACCTTAGCTTGAATGGCTTCGATCCCGTGTCCCATCATCCCCTCCACCCATTGAATCTTGCCTGTATAGTTTCTTGTTTTGTGGCTGCTTAGGTCTATTGTGGAATAAAAAAATGTACGATGTCAGTTTGATCGTATCGGTTATCATATATCATACATCAAATAGGCTTGTCAAGGATTGTAGTGCAAGCAGTTGACGAATATCTCGGGCCGATGTATCATGCTGACGCCGACGAATGGCGGACAGCTGCAGGTGGGGCTCGGGAGACGGCTTTTTCAGAGTGTTCCATTCCAGTACAGGTACCGAATAGAATCATCTGTCGTGTGAAGATGAGAATCGTAAGTCAGAGAGTCAGGATTCCGAGCCACAGGTGTCTATTGATGGCGGTGGAGGTGTAGTCATGTATGAAAGGATCCTGGTACCATTGGATGGCTCTGGACGTGCTGAACATGCGTTGCCCTACGCTAAATGGCTCGCCAAGCGGCTCAATAGCATGATTACTCTGCTGACTGCATGTGCTAAGGATGATCCCATAGTACGGCCCCTCACAATCTATCTTGAGAAGAAGGCAGAGGAATTCGAAAAGGTCGGGATAGATGTGAACTACTCGTGTGTCTTCGGAGACATTGCATCGGAGATTCTGGATTTCTCAGAGAAGAACAGGATTGGCTTGATTGTCATGACTTCGCGTGGGGCGACCGGCACCGCTAGATGGTCTCTCGGAAGTGTGGCTTTGAAAGTAGTGCTGCATTCTCGTACTCCAATCTTGCTGGTAAGGACAACGCAGCGCCACGCGGCACGTCTTGAAGAAGGCGTACGCAGCATCCTGGTACCCCTCGACGGTTCACCTGTTGCCGAGAGCATACTTCCGCACATAGAAGACCTGGCACGAGCAACGGGACTCGAGGTTGTTCTTCTCCAGGTCACTGTGCCGATCAGGTATCCGGCAATAGGTCGGGAGGTGACTGAGGCAGAGAAGCATGAGGAGGATGTCAAGAACCTTAATGCTGCACGTGTTGCGGCGACGCGATACTACTTGGATGAGCGTGAGGATGCACTGAAGAAGAAGGGCGTCAATGTCAGGTCGGTGTCCCTGATGGGTAGACCCGCTGCCGACATGATCCTCCAGTATATTGAAGATAACCCGGTGGGGTTGACTGCTTTGGCCACGCATGGATTCTCCGGCGTAAGCCGGTGGGCCTTTGGCAGCGTGGCAATCAAGATTCTCGAAGGATCGCCTAGGCCGCTTCTGTTGCTGAGACCGCCTCTGCCGTCCATCTGAGGACAGCACACGTGATGAAGCCAATCCACAAAAGTAGTGGCACTTCATGCAGTGCTTTGCGATCGCTGACCTGGTTAAACCCCAAGAGCATTTGATCAGAGTTCACATTGAAACTCATTTAGCTTCTTGCTTGAGTTCGTTCGCATTCTTCGATGGCGTGAACCACCTTGCGCAAGAGTCCGCTATAGAGTTCTCCGACGGTGTCCGCGGTGGACTTTGGTGATGAACCGCCACATGCTATGGGTAACTTGTCCATGGCTGCCAGAGTGAGGTGTAATGCTATTTCATTCTTTTCCATACCAAGTCACCTCCCAGCCAGTATGAATAAAAAACAAGCAAACTAGGCTTGTGGTGGACCGCTATTCTATCCTCTTCACTATCTTCTTGTACTCCTCGCTGGAGAATGCTTTGCATGTCGTCGTCTTGAAATCACCTCGTATTGCAAGACTCAAGAGACGCTGCAAAGCTGCCTCATCACTGGGATACTCCACAATCACTACGAAGTCATAAGACCCCATAAGTGCGTAGAATGAGACAAGCTTTCCACCGGCTTTTTCGATCTCATCCATCATCTCCTCAGTCCTCTTGCCGATCTCTTTTACTCTTCTCATGCCCTGCTCAGTGTAGTTCGCTAGAAGAACGTAAGTAGACATGGCAATCCCCTCCTTTTTTAATGATTAGTTATGCCCAAGACCACTGCGTCGGCCATTCGGCTTTACGGACAGCGATGATCCCTGCACGCAGTCTTCTTGGGATACTATAATGCCGGATCGGCTCTGAATTTAGACCATAAGACACGACGGTAGGCGTATTAGTAGTTAGAAGTTGTGAACCACTGCTCTCCCACCCCCTTTGGCCGGTTGCGAGATTGCAACCATGCCATTCCACTCACATCACAACGTGACACTATCATAAACGACCATTGTTGTCAATATCTTGGAGTGTTGTTTTTCGTCTCAACAGGTAGAGATACTGGCCCAAAAGCTAAGAAATGTGGCTAACAAACTGAAAAGAAGCGACTCAGAAGGATTGCACTGAGCAAGCCTCTCTCATCATACCAGTCGGAGAACAGGCGAGAGGCCGTTAGAGAAGTATCACGAATGGGAAGCCAAAGTGTGCACTACCAACATACATAAGAGCAATCCTTCCGAAAAGTCAGGCGACGCACTCGCCCCATGAGTTGCTTCACTAATACCGCCAGCGTGGATTGCATCATTTGTGGCGTGATCAGTCATCTGAACCAGAAGTGAAGGAAAAGCCCTTGTCTGAATTTGCACAACGATGTTGATACTACCCCTCCCAGGCGACGTTGACTCAGATCGACGCTGCATAGTATACTGTTCACAGCCATGACAACGAGGATCACGAAGGCAGAGATGGGATGGAAAAATGGGTCTTCGCAGCCCGGTTCATCGGGGTCGGCTGGTACATCGCGACGTGCATCGCCGGTGGTATCCTCGGCGGGATCTGGCTTGACAGGCACTTTGGCACATCGATAATATTTACTTTGGCTGGCGTTTTCCTTGGGTTGGTGGTGGCTGCCCTGGGAACTTACAGAATGATACAACCGCTGATCAGAGAACAGAACGACAAGACACCTGGGGGTAACGAATAGTGTCTCGTCGAGGTTGTCTACTTATCGGTGGGGTAGTTCTAATTCTCTTCATTGTTGGCCTGGCCGGTGGCGCTATCGGCCGGGGAATGGGCCTCCCAGAGATATCAATCCTCCAAGTGCCCTCTGTTGAGATCGAGTCGTTCTTCCGGGGAGAAGCGATATTTCTGAGGGACAGCGCCTTCCCGATTACCAACACCCTGATTGCCTCGTGGATTACTATCATAGTGGCCACGCTGTTTGCCTTCGCTGCCACCCGCAAGATGAAGATCATCCCCGGGCGCTTGCAGGGTCTTGTCGAGATGGCGGTGGAGACGCTCCTCAATTTCATTGAAAGCGTCGCCGGCCACAAGTACGGCCGCAAGTTCTTTCCTGTCATCGCTACCATATTCATCTTCGTAATGTTCAACGCCTATCTGGCTCTCTTCCCTGTGTATGGCCCCAGCTTCAATGTAACGGTTAAGGACAACATCGAGGCAAAGACAGGTGGTACCGTCATTGAGCTGTTGGTGCATCCGGAAGAGACAGACGCTGAATCCGAGGATGGCGAGGAAGCTGAACACGCAGTCCTCAAGGTTGAAAAAGAGAATGAGCCAGTCATGGTCATTCTCAATGGGGATGGTGAACAGGTTGAAGTGAAGGCACCCACAAAGGGCCATCTGGAGTACGAGGTGGCGGTAGGTGATACCGTTGAGCCTGAACAGACGGTGGCTGTAGTCACCAGCAAACCGCCGCTATTGAGATCGGCAAGCACTGATGTGAACATGACCCTGGCCTTGGCGCTGATAGCGGTGCTGTTCATCGAGCTGATGGGGTTGACGGGGAGAGGGTTCAAGCACTATATCAGCGAATACATCAACGTGGGTGAGCTTTTCAGAGGCATGAAGCTGCTCATCAGGGGCAAACTGGTTGATGGAATCATGGCAACTGTCACCGGTGTGATCAACGTGGTGATCGGCATGCTTGAAGCCATAAGCCATATGACCCGCATGATCAGTTTCACCTTCCGTCTATTTGGAAACATGACTGCCGGGGAAATCCTGGTGCTGTCTGCTACGTTCCTTATTCCCTGGGTCATGGCGATGCCCTTCTACGGTCTGGAAATTCTGATCGGGTTCATTCAAGCCCTGATATTCGGTGGTCTGACCTTGGTTTTTGCAACCATAGCAGTAGCTCATGGCGAAGAGCACTGATAGGTTCGGAGAAGCGAAAGAAGGAGGATGCACTAGATGGAAGCAGGTACTATGAAATTGCTCGCTGCGGGGTTGACCGGCAGCATTGGCCTGTTGGGCCCGGCCCTCGGACTGGGACTTATTGGCTATGCTACTGTAACAGCCCTGGGGCGGAATCCCGAGGCAAGAGGCGCCATCCTGACCAATATGATCCTGGTGGCAGCTCTTACTGAAGCCGTCGGTATTTATGCTCTCATTGTGTCAATCATCCTTGCAATGGTGGCCTAGTAGCTACTGCAAGGTATCGAGTGAGGAGGAATTATGGGAAACGACGGTTTTCCGATGTCCCTGGTAATCCTTGTGTCTGTGGCCTTGGTGTCGGCGATGCTGTTTGCCGGTGCGATCGCCCTGTTGGTTCTCTCAAAGGGTCTCTAAGTCTGGTGAGTGGGCCGGCCGATGCCTTGAGGAGGAGGTGAAATGCTCGGAATAAGTTTGCCGTATCTAGTAGCCTTCATGATAAACTTCTTCATCCTGTTTGGCTTGCTAACGTTTGTTCTCTACAAGCCGATCACCAAGACACTTGACGAACGGGCGGCCAAAATAAAGGAGAGTCTGGAGAAGGCCGAGCAGATAAAGGAGGAGTCGGTGCGCGCGGAGGAGTCTGTCAAGGCCCAGGTTGAGGCCGGACGCAAAGAAGGTCAGGCCCTCATAGCTCAGGCTGCACAGACTGCCGAGAGAGTGAAGGAAGAGGCCAAGGCTGAGGCACGCAAGGAAGCTGAGGCACTCGTCCTTAAGGCTCAAACTCAGATTGCAAGTGACAGAGAAGAAAGCTTCAATAAACTGCGCCGGGAGTTCGCGGACTTGGCGGTACTGGCTGCAGAGAAGGTGATCGAACAATCACTGGACAAGAAAGCTCATGAGAAACTGATAGAGAAGGTGCTGGAGGAGGGTTTGGCCTCCAAGAAAAGCAAGTTGAACTAGAACGATGGCTAAAGGTGTATCAGGCAAGCGACATGCTCAGGCGGTCTTTGAGATTGCGGTTGAGACCAATCAACTAGACAAGTGGCAGACCGACCTTGAGATGATGGCGGTAATCCTCGGAGATGCACAGATTTCAAACATCCTGGCGAACCCGAAGGTGAGTTGGGACAAGAAGAAAGATCTGCTGGACCGTGGACTGAAAGGGATGTCGCCAATGGCCATGAACTTGGCATACCTGCTGGTGTTCAAGAATCGGCTTCAGTTAGTTCACAGCCTTGAGTCTGAATACAAACGCCTTTTGAATTCTTACCGTGGCTTAGAGTTGGCTGAAGTAACGACTGCTACACCCATAAGTGACAGGGAAGCAGAAAAGGTGGGCAAGGGTCTGGCTTCGCTTTCAGGCAAGAAGATTATGCTTGAACTCAGCGTTGATCCGGAAATACTTGGTGGTTTTGTTGCCAGGCTGGGAGACAAGCTAGTCGATGCCAGCGCTCGCACGAGGCTCCAGGAGTTGAGAAGGAGCATGGCTTAGCCGGATTCGAGTTTTACCTTGGTGGTGCCTGCGTAATCCGGGTTGGAGGTGAGATAGATGGCTACACGTAGTGATGATATTGTTGCGGTAATTAAGCAGCAGATACAGCAATTTGGTACCGCCGTCACAATGGTGGATGTAGGTACTGTTGTGGAGGTGGCCGACGGGTTGGCTCGCATTCATGGGCTTTCCGGTGCCAAATCCAACGAACTGCTTCAATTCCCGCATGACATCATGGGACTGGCCCTCAACCTGGAAGAGGATGGAGTAGGCGCAGTCATTCTTGGTGACCCGCTGGCGATCAAGGAAGGTGACGAGGTGCGTTGCACCGGACGTATCCTTGAAGTGCCGGTTGGCACTGGCCTTATCGGCCGCGTGGTTGATCCTCTGGGTCGCCCTCTTGATGGCAAGGGGCCGATAAAGTATGACAAGGTACGCCCGATGGAAAGGATAGCTCCCAACGTTGTTACTCGAGCGCCGGTTAATGTCTCAGTACACACAGGAATCAAGGCCATAGATGCGGTAATACCCATCGGCCGGGGTCAGCGTGAATTGATCATCGGTGACCGCTTCACTGGGAAATCGGCTATTTGTATCGACACCATGATTAGCCAAAAGGGTGGAAACCTGATCTGCATCTACGCAGCCATTGGTCAGAAGGTCTCTAAAGTGGCTCAGCTTGTGGCTACGCTGGAGGCTCATGGTGCCATGCAACACTCCATTGTTGTGGTTGCCGGCGCCTCCGACTCCGCTCCTATCCAGTACATCTGTCCTTACGCTGCTTGCGCCATGGGTGAAGAGTTCATGGAACAGGGCAAGGACGCCTTGGTGATTTATGACGACCTGAGCAAACATGCTTGGGCATACCGTCAGATTTCGTTGCTGCTGCGGCGTCCGCCGGGACGTGAGGCATATCCTGGAGACGTGTTCTATCTTCACAGCCGCTTGCTGGAGAGGGCAGCGAAACTGTCGCCGGAATTTGGCGGCGGCTCCCTGACCGCTCTCCCTATCATCGAAACACAGATGGGTGACGTGTCGGGTTACATTCCGACGAACGTCATTTCGATTACCGATGGCCAGATATTCTTGGAGACCGATCTGTTCAACGCCGGCATCCGCCCGGCCCTGAACGCGGGTACGTCGGTGTCCCGTGTGGGCGGCTCGGCGCAGACCAAGGCCATGAAAAAGGTGGCCGGCAAGCTCAAGCTTGAGTTGGCGCAGTATCGTGAACTGGCAGCCTTTGCCCAGTTCGGATCCGCAGACCTTGATAAGGCGACGAAGGCGCAGTTGGAAAGAGGACAGCGAAGCACTCAGTTCCTCAAGCAGCCGCAGTATTCTCCGCTGCCATTGGAGAAGGAGATCATGATCCTGTACGCGCTGACCAATGGTTACCTTGATGATGTGGCTGTGGACAACGTGTCAGCCTTTGAGGCCGATCTGCATAAGTTCATGGATACCCATCATCCTGAGGTAGGTAAGGCCATCGCCAGTGCCAAGGATGTCAGCCCTGAGATCGAAGAGTCGCTTAAGAAGGCTATCGTAGAGTTCAAGCAGGGCGGCGCGAAGTAGATCATAAGCCCGCTTTGATATCGGATAGAGAAAGTGTAACGCTGGAGCAGATGACGCAGAATGGCTAATCTACGCACGATACGCCGGCGCATACGCAGCATACAATCCACTGCTAAGATCACGAAGGCTATGGAGATGGTTGCCACGTCCAAGATGAAGAAGGCGCAGGAGCGTGACTTGGCTGGCCGACCTTATGCGGAAAAGATACAGCAGGTTCTGGCTGATCTGGTGGCACAGCAGGGAGCGGGTGGCCATCCTTTGCTGGACAGGCGTGAGGTGAAAAGGATCGAGATCATACATATTACGCCTGATCGCGGTCTGTGCGGCGGCCTCAATGCCAACATGAACCGGAGCACAGGAAATTTCATTCTTGACACAAGCCAGCGGGACGTTCCATCGGTTCTGATTACTGTTGGGCGAAAAGGTCGGGACTATATGATGCGATATGGCCGCGAAGTCAGAGCGGAGTTCACCGGAATCGGTGACAAACCTTCTCTGCTCGATACGCTGCCGATATCCAAGATCGTCATAGATGACTACTCCAACAAGTATTGCGACGTGGTCTATCTGGCCTACAGCAGGTTCGTTACCACTATGACGCAGCGGCCTGTGCTGCAGCAGTTGCTGCCGGTGGAGCCGGCGAAGAGTGAGCGAAAAGCTGTGATCGAGTACATCTACGAACCGGCGCGCAAAGAAGTAATGGCCGAATTGCTTCCTCGGTTCGTTGAGATGCAGGTGTATCATGCTGTTCTGGAGTCGATTGCCAGCGAGCAGTCTGCCAGGATGGTGGCCATGCGCAACGCCAGTGAGAATGCGAACGAACTGGTTCAGGAATTGACGCTGATGTACAACAAGGCTCGGCAGGAGATGATAACCAAGGAACTGCTTGACATTACAGGCGGGGCAGAGGCAATAGCCTAGGAGGTAGTTACACATGGGCAAGGGAAGAGTAGCTCAGGTAATTGGAACAGTTGTTGATATTGAGTTTCCCCCTGAGGAGTTGCCGGCTCTGTACAACGCAATCGAGATTCCGCGCAAGGAAGGCAATATAGTCCTTGAGGTTGAACATCATATCGGGAATAACTGGGTCAGATGTTTGTCCATGATGCCCACGGAAGGTCTTGAGCGCGGCATCGAGGCGATCGATACTGGCGCTCCGATTGCCGTGCCGGTGGGCAATGCCACCCTTGGCCGGCTGTTTGACGTACTGGGGGCGCCTCTGGACAATCTGGGCGCAGTGAAAGCGGAGCAGAAGTGGCCGATTCACCGGGCATCACCCCCCTATGACCAGCAGGAAACAAGCACTCAGATCCTGGAAACGGGCCTGAAAGTTGTTGACCTTATTGCTCCGTTCACCAAGGGCGGTAAAATCGGGGCCTACGGTGGTGCCGGTGTGGGCAAGACCGTCGTCATTCAGGAATTGATTCATAATATCGCTACCGTCCATGGCGGTGTGTCTGTATTTGCCGGGGTAGGCGAGCGGTCCCGTGAAGGCAATGACCTCTGGGCGGAAATGAAAGCATCGGGTGTTATCGCAAAAACGGCGCTTGTGTTCGGGCAGATGAACGAACCCCCTGGAGTGAGGGCGCGAATTGCTTTGACCGGCCTGACGATGTCTGAGTATTTCAGAGATGTCGAAGGACAGGACGTTCTGCTTTTCATCGACAATATCTACCGGTACGTGTTGGCCGGCATGGAGGTTTCGGCTCTACTGGGACGAATGCCGTCAGCCGTAGGTTATCAACCGACGCTGTCCACTGAGGTGGGTGAGTTGGAGGAGAGAATCACTTCCACAAAGAAGGGTTCTATCACCTCATTCCAAGCTATCTACGTTCCTGCCGATGACTACACTGATCCGGGCATTGTGACTACCATGGGCCATCTTGATGCCGTAATCGCACTGGAGAGGTCCATTGCAGACCTGGGTCTGTATCCTGCCGTGGATCCTCTGTCTTCCACATCTCGTATTCTCGACCCAAAGATAGTCGGTGAGGAACACTACGCTGTGGCCCGGGGCATACAGAAGGTCCTGCAGAGATACAAGGAACTCCAGGATATCATAGCCATCCTTGGCATCGAAGAGCTATCGGAAGAAGACAAGCTCACTGTGGCGCGGGCTCGCCGCATCCAGAGATTCCTGTCCCAGCCCATGTCTGTGGCTGAACAGTTTACCGGCAGGAAGGGCAAGTACGTGCCGATCAAGGAGACAGTGCGCGGCTTCAAGGAGATCCTGGAGGGCAAACACGATGCTCTGCCGGAACAGGCATTCTTCATGGTCGGAACCATAGAGGATGCCATCGAAGAGGCCAGACGACTGGGGATGTAATTATGGCGACGCTGAAGCTGGAGATTGTGACTGCCGAAAGCCCGGTATTTACGGGTGAAGTGGATGCTATTATCGCTCCTGGAAAAGTGGGACAGTTCACTATACTGCCGCACCATGCAGCATTCATGACCATGCTTGAGCCCGGGGAGCTTTGTCTCCGGGTTGGCGGGGAAGAGACATTCATGGCAATCAGCGGCGGTTACCTTGAGGTGTTGGACGAGAAGGTGGTCATTCTAGCTGATGCCGCTGAACACGCTGATGATATTGACTCTGCTCGAGCAGAAGCGGCTATGAAGCGTGCTCAGGAACGGATGAAACAGCCTCTAAGTGCTGCGGAACAGGCAACAGCTGAGGCAGCTCTCAGAAGATCTTTGGCTCGCTTGAAGGTCAGTGAACGCAAAAAGAGGAAAGAGAGGATCACCCGTTAGGAAGTAGGAATACGAAACCTAGGGTAAGATCAGCTCTGGACTAGAGAATCTCCAGTTGAACTCGAACGCCTTCTCGGATTGCCGCCACTCGTAAGAGGGTGCGCATTGCTTCAGCAACTCTCCCCTGCTTGCCGATAACTCTGCCCCGGTCTTCCGGAGCAACCTGCAGCTTTAGGATGACGTTCCGGTCCTGGGTGGTCTCTTCGGTTACTACAACGGCATCAGGTACTGTGACGATCGACTT